>JBFFIU010000359.1:0-3669 GCA_041556275.1 Anaerolineales bacterium | reverse complement strand
CGCTATCATTCTGATCAATGCTGCCATTGGATTCCAGCAAGAATACAAGGCGGAAGAGGCCATGTCAGCTTTAAAGAAGCTGTCCGTGCCAACCGTCAAAGTTCGCCGGAGTGGTCACATCAAAGAGATCTCAGCGACTGAATTGGTGCCTGGCGATGTGATCTTGTTGGAAGCCGGCAATGTGATACCAGCGGATTGTCGGCTTGTAGAGAGCACAAATTTGCGGATTGAAGAGGCGGCATTGACTGGCGAGTCGGTACCAGTAGAAAAGGATTCCAGCTTCGTGGCAGAATCCGATTTGCCACTTGGCGATCGGGTTAACATGGCTTATTTGGGAACCATTGTCACTTACGGACGGTCAACTGCCGTGGTGGTTGATACCGGGATGAATACTGAGTTAGGAAATATTGCTACCCTGATCCAGACTACAACTGGTGATTTGACTCCACTTCAAAAAAGGATCAATCAGCTCAGCAAGGGTCTTGCTGTGGCAGCAGTGGCACTCGTTGCTCTGGTATTCCTGATCGGTATCTTCCGAGGGGAATCGTTTGAGCTGATGCTATTAACCGGTATCAGTATGGCAGTGGCTGCAGTTCCCGAAGGATTACCTGCTGTCGTGACGATCGCCTTAGCATTGGGTGCTCAAAGGATGCTCAAAAGGCGGTCTCTCATTCGAAAGCTGCCTGCAGTTGAAACCCTGGGTTCTGTGACGGTGATCTGCTCGGATAAAACCGGGACACTAACGGAGAACCGCATGACAGTCACGATCCTGGATGTTGCTGGTCATAAAATTGACCTGGTCGAAGATCTCCGTGATCGAAAATTCTCACGCCTTGTTCTTCCTGATGAGGAACCCGATCAAGCCACAATCGACATGCTTTGCGAATATCCAGCGTTGACGATATTGCTGGCCGGAGGCGCGTTGGCAAATGATGCTGTCTTGGAATACGAGAATGGAGAATATGAATATATCGGAGATCCGACCGAAGGCGCTATGGTGGTCGCAGCAGCCCGTGCGGGGATGGTAAAAGGCAACTTGGAACAAACTTTTCCCCGTACAGCGGAAGTCCCTTTCGACTCAGAAAGAAAACGCATGACGACAGTACATAATTTTCCAAGCGAGCCAAACGAGATATCCCCGCAGATCAAGAATATTTGGAACTGGAAAGGCTATCTCGGCGAATTTCCATATGTGATCTTTTCGAAAGGCGCAGTGGACAGCTTGATACCGGTTTGCGACCGAGTATGGGTAGATGGGCAAGTTGAACCTCTCAATGAAAATTGGCTAGAACGGATCATGAAGGCCAACAATGAGCAAGCTGAAAATGGAATGCGTGTACTCGGTGTTGCCACTCGTCCGATTGATGAAGTAGATCCAGATGATAGCCAAGACAAATTCGAGAAGGAGCTGATCTTTGTCGGCATGGTCAGTATGATGGATCCTGCTCGTCCTGAGGTCAAGGAAGCAGTACAAAAATGTTCTACTGCTGGGATCCGACCGGTGATGATAACCGGAGATCACCCGCTCACTGCAAGAAAAATTGCGGATGAATTGGGCATCTCAAAGGATGGACGTGTTCTTACCGGTTTAGAACTTGACCAGCTAGATGATGATGGACTTCGCGAGGTTGTGCATAAAGTGGATGTTTTCGCTCGTGTTTCACCTGAACACAAGTTAAATATAGTACATGCCTTAGGAGAGCAGGGTGAAATCGTTGCGATGACTGGTGATGGCGTCAATGATGCACCGGCATTGAAGGAGTCTGATATCGGGGTGTCTATGGGCATCACCGGTACGGATGTCGCAAAGGAAGCATCCGATATGATCTTGCTGGATGATAATTTTGCCACCATCGTAGCTGCGGTTGAAGAAGGACGTCGTATCTACGATAATATCCGTAAATTCTTTAAGTACACCATGACCAGTAATGCAGGAGAGATATGGGTCATGCTTGTAGCACCATTATTAGGCATGCCCTTTGCCTTATTGCCGCTCCAGATTCTGTGGGTGAACCTCGTTACGGATGGTCTACCGGGATTAGCACTGGGAATCGAACCGGCAGAAAAGAATGTGATGAAACGCCCACCATATCCGCCAAACGAAAATGTCTTCGCAAGAGGCATGGCCAGCCAAATAATTTGGGTTGGAATCCTCATGGGATTGGTGTCGCTTGGGGTGGGCTATTATTTCTGGTCCATTGGAAACCCTAATTGGCAGACTATTGTTTTCACCACTTTGACTCTTTCCCAAATGGGAAACGCTCTGGCTTTGCGTTCGGAACGCGAATCCCTATTTAAAATTGGTTTACTCTCAAATAAATCGCTATTGAATGCAGTCTTACTAACTCTTGCTTTGCAATTAGCAGTTATATATGTGCCGTTTTTGCAGTCAGTATTTAAGACCAATTCGCTCTCGGGAGCTGAGTTGGGCATCAGCCTAGTATTAAGCACGATTGTGTTCTGGGGAGTCGAAATCAATAAGTGGTGGTTACGGCGTTCTGATCGTGAATGACAATATTCTCCACCCTGAACTGTTGAATTATGGTTGCGGAGGAGTTGAAAGATGAACCCAAGTGACAGGGATACTGCGGAGGGATTCTTGTTCATGGATCAATATCAATTGACAATGTCCCAAGTGTATTATCGTTTGGGAATGCATGAAAAATTAAGTCAATTTGATCACTTCTTTCGCAGTTACCCTGATTATGGATCGCACAAAGCTGGTTATTGTATCAGTGCCGGGCTAGAGTGGTTGCTGGATTGGATGGGGAATACTCGTTGTAAAGAGGAAGATATCGAATACTTGCGCAGCCAGACAAATCGGGTTGGAGGGAGAATTTTTGAGGATGATTTCTTAAATTGGTTGCGGACCAATGGTAATTTTGAGCCGATCTCTCTGCAAGCGATCCCAGAGGGCAGAGTTGTCCATCCCAATGTACCCCTAACAGTTGTTCAAGGACCTCTGGCTATAGCACAAATCTTGGAAACTTCTTTACTCAACCATATCAATTACCAGACTTTGATCGCCACCAAGGCTGCCCGTATTAAGGAAAGTGGTAGGGGGAAAGTGATGTTGGAGTTCGGATTACGACGTGGGCAGGATAAAGGAGCGAATGCTGGAACTCGAGCAGCGATGATCGGTGGGGCGGACTTCTCTTCGAATGTAGGTCTATCGCATGTGCTTGGATTCCCACCAAAGGGTACCCATGCTCACAGCATAGTTCAACTATTTATGGCATTGGGGCAAGGTGAACTGGATGCTTTCCGGGCATATGCCGAAGTATATCCGGATGACTGCCTTTTACTCGTAGATACGATCAACACTCTCGAAAGTGGCATCCCGAACGCGATTAGGGTATTTGAGGAATTACGTCTCAAAGGACATGATCCGATTGGGATCAGGCTGGATTCAGGTGATCTGGCCTTCCTGAGTATTCAGGCTGCAAAAATGCTCGACGAGGCTGGATTTCCCGATACCGTTATCGTGTTATCAAATAACCTCGACGAACTGGTGATCTGGCAGATCTTAACTCAAATTCAGGAAGAAGCGCCTCGTTATGGTGTCGTGGCGGATAAATTGATCGACCGACTGGTTTATGGGGTGGGCACACGACTAATTGTGTCAGATGGAGATCCTGCTCTAGGGGGCGTTTACAAACTCGTCGCCGT
>JBFFIU010000358.1:0-3677 GCA_041556275.1 Anaerolineales bacterium | reverse complement strand
TGAGGTCCTTCAGGTCCCTGAGGTCCTTCGGGACCAGCCGAACCAGTGGGACCTTGGGGTCCTGCTGGACCCTGAGGCCCTTCGGGACCAGTTGAACCTACTGGCCCCTGTGGTCCTGGGGGACCTTGGGCGTTCCAATCCAGGGCTGATTCTTTCTTTGGACATCCCTCATCCCCAGTCACAATCCTGAGCTTACCATTTGAATCGTCTACACACGCATGGATAACGCCCAGATCTACGCCATCACCATGAGCGATCGCCGGAATGGGATTACCCAAGATAAAGACCAAAAGTAGAACCAGTAGTATGATTAAATGACCTATGACAAGCAATCTCGATTTTTCCATGACATTACTCCTTTCGAACTCATTGATTCGACTTCTCTCAATCTCAGGAAGTTTGTTTGAGAAACGGAGCCTAAATCTCGACCTTTGTGAAAATGCTGTTACCGTTTAAGCCCCTGCCAATTAACTGTTCCCACCAAATTTGCTATAAATAAAATATCTGCTCATCTACCATGTTCCATATAATCGCTTAGGTATCAAGTGTCATAAGTCCCAAAATTCACCAGATAAATGTCCTGCCTTCCTGCCCTTCGGCTAAATTTGCATATATTCTCTTTAATAATACAACTTATCTATAACCTAAATTACCCTCGCTGTCATCCACGAAGTTAAGCTGGTCAACCCTCCCTGCATAGGAAATATCTTAATGACAACTTCGAGCAAACAATGAGCTGCCTATCACCGGGGTGATTAGGATCCTCTCCCTGTAATTCCATGTTCTTTGGATAGACCGAAATCCCTCAGTTTGTCAAATGCTTATTAAAGTTGGTATTATTATTTAAAGTAAGCTGCCACCCAACGAATATCTTGTAATTCTCTGAGGAGCGAGGCCTTTGTCCAAAGCGTAGACGATGGGGATGAAGAATCTGATTAGAGGGAGCAAAATTCGTCAAACTATACAGAGATTCTTATCTAGTGCCTCGCTCAGAAAGACAAAATAAGGCTTCGAATTTATCGATATTCTCGAAATTCATGCTTGTTATCTTGCTTTATGTCCCTACGACAATACCGCCATCCACTCTCAAGGTGACTCCTGATATGAAGGACGCTTCATCTGAGGCTAGGAAGAGGTACGCGTTCGCCACGTCTCTTGGTTCGCCTACACGCCGTAAGGGAGTCCGAGCCAGCATGCCATGCACGATCTCCTCAGGCATTTGCCTTACAATTTCAGTCAAGATAAAACCCGGAGCGATCGCGTTTACCCGGATATTGTAGCGGCCCAGCTCCCTGGCCCATACCTTGGTCATACCGATGACTCCTGCTTTCGTTGCAACGTAATTTGTCAGACCAAAGTTACCGTCCAGACCAACGACTGAAGCGGCATTGAGGATCACGCCCTCGCCTTGATTGATCATGTAGGGTGCAACAGCCTGCGTGCAGTTAAACACACCCTTCAAATTGACCGCGATCACCGCATCGAAATCCTTCTCAGGCATCTGTTTGACCAGTTCACCATCTTTGACTCTGACAAGTTTATTGTCCCGCAGGATACCTGCATTGTTGACCAATACGTCGATCCGCCCGAATTCCTTGATAACTACTTCTACCTAATTTTGCACCGCAGCCCGATCGGTGACATCCACTGGATAAAAAGTCAATTTTTCCCCCATTTCCGCAAGGACCTTCTCTCCATCGCCGAGATCAATATCACATATGATCACTTTCGCCCCTTCTTCCAGGAAACGCTCCGTTGTCGCTTTCCCGATTCCAGCTGCGCCTCCTGTGATCACCGTTACTTTGTCCTTTATTTACATCGATAATCTCCTTCGTTATTCCATGCTGTCGGAAATTGGTGTCTACCTGAAATTCAGGATCATTTCGTTTCGATTTTGTGCTGCACTTTGAACATGATGCACGCTTCTTCCGAGTGCCAGCCTTGTCAAGGCAGTGCTCTTCCCGTATCCCATCCAGGGCTGAAGTAGCGTAATCTCGCTCGAGTTCCGGGCGTCAGGGAGGATCTTGGTCTAGATGATTGGTAAGAGCTTCATAATTATTATTACGGCATCCTTATTATGAAACGATGCTGGCGATCCAGTCAATCATCGGTTTTCTAATTAATAATGGAAGAAGCTTACATCCTTTCAGGCTGTTGAAAAAGTGGGATGAAATATTGATATATCCATTACCATGAAAATGTAACAGATAAGCTCCAGCATTTCACTTTATACATGGAATTTGTGTTGATAATATATCCGAGAATGACTTTATCCAAACAAGATGTCGATTTTGATTCGGATAAGATGACTGAGACGGATTTCGCGCATTAAATTGTTAGGTTATCAACCCGTTGTGCGTGTAATTGAAGGATGGAACTTAGTGGTAAGCAAGGTCGGAATTGTTTACGGTGAATTCAAAAAGTAGTATGATGAAATCGCAGATTGATTCTCGCGTGACTGGAGTATGATATGACACCGAAGATCGTTGATCAAAAGGCGGTTCAAACAGCTTCCCCTCGCCAGTGGATTGGTTTGATTGCGATGTATCTCTTGATACCACTACTTTTATTCGTGTGCGGAGGAGATTTCGGTTGGTGGCAGGCGTGGGTCTATGCCCTGCTAATTGTTGCTGCCGGTGTGGGAGGACGCATTTGGGGGGAATGGCGGCATCCGGGATTGACAGCAGAACGACAAAACGTTGAGAAGATCCAAGATGCGAAAGCATGGGATAAAGTGCTTGCCCCGCTGATGGCGCTGAGTATAGGTTACCCACTCATGATTGTGGCAGGACTAGACCACCGCTTTGGATGGTCACCTGTATTCCCCCTATGGCTGACCGTGCTCGGCATTTTCTTAATCGCGCTCGGATATGCTTTTGCTGCGTGGGCATTTGCAGAGAACCGTTTCTTTTCCAGCGTGGTGCGCATTCAAGCGGATCGAGGGCATGCTGTGTGTGACAGCGGACCCTATCGAATCGTTCGGCATCCAGGCTATGCCGGAAATATTCTGCCATTGCTAGGAATTGTGCTGGCCTTAGGTTCTTTGTGGACACTTATTCCGGCAGCTGTGGCGCTGGTTATCGTTGTGATCAGAACCGCACTCGAGGACCGAACGCTACTCAAAGAGCTGCCAGGGTATCAGGAATATGCGCGACGCGTGCGCTATCGGTTGTTTCCGGGGATTTACTAGGAGACCTGCGATGATGTGAAATAATGTTCTGGTCGATCCCTCTCTCAAACTAAATCCTACTTAACATAACCCCTATTGTGTTCACTCAAGCAAGAAAAGGGCGGATAAATCAAAACTTTTTTTCCCCGCAAAAAATGCTACGGTGTTTTCAGTAAACATATTTCGAGTAATAGATAATGTGTTCACTGTTTTTGAGGCGTATGAAATTTGTAGAGCCTATCCGAGACCGGAAGAAAATCGCTCAGATCAAAAATTTACTTCGTGGTCAGCAACGTTATTGCGATTTGCTGTTATTTGTCATCGGCATCAACGCGGCTTTGCGCATCTCTGATTTGTTACAACTTCGACTCAGCCAGTTCCTAGACGAAACGGGCAAGATCAAAAACAAATTCTGGATTAAAGAGCGGAAACGAGGGAAACGGCATGAAATCGCGATCAACCAAAGCATGAAAGAAGCTTTGATTGAATATCTGGAAGCCTATCCCTT
>JBFFIU010000357.1:0-3684 GCA_041556275.1 Anaerolineales bacterium | reverse complement strand
CTAGAAGGACAATATTTGCAAATTAGTGTAGAGGAGCTGCTTATTAGAGACCCGCAGGTGATTCTGCTGGGTGACGCGGCTTATGGAGTATCTCCTGAGACAGTTAAAGAACGCACTGGCTGGAGCAATATCAATGCTCTGGTAAACGAAAGAATTTATACCTTCGATGATAACTTAGTCAGCCGTCCGGGACCGCGCCTGGTGGATGGCCTGGAGCAATTAGCAATTTTGATCCATCCAGAAGTTTATGAAGAATGATGTTCTCAAATGATAAGGTCAATTCTAAGTGCTCAAAGAATTAATCTCGTGAAAAGCAGAATGGTGCACCCCTATTTACTGAATGGATTGCTGCTGAGCATAGCGATTTTGCTCAGCGTTGGGGTGGGCGCTGTCTATATTCCACCCATCTCTGTTGCACGCTTTATTTTGGACGCATTTTCGCTGCAACCGGACAGCGGGACTCTGGCGACTATCGTCGTTCAATTGCGCTTACCGCACACAGTTCTTATCGCTTTAGCGGGCGCAGCCTTGGCGGCTAGTGGAGCTGCTTACCAGGGTTTATTCCAAAACCCTCTTGCCGATCCTTACTTGATCGGGGTCGCTTCGGGCGCAGGATTAGGGGCAGTAGTGGCTATGTCTCTCAACTGGCCGAGCAATTATCTCGGCTTCTTCTCTGTACCTATCTCCGCTTTTGTCGGGGCTGCAATAACCGTCATCCTTGTCTATAGCCTGGCAAGATTTGGGAATGTGATCTCAACCACAAATCTGATCCTGGCTGGGGTTGCGGTTGGTTCTTTTGCATCTGCTCTTACATCGTTTATTATGCTGCGCTCTACGGGCGAAGTGCGGCGGGCGATCGCCTGGTTGCTTGGCGGTTCAACTTTAAGTGGCTGGGCACCGGTGATCGCCTCTCTTCCTTATATTTTCTTGAGCATAGGGATTCTCATTGCAGCTGGTCATGCCTTGAATGTACTTCAATTTGGCGACGAGCAAGCCCATCAGCTTGGTCTTCCTGTGGAACGCACCAAGATCCTGGTTATCCTGGCAGCTTCATTGGCAACCGCTACAGCGGTATCGTTCACTGGGGTGATCGGTTTTATTGGTCTCATTGTGCCCCACTTAATTCGCCTCATCTGGGGGCCGGATTATCGCAATTTGGTTCCACTCTCAATCTTAGGAGGAGCAACCACTTTATTGATCGCTGATCTATTAGCCCGCACGCTTCTTGCCCCTCAAGAGATTCCTGTTGGTGTGATTACCGCCCTGGCTGGGGCACCATTTTTTCTCTGGGTGTTAAGACGTTCTCAACGAGGAGTGTCTCAAGTTTAGAGGATATGTATATGTTGCAAGTACGCTCTATTTCAGTTAATTATGGGGAGAGTGAGATCCTGCATGATGTATCGATTGAGGTTGCAGCCGGAGAAGTGGTAGCCTTAATCGGACCCAATGGAGCCGGAAAAACAACATTGATCCGAGCGATCAGTGGCGTTCTGCCTCTCAAATCCGGGTCGGTGCATGCTGCTGGAAGCGATCTATCCAATGTAACCGTCAGCCAACGCGCTCGACTCCTGGCAGTCGTACCCCAGGCCCGTAAACTGCCACCTGCTTACACCGTTAACCAGGCTGTGTTGATGGGGCGCACACCTTATCTTGGTTGGATTGGAAATCCCAGCAAAATCGATTTTGATAAAACAAAATGGGCGCTCGAACGCACTCACATAACTGAACTGGCCGAACGTCGTGTCGAAGAGCTCTCAGGGGGTGAACAGCAACTTGTCATGGTGGCGCGCGCGCTTGCTCAGGATGCTCAAGTTATCCTTCTCGATGAGCCCACTGCGCATTTGGATCTACGGCATCAGGCAACCATACTTGAATTGGTTCGCAGGCTATCTCGCGACCGCGGATTGGCAGTATTAATGTCACTGCACGACCTTAATTTAGTTTCTCTTTTTAGCGACCAGGTTGCACTGCTTGGTGAAGGACGCCTACGCGCATATGGTACCCCAAAAGAGGTCTTCAAACAAAAATACCTTTCTGATGTATACCAGGTTCCGCTGCACATCATCCCTCACCCGATTTATGATACACCGCTTGTACTTTTAGATGGAAATGAACATGACTCATCCCTAATTTAATCTTTTCGGATGAGTCATTGATATCATGTCATAGATTCGTTTTGCCCCCAACCAAACCGTTTCCCCCTCCACGCATTGGAAGGGGGGACCACAGGGGGATGGAAAAAAACATGTTTTGTACTCAAGAAAACTTAAATTTGGGGTGAATCATGTTTGTCTACCAACAGCTCCTCAATAGCACAGAAAAAATCTGTAACAGAGAACGGCTTCTGCAGCCATGAAATCCATTCGCTGCTGAGCTCGGTTTGGCTCTCCTCAATCATTGGGTGACCTGTGACAAATAATATCTTCACCTGACACCTGAGGTTCTGAAGCTCGTTGTACAATGCTAATCCCCCCATTTCTGGCATTATCAGATCACTGATCAACATGTCGATCTTTTCATGATATTGTGAGTAAACTTCTAAAGCCTCTTTACCATTCTCGGCTACAAACACCTGGTACTGTTGGGCTTCGAGAAGATCTTGGATGGCGTTCAATGTACTTGGGTCATCTTCAACAACAAGAATTGTTTTCCCCCGGCCTGCCTTTGGTGTAGCAAGATGCCGATCATTCTTGTCGAGTTCTTGATTAGGTAAAGCTGGTAAGAAAACAGAAAATCTTGTCCCCTCTCCAATGCGACTTTGAACATCTATGTATCCCCCATGTTGTTTTACAATTCCATATGCTTGCGCTAATCCCAAACCCGTCCCTTTCCCAAGGGGTTTTGTAGTGAAGAAGGGTTCAAAAATGTGTGGGATCGCCTCTGCGGGTATACCTGAGCCAGTGTCCCCTACCGATACTGAGATCCATTCTCCCTGGGGTATGTATGGGCTGGGAGGGATATCACCCGCCTCCAATTGATAGCGTTTGATATCAAAGCTTAAAATTCCACCTTCAGGCATTGCGTCACGTGCGTTAACTGCTAAATTCATGAAGACTTGCTGCAGGTGTGTTGGATCAGCATGAACACAGTACTTGTCAGGATGATAATTTAATTCCACACGTATCGTCTCAGGAAGCACTCTTTCTAATAATCTCTCAAATTCCTTAATGAAAGGCAATAGGTCCATGTTGGTTTGTTCCATCACTGATCGCCTGCTGAAATCCAATATTTGTCGGATTAAACTCGATGCTCGTTGCACCTGCTGCTGGATGATAGCCAATCGATCTAATCCTGAGGGAATCATGGCCAGATCTTTTCTTAACAGATCACTGTAGACCAATATTGTTGCCATGATATTGTTGAAGTCATGAGCTATTCCTGCTGCTAACTGGCCTACCGTTGCAAGCCGATCCTGCATTTGGCTCCGCACCTGGGTTTCTCGATCCTCAGTAACTTCACGCAACATCATTATCCAATGCGGGCGCTTTCCATCTAAGGCACGGATCTCAATTTCGACTACCAGGGGTTGGATTCCACCAATTGAGATTTCAGATAATTGAACCTGATCGGATTTCTCAATCAATTCTTGGATTGTATAATCCCCCAACTTGGTAAACTCATCACAATCATCATCTTTCTCGAAAAGATTCAGGATTTCTTTTCCCAATGAATTCACCACAACTG
>JBFFIU010000356.1:0-3686 GCA_041556275.1 Anaerolineales bacterium | reverse complement strand
GTAAAGTGGGGCTGCCCATATCTCCCCCTGCATGCCTACAGCTAGATCCCAATATTCTCCATTGTAGTTTGTCCATTCTGTCTCGTCGAAAACATGTAGCCCGGTCAATCCCAGACCTCCTCCTGCAACCCATATGCGTCCGTCTGGGTCTAGAATAATATCCCCATCTCTCGCTCCGGGACTGGCACTGCCTTGATAGGTGACGAACTCCTGAAGATACGTCCCCTTCACTTCCAACGTCATATTTGGATCAGGTTGTGGTGTGTGTGTTGCCGTTGGGGTGTTGGTCGGAACGGGAGTTGCTGTGGGGGTGTTGGTTGGTATAGGCGTAATCGTATAAGTCGGCGTGACTGTTGGCTCGTCTGCCGTCTGGGTAGCAAACTGCTCAGAGGCAGCCTGCGTAGTGGTCGCATCCAGTTCGTCCTGCGATGGACCACAAGCATTTAATAATAAGATGGCCACCAAAGCCCCTAAGATTGTTAATAAAGTTACCTTCCGGTTCATCGTTCTTCCTCCTTAGTATTGAATGTTATCGTGCCTCAAACGTCTTTAAGTGATGATCAAAGCGGGAGCAGGAATATTCATTGGTTCCTTGGTAATAAGGATCATGGTTCAGGCGGGGTGAAGACGCTAACTCCATCAAAATTTGAACCAATCCAAATGCGCCCTTGTGGGTCAATGGTCAACACCTCAGGAAAATAAAGGGATATTTCTGGAGCGATAGGCGTATAGTCCGCCCATTCGCCGCTCGTATCCAGAAGATTGAGACGTCCGCTCGTGGATGCTACCCATACTCTGCCGTACTGATCAATACCCAGGCTTTTTACCCAGTCATCGGCAAGACCGGAGTTCTCCGTATTGTAGGTCGTCCATGTATCTCCATCGAAAACGCTCAACCCTTCCTCAGTGCCGATCCAGACCCAACCTCGATGGTCAATGGCGAGATCGTTGATATTTTGACCATCCCATGTATTTGGTGACGATTTCTCCTTCACGACTGTTTCCCAGGTATTTCCATCGAAGACGTGGACCCCACCACTGCTGGTCCCAACCCAAATACGGTCTTGTAGATCTGGAGCGATGGTTTCGATAGCGTGACCGTCCGGCATTCCAATATCCTCCAGCCCATAGTTCGTAAAGGTGGTCCCGTCGAACACACTCACACCCGAGCCATAATGGCCTATCCATATTCTCCCATTGCTATCCACAGTCATCGTATCTGGAGAATCTACCAGCCCTGAATTCTCTGGTGTATAGCTTTTCCAAGTATTGCCATCATAAACTGAAAGCCCACCCAATGTTCCTACCCACACCCATCCCTGCTGGTCAACGGTCAAGGTGGTGACTTTTAAGTCTTGCCTATCTGTAACCAAATTCATATCTTCTGTGGTGTAGGTGGTCCACACTCCACCATCGAAGAAGTTTAACCCACTGTTTGTGCCGATCCAGGCGTTTTCCGAGTCGTCGATGGCGATGGCCTCGATCATATCGTCTCCCAAGTCGGAATTCTGGGTAGTGTAGCTCTCCCACCCAGAGAGAACTGCATCAAGTACATCTTCTGGCGGCGGCAAGATAGCCCCAACCTGCGTGACACCTGGTTTCCCAGATTCGAGGATGACGGGCAGTGTAGTCCCATCTCGTTCAAAAATCAGGAAAAGCATCGGCTGCCCCCATTGTAGGAAGGTATTCTGCAAAGACCAACCCAGACTGGACATCTGATCCAGATAAAAGGCGGTCGCTTGGGAGAGGTTCATTTTGGTCTCATATGCTGGAAGGCGATCTTCCGGGGTATCATACCAACCTGATCCATAGTAGTAATTGGGCACCCCATACCGTAGATCGAAGTACAGCCAACTGTACTCGCGCGGAACCATGGGCGTGGTATCCGAATCGCCAAATACGCCGACCAGCTCTGCGTCGGCAGGTAGTGGAAATTCGTTAATGGGTGCCGAAACTGTATCGGCTTGCCCAGAGTCTGTGGTGATGGTCAGAGTGATCTCGTCGCGGTCCGGCGGTGTGATATCAATCGGCTGGTCCAGATCGGATATCTCCATCCACAAAAGGAAGCCGGTGGGTGTGTCGTGCATCTCCCCTTCGTATTCTCCAAGTCGTTCTCCGACATGATCCCCCGCAAGGGCCAGCCGGACGAGCTGTGTGTCGTCCTCGGCTGTCCAGAGATGAATTTCGGCATTGTTGAGGAAGGTGTAGATGCTTTCGTAGTGGATAAGATAGGCGTTGATACCATCGTCAACTTCAGGCAAGAGCCAGCAGCGGTGTATTACTTCCTGACCAGAGAGAGTTTCGACCTGCGCCATTGTGGGCTCTGCAGCCCAGACGCCAGGCGCAAGGCCTCCACCTCCGATCATGAAGGACAGCACCAGTGGTGGCGAAAACATATCCATCAGATTGAACATGTCGGCGGAGGTGGCGGAATCAAGGGCCATCCAGCCAGGATCATCTGTCGCACGCAGCCAGAGCCCATCACCAGTGACGATCAATTCTGTGTTTGACATGGTCGTAAGGTTTGTCAGAGCGACATGTGAGCGCTCATAGGTCTGAGACGGGTAATTAAAACCCTCATCATTTGAGGTGGGCAGGCTACTGTGAGCCCCCTTCACATCAATCGATAGATCATCATCGGCGTAGCCGTCCTCCGCTGTATAACGATAAAGTGTATGGTAACGGTAGCTATCTGCTTCGAATAGATTTAGCGCCAGCGAATCAACCAGTTCATTGAATATCGTTGTGTCGCCCGATTCTCCTCCCGTGCAGGATGGGATCATCACCGGCTCGACCACAAATTGTGGTGTGGCCGTTGGAGTGACGGGCTTTGGAGATGGCATCCTTGTAGGTATGGGTGTAGATTTGGGAGCTTCCCCTGTCTGGGTAGCAAACTGCTCGACAGTAGCCTGTGTGGCTGTAGCATCCAGCTCATCCTGGGATCTCCCACAGGCAACCAGTATTATGGTAATTAAAACCCCCCCCAGGATTATTTTTAATGTTTTCTTTCGGTTCATTGTTTACCCTCCTAATTTGTTATGGCTTCTGTCAGGTAATTTGATTATCTCCAATGAGAACTGCCAAATCAAGGACAATAACTGCCAAAAAGTGCCAATGTCCAGGAATTCTTTGTTATTACGGGGCTGAGGAATCGATCAAAAACCCATTGAGGGTCAAGCGTTACGATATCCATTGATAAGCTTAGGCCGCTGATCGACCCATTACCAATAAAAATGATCCAATTATTCCGACTAAAGATGATTTATCTGAAAAAAGAAGGACCTGTCGCTCAAGCCCACCGGTAATAAAGGTAACCCACCCAATAATAAAACCGAAGGGATGCCCGGGAGCGAACTGGGGTACTTTTGTTAGCTTGGTAAATCAATGGATTCGTCACTAGCCACCCCAATTTTGTGGACAGCGATAACCAATATTTGTATATTGATTATAGATTGCGAATTGCCATCAGTCATATTGAATATGTTCGCTGTCCAGGACATACTATCCACTTCATGGGATATGAGTATTATAACGATATAGAGCGGTTGATAGAATTAGCTGGAATCCAAATGATCAAGGATTGGAAGCCAAATGAGTCCTGGAGCCCGTAACGAACCAGGCGACCTGGAACGGGCACGAGATATCTATAAGCAATCACTTGACATGTTCACCGAGATGGGCGCGCC
>JBFFIU010000355.1:0-3710 GCA_041556275.1 Anaerolineales bacterium | reverse complement strand
TTAAGCTGGAAAGCGTGATGGTCAATTGGGTGGCGCGGAATCCATATTTGGAGGGAAAGGTTGGGATGCCAGCTTGTTGATAGTCATCGAAATTGCGCATGCTAAACGTGAGGATGTGAGTGGGAATCCAGAATAAAATCCCCAAGCACAGAGCAATACCAACCCAATCGATCTGACCAATGGCGAGAGCGCGACCAGCCAGTACCGGCATCCCGCCAGCGATCCCACCCCAAACAATCGACCAGGCTGTGCGTCGTTTCA
Source organism: Anaerolineales bacterium (assembly GCA_041556275.1). Taxonomy (GTDB): domain Bacteria; phylum Chloroflexota; class Anaerolineae; order Anaerolineales; family UBA4823; genus PFL25. Next base: position 3,449 of record JBFFIU010000355.1, on the reverse strand, counting down.
ACCACATGGTATAGACGAGGGCATCAAAGAAAATACCTGCCAGAACAATGGTGCCATACAGGCTGCTCAAACTAAAAGCCCACCCTACACCAAATAAAGATAGGATCAGACCAAATATGAGTGCTTCCCAGGGACTTACCGTTCCAGAGGGAAGTGGGCGTCTACAGGTTCGTTCCATGCGGGCATCGATATCTCGGTCGTACCACATGTTGATCACCGTGCTCCCGCTGATGGCCAGGAACAGGCTGCCGGTAATCCCAAATAACTTTTGCCAATCCAATATAGGGCATTTGGCACTCATGAAGCCAGCCAGACCTGTAGCCAGCAGCAGCCCCGTTTGTAGGCTTTTTATCAAGGGCCAATATTTGTTCTTGAGGGTGAAGTAAGCTGTTCTCATGATTTGATTGTTGATTTTCACTAATTCTCTGCGTCTCTCACGCACCGAAAGCCAACGCCAGGACTGTAGAATGCTGGTCCGGCACTGTTGCGGGTCCATGCGCGCAGGTTGTAGGCGTAATTATCCTTGCTGCCACCACGCATATAACGGTAGTGCTGGTCGGGGTATACGTCTCCCGTCCACTGCCAGACATTGCCAGCCATATCGAACAAACCATATGGGGAGGGAGAATTTTGGGTTTGGTATCCTTCGTAATTCCCGCCATTATAGAGGCCTACCGGGGTGGTGTCGCCCAGCTTGCCGGTGATCTTCTCGAAAATGTCATTGCTGCTGTAATAATTTGCGCTGTTGGGTTTGATCCTTTCTCCCCAAGGATATGGGCGACCGTCAGTCCCTCGGGCAGCTTTCTCCCATTCAATCTCGCTTGGTAATCGCCATTTATATAGTTCACAATAGGCTTTTGCCCCGAACCAGGTCACCAAGGTCATGGGGTGATTCTCATAGCCCGGCATGGGAGAAAATTTGCCATCTTCTAGAATCAAACGCAGACCAGGATCGTCCAAAGGGACATGAAGCCAATCTCCAGCTTTGATCTCTTCTTCGTGTTCATGACCGCGAAATTCATCACCCGGATAGTAACCAACGATCTCATCAGCAACGATTTTAATCGATTTACGAGTCAGAGCTTCGTTGAGATAGCTTGCATACTGGGCGTTGGTCACATCCGTGGTCATAATTTCATAATCATAGGCGACGTAGGTTTCATGATTGTGCAATCCCATGAGGAATTCCCCAGCCGGAACCAATACCCATGAATTGGGGTCAACACCGGGATCAATGCTGGGTGGGGGAGCAGTTTTCGCATCAAATGAAACACAAGCGCTGAGCAAAATCCCGACCAGTATCATGAAGATCAATCTCAGTTTGATGGCATCACCTCCTGAGCTCTCACAGGCTCAACCTGCGGAGGTGTGTCAAAGCCAGATTCATCGAGTTCGTGTGACCAACGTCCATCCCCCTTAAACAAATCAGCCAAACGCCAGATCATCAACATCGCTAACGCAACCAAAACCAGGGCGAGGCCCAAGTCAGCCAACAGCATTGTCCAATTGACCAGAGATTGTTGTCCCGATTCGGACACAAACAGGCGCTTCATAGAGAAGATAGTTACCGCAGCGAACGCCAGGTCGGAAAAAAAGATCACGAACCAACCGAAAATCTTTCTGGCTCTGCCCTTCAAACCGGCCAGATCAGCGTAGTACAGGAGGATTATGGTGGCAATGATCCCAGAAAGGATATGCCAGTGCCCGGTGAGAACAATGCGCTCTTCGCGAGCAGGCCAAACTCTGAAGATCTCATCCAGCTTGACCGCCATGAAAATGCCTACACCGCTGACGGTGAAGTTCATGAATACCATTTGCCACCCCACCCCAAACTTGAGCGGATCATCCAGCAATGCACGGATCTTCTGACCAAATACGGCTTTAACGGTGCCTCGTTTTTCCAAGCCTTTGCGAATGAGCTGTCTCCAGGAAAAGATGACGAAAAAGAGAGCCGCAAGCATGACGAGAACAGAACCGCCATAAATAATGGTGTGAGCCCAATCAACGAGGACAACAGACCAGGCACCTAAAGAAATAATGATTGTGCCCACGATCATCATCGGCATGGCGATCTTATGTAGTCTTCCTTTGAAATCCTGCCACCTACCGACGATCAGCGTGATGGCGATGGCGATTAAAGTCAGCATGATATGAAGATGACCGATTATGGATTTCTGTAAGAGAGTTTTACTCGGTTCGCGGATCAGATCTTCGGCCAGGAATGTCTCATGACCATTGCCCCAATAAGAGCCGGTGATCGCACCAAATACTGCTGAGCCTAAAGTGGCGACGACCATGATAAAGAATGCTACTCTTTCCAGGTTGATACCCTTTCTGGTGTGAGCGTATTCAGAATTATTGACATAGTATTCTTTCTTCCAGGGCCACAACGCGGCGGCGAGTTGCAGACCACCAAAAAACATCAGAGAGAGACCAAGTATGTAAAGACCATGAAATATGAAATTGTGCCCAAAATATCCGAACAATAATCCAAAGACTAAAGAGAATATGTAGCCGAATGTAATAATGGCGTTGATATTTGTTTGTTGGTGCTTTTTCATGGCCATCATCTCCGTGATGATGTAAACCTCGATGGCCACCACCGCCATGGCGATAGCATGGTAAAGCAGGATGATGCGCCCTTCGCGCTCGGCTTCGACGATATCCATGCCGAAGGTGCGGATGACGATATCCCGGACGCCAAATTCAGCCATTGGACCGGAGATCATGCCCCAAATGGCGGTAACAAGCGCGATCAAGGCGATCGCAACCAGGATCAAACCTTTAGTGGAGCGGAATAAAAAATGATATCGGGCGGTTAGAGCTCCCAAAATTCTCTCCTCAGAGCAAACCAAACGGGATTATGTGTGAATTTTCGCACATTCAGTGCTGAATATCAATGACAAAAGTCAAATAAGTGGGGTGATCATTGAACCTGATTTTCGCAGCGAGCGGGTTGAGCGGCATATCGATCTCTGCACCGCGATCACAGTCAGGGGGTTGAGATCTCCATCCAGGAAGGATACTTCGTTGAACATGATCACCGGCTTGATGACGGAGATGTTTATCCTATCAAGGGAGGATAAAGGTAACAAGTGATCTAAATCACAACGGAAGTCATGCTTTTCTGGTGAGGTTCCTGCGGAACGAAAACTCTTGCAGTATTATCGGCACCATGGCTATACTTATGTCAGATTCGGGTTCGGCCAATTTATTTCTATTGTTTAAGCTGGGGAAGAGGAGGAAGTTCAATGTCCAGGCGAAATTTGCACATTCTGGCCTTTGGGATATTATTCTTGCTGTTTGTCCAATCCATTGCCACCTTCATCGAAGCGATATACATCCTGGAGCTGCTGAGCACCTCCCTGGATGAGAAAGCGGCCGCGGTCCTTTTCCTCTTCTCACCAGTACTTTTGATCCCATTTGGCAAGCGCGTCCCGCGTTGGCTG
>JBFFIU010000354.1:0-3717 GCA_041556275.1 Anaerolineales bacterium | reverse complement strand
GCCACAACAATTCTAACGGATGAGGATTTGTTCAGCTTCTGTACGATAATTTATGACCAGGATTTCTCATTATTTGCAGCAAGAGCAGAGGAGCAGATCGCTTTTGTACAAGAAAACCCGACCCTGGAAAGCGATCCTACACAAGACGATAGGTTGTACATGACAGCCATACCCTGTGTGTCGTTCACCAGCTTCATGCACCCGATGCATTTACAACCTACGGATTCTATACCCCGTATTGCCTGGGGAAAATTTTTCCAGGATGGTGAATTCTTAAAGATGCCGTTGGAAGTGCAAGCGCATCATGCACTGATGGATGGTGTACACATGGGCCAGTTTTCTGCAAAAGTACAAGACCACTTGCATCATCCTGATTTCGTTACTGGTTCAGCATAAGAGTGCTGTCCGCGTATAATGATACCTTCTGCAACCACTGTGAAAGTAGACACGAATCCTAACAATAACCTGAGTTCGGGATAAGCATGGATTATACAAAGAAGCTTGTAATTTCGAGGAGCCCTTCAGAACTTCAGGATAAACTTCGCGACGAGAAATCCCTGCAGCGATCCTTTACAATGCATCTCGATAGGGATTCCTCACCTCCCCGATCTGTCCGATCAGGGACAGGCCCGTTGGGGGTTCGGAATGACACATTAATTTACCGAACTCTTAACCCGAATTGACGTTAACAATAAATTCTCAGCGCGAATTCAATCTAATCCCAGCTGGTCAAATAAGAAAGCATAGATATCAGTTTCCTCAGCCAGAGTTTCATCCAACGAAGTTCCAATCCCGTGCCCAACCATGCTTACCCGCAACAGGATTGGCTGCTCAGAGCTCGAGGCTTCTTGAAGTAGAGCAGCCATTTTTCGACTGTGCGACGGGTTGACGCGCCCATCATGCTCACCCGTGGTTAACAACACGGCGGGATAGGCAGTGCCGTGCTCAACACGGTGATAGGGCGAGTAATCATAAAGCACTTCGAAATGCTGGGGGTTCTTCACCGTACCAAACTCAGTCACATTGAACTCGCCATTCGGATCCAATTCGACGCGCAGCATGTCGTAGATCCCCACCCGTGCTACAACGGCATGGAAAAGATCGGGTTGCTGGGTGAAAGCAGCGCCCATCAATAAACCGCCATTGCTGCCGCCCTCAATACACAGCTTCTCTTTGCTGGTATATCCACATTCAATCAAGTGTCGCGCGCAAGCGATGAAATCATCAAACACATTCTGCTTATTGGTCAGATAACCCTCCTTATGCCATTCTTCGCCATACTCGCCACCACCACGCAAATTCGCCACAGCGATGATCCCCCCCTTGTCAAACCAGATGCGCCGCCGGATATTAAAGTAAGGGGTCATGCTGATGCCATAACCGCCATAGCCAGTGAGCAGGAGGGGATTACTGCCATCCAACTTGGTCCCTTTCAGCCGGATGATATTTAGCGGAACACGGGTGCCATCTTTGGAGGTGGCAAATTCACGCACCACTTCACAGTCACTGAAATCTTCCGGTGGTGGGAAAAAGAGAGCCGTACGTTTTGCCTCCTGCTTTTGTGGGTCATAGTGATACCAGGTCGTGGGAGTGACAAAGCTCATGCTGCGGTAGAGGATCTCATTCCCTTCCAGGCGAACGATCTGCCAGATGGACGAGATCTGTTCGATTGGCACCTGTGGCAGCTCTATGCCTTGGTGGTCAAACACGCACAGCTTCGAAGGCCCACCGTCGAGTTCAACGACGTAGAGCAAGTCCTGGGTGGGCAGGAAGGACTCGATCGCGCCAGATCGTTGTGGAACGATAGTTTCTGCTTTCAACAAATCCGGATCGGCCAGGGAAAGGCGCAGAATTTTTCCCCGCGGCGCATCGCGGCGTGAGAGCAGATAGAGATAACCATCCGGGCCCAGCGCGGCCTCCTGGGCTTCGTCTTTGAATTCAGTCACCTGCTTCCAATCTCCATCTGGATTCCTGACGTAGTGGGCAATTTCGCCACCGTCGCCATTTCTGACCAGTGCAAGCAAATAGCGAGCATCTTTAGTTGTGTACAGTTCGATCTCAGCAATACGGGGAAATTCCTCGCCAATCACATAAGTGTCGTTCTCAATAGGCTCGCCAATTTGGTGGAAATAAACTTGTTGGTAAAAATACATGTCTTCCGCCGGTCGCTCTCCCGGGCGTGGATAGCGAGTGTAATAAAACCCGCTGCCATCAGCATTCCAGGCCACACTCCCCCCTGCAGTCGGGTAATTCACCCGTGCGATCAGATCGGGCAGCTGTTCCCCTGAATCGACCTCGAAAAGGTGGAGTGAGCCATCCTCACTCCCACCTTCAGACAATGAAATTGCCACCAGCTGCCCATCGAGCGACGGTTTGTAAAAATCAATGGCTGTATTGCCAGAAGGATCGTACTCATTCGGATCGAAGATGATCTTTTCTGACGCTACATCGTAAGGTGATGATAAGCTTACGAGAAAAGGTTGTTGGCGAGGGGGCTGCCATTTGAGAGCGAATAATTTGCCCTCAATGTAATGTATTCCGTAATAAATGGTGGTGTCTGAATAAAGATATTTTAAACGATCGAAGAGCGCCTGGCGATTTGGGTAGCGATCAAGCAGTGAGCGGGTATATTCATTTTGTTTATTAGTCCATTCTTTAACAGCCGGATCGTCGGTATCCTCCAACCAGCGATAGTCGTCCTGAACCTGGAGGCTGTAATATTCATCCTTGACCGGATTTTTTGAAGTGGGCGGATAGTTCATGCGTGAGTTACCTCGCGAGATAGAAGTTGTCTTAAAGTCGATTGGGTTGGTGAAAGGAGCGTCGTGGATGGAAAGATTATACCTCTCTCTTAATTTAAGACGAATAATTCCACATTTCAATTAATAAAACTCCTGCCTTCACCACTGCCGTTAATGATGACGGTAAGCCCAGTGCATCAGGAAACCAATCACGGAATATCTTCTTCCTCCCAGTAATTGCCGATTCAGAAATGAGGCCAAAAAATGGAAACATACTTTAAGATCCCGCCCTGAAATATATTGACTCGTCCAAAACGTAATAAGCCGGAGTGGTCAACCACTCCGGCTATTGAATTAAATTCCACTTTGCATGTATTTACGGTGTTGCGCTTCCTTTGCCGAGCAGCGGGCAGGAGAAGAAAGCGTCGCCTTCGTTCATTTCGCCATCCCCATTCGCATCCACCCACCAGCGTCCACCAAGGTACCCGGTGTCTCCAGGACCAAAATCTGTTTCCAGCCGACCATCGACCATCTCCAGCTTCTGGAAGCGGCCTTTCATTGGCAATGTTGGGCCAACGATCGAGTCATAGACCAACCCTTGGCTTCTCACATAAACCTCAACTCGCACACGATCGCCACCTGGCGTCGTAGGCGGGGGGCCTCCACCGGCAAAGGCAGGCACAACGGCCACCAAACTGATCGCCACCACCAACAAAATCAATGCACTCTTTTTCTTCATGATTCACACTCCTTATGCTTGGAAATCTGGCGAGGTTCGCGCGCACCTCTGTTGAATTGACCCCCAGTATCGCGCCGCGAGATTACACCCACCTTACCAGGATATTACGTTTTTCTTAACAACATAACGCATGGTATAGTATTCTCTCGGCTGGCGTGGAGGAGAGAATCTATTCTCGCAGGAGGAATATCATGGCTTACGATGAAGATTTAGCAAATCGTATTCGGGGTGCGCTCG
>JBFFIU010000353.1:0-3720 GCA_041556275.1 Anaerolineales bacterium | reverse complement strand
GTGTATGCTAGCAACGCATCCATATAAGTAGATATCTCATCGAAACCATATCTCATTACCAATTCCTGAAACCTTGATGAACCACGTTGATTTGCAGCTATCTGAGCCATAAGGTCTCCAGATCTCTCCAAAGGAGTACGAACGTTCGCCAGAATCAGATCCCAAGCTGCTTGATTGAGCTGGCCTCTATCGTACAACTTGATGGGAGGGATAATCAATCCTTCTTGGAAAATTTCCCTGGCGATGGGCATAGAGCCGGGTGTCATGCCGCCCACATCAGCGTGATGTGCTCTGCTGGCTACAAAACCAATCAATGTTGATGAGCCGACCTCATCAGTATCCGAATGTTCCTTAGTCATCCCGCGAACAAATACTGGAGTGACAAGGGTAATATCGGGTAAGTGGGTACCACCCTGGTACGGATCATTGAGAATAATCGAGTCACCAGGGTGTAACCCTTTTCCTACGGAACTTTTCTCAACGCCAGGTTCATTCTGAGAGTGATAATTCTCGATGGCTGCTCTAACAGATAACGGCATGGAACCTAGATGCACCGGTATATGTGCGGCTTGTGCGATCATATGTCCCTGGGCATCGAAAATCGCACAAGAATAATCACGACGCTCTTTTATGTTCGGTGAATAGCTCGCTTTCCTGAGCACCACACCCATTTCCTCAGCGACAGCAGCAAAGAGGTTTTTATAGACTTCAAGACGGATCGGATCGGGTTTCATGAATTGGATTAATCCTGAATTATTGCAGTATAGCAACCTTCTTTAATTTATGGAAATGATCAAATTATTGTGTTGATCGACTTCCCAATCATCCCCTTCATCCAAGAAGACTGTTGTATCCTTTCTAACGATCACTGCTGGTCCAGCCGAGCCGTTCCCAGGATTAAGAAGCTCTCCCTGGTATAAAGGGACTTCTGCCTGACCCCGATTAAGATGGACCAATCGCTTTTCTATAAATGCTTGAGTTGGTTCCTTATCCATGACAGGATATTTGGGAATCAGAGGTGGAGGTACGTTCCCTATAGCCCGGACCCGAACATTTACAATTTCGACTGGCGAATCACGGCGAGAATAACCATAGGTTTGCTGGTGGATATTATGGAAATCTTCAATAAAACTTTCCCGAAAGGGGAGGGTGAGTTCGTAAGATTGTCCCTGATATCTCATGTCAAGTAATCGCTCAAGACCAATATTCTTCTTTTCAAATCCTTCGCTTATGATGTCTGTTTGACCCTGCTCTACTAAAGGTTTTAACGATTCCAAAACTTGTTCGTGATTCACCTTACCAGGTAACATCACAGTTTTAGAATAATCTTTAACCACATCTGCAACCAGCATTCCATATGCAGACAACGTAGAAGCGATCGGCGGAACAAAAACTTTTGGGATTCCCAGACGCCTGGCTAAATTGCAGGCATGTAATCCACCCGCGCCTCCGAAGGAGAGTAATCCAAATTCTTTGGGATCGTAACCCCTTTCGACTGAAATCAAGCGCAAGGCTCGTTCCATGTTAGCATTGACAACATCTATCACCCCAAATGCAGATTGTAGAGAAGTCAACCCAGCATTTGAACCAAGCTTCGACATTATATTTTCAGCGCGATTGGTATCGAGTATCATCTCCCCACCGAGGAAGTGATCGGCTGGTAAACGACCCAGGATCAAATTGGCATCCGTAACTGTTGGTTGGTCTTCGCTTTTATCCCCACGAGCGTAGCAGGCTGGGCCGGGTTCAGCACCTGTGCTTTCTGGGCCCACTCTTAATGCTCCTCCGATATCAACGCTGGCTATTGACCCACCACCTGCGCCAATGGTATGAATATCCAAAACAGGTATTCGTATTGGAAACCCGCCAATCGTGGATTCGTTTGTAACAATTGGACGATCATCAATTAGAGAAACATCTGTGGAGGTACCGCCCATATCAAAAGTAATCACTCTTAATTCATTTCTCAGATTATCATCTTTATTTTCTTGATTTTGAGAGGGCTGTATTTTATATGCTATATGACCGGCTCCAACTACGCCGCCTGCCGGACCGGAAAGTATGCATTTTATTCCCACGCGTCGGGCCTCTTCAATGCTGATAATCCCACCGTTCGATTGCATAATACGTATACTCGCGTTTTTTAAATTCAAAGAGACAGACTCTTCTAGGAAAGCTAAATATCGATCCAATACTGGTGTGACATAGGCGTTTATAACAGTGGTGCTCGTGCGCTCATATTCGCGGTATTCCGGCAATATCTCGCTCGATTTAGAGACATAGACATCTAGTTTTTGGAGACTATCGGAGATCATTTTCTCATGATCCGGGTAAAGAAAAGAAAAAAGTAAACATATGGCGACAGACTCAACCGACTTTTCATGCAGTTTGGTAGCAATCTTTGGCAGCTCGTCCTGGTTTAAAGAAATCACAATCTTTCCATTATGATCGATCCTTTCACTCACTTCCAATCGCAAACTTGCGGGTACAAGCGGTTTAGGAGGTTGGGCGGAAAAATCGTATAGCGAGGGCCGATTCTGTCTTCCAATCTCGATCACATCATTAAAGCCTTTAGTGGTGATTAATGCTGTGCGAGCGCCATGTCTCTCAAGCAGGGCATTTGTAGCTACAGTCGAACCGTGGGTGATGATGATATCCGTTGACACATCACGACCATTTTTAATTTCGCTCTCGATGATCCTATCCAAACCCTGATTGACTGCAATTGCTGGATTTGATGGAGTTGAGAACAGTTTGAATGAATTCATATCCCCCAATTCGGAATGATAGACAACGAAATCGGTGAAAGTACCGCCGATATCGATACCTATAAATAATTTGGATGGCTTAATTTGAGACACTCCAGAAATGGATTAACAATCTATTCAAAAAACTCATCTTGCATTATAACAGCGCAATTTGAAAGCTTGGTTGACGCCCATTTAACAAAATATAAGGTAATGCCTTTGAAGGGTTTACACCTATTCGTCGTAATTGCTCAAGATTATTGATCTTCGCCTGTTTTCTTATCGCGAGGATAGCATTAGCGCTTCGAGGACCAATTCCAGGGATACGTAGCAATTGATGTTTACTGGCAATATTGAGCTCAATTGGCTTTCCGATAAGATTCGCTTTTGCCCAGGAGAGCTTTGGATCTGAATTTTGAGGTAGATTTCCTTCCTGGTCAAAGGGCATTTCCTCCACTGAAAATCCATAATCACGGATCAAGAATGAAGCCTGATACAACCGGCTCTCACGCTGCAGCTTAGTTGGAGATTGATTCTCAAGAGGTGTATTTTCAACAGGTCTGAAGGGAGAGTAATATGCTCTTTGTAGTCCGAGCCTGCGATACAAGAAGTCCGTTGTCGAAAGGAGTTCAAGATCGCTCTCCTCAGCACCTCCAACTACAAATTGGGTAGCTACAGATGGTTTTCTTTGAGAGTCCCAGTGTTTAGATTTCCTGATTTCCTCTACCCAGATCAATGGCTGCAGTAATTCGTCCTTGAATACCTTGTGTGGGGCGAGAATACTCAGCCGCTCGGAATTAGGTGCCTCCAGATTCAATGATACTCGATTTGCCAATTGCATTGCCTGCCTAACTTGATCCTTTTTCGCGCCTGGCATAATTTTCAGGTGTAAATAACCTCGAAATAGGTGCTTGGTTCGCAAGATTTCGGCAGCATCGAGTAATTTGTCTTGGGTACGTATTCCTCCACCTGC
>JBFFIU010000352.1:0-3737 GCA_041556275.1 Anaerolineales bacterium | reverse complement strand
TTGGGTAAACCCTTTTGCCTGCCGATAGGCGTCTATCACCTGCCAGATCAAGAAAATCACCCCATAGGCGGCGAATAGATCGTGCAAGATCCTGGGTAAGGAATACGCCCAGAAAGCATTTATTGCTGGATCAGCCTCGGAATGCAAGCTAAGCCAGATCGCATTCAGATTCCCAACGATGATCGTAGCGATGAGGATGGCTGCCCCTCGTTCGCCTTTGCCAGCATAGATTTGGCCCAATCCAGGGACCGGAATCGAGAGGATGCTGGCCAAGTATGGGTTGCGTTTCTTTCGCATCGAATCTGCTCCTGATCATATTTTTTGGGTGGATATTTATCAGTGGGGGTTGTTGGGTTAACAAATAAGCCCCGAATTCAATTCCGCTAGAGTGTCACTTGATTACTTTCGGATATCCAAGGTAGCGCGGTACGCTTTTGCTGTACCCTTCGTAATCCTGGCTGTAGGTATTGTGTAAATGCTCTTCTTCTGTCAGCACCATCACATGAAGGATCGCCGTGAGTGAAAATCCCCAACCCAGTGCGTACAGCGAGGGCCAAAGGATGGTAAAACCGATCATGTACAATATACACCCTATGACCTGGGGATTCCTCGTCAGGCGATAGAAATCGGTCTTCTTAAACGCTCCTGATTGGATGCCCAGCGATCGAAGAAAACCTAAGCGCAATATGCTGATAAACATAATACCCAGCCCGATGGTTACACTCGTCAGCCCGATGACCCGCAGGACACGACTCACATGCGAAATTGGCCAATCACCCGACAGGTAGATGGCTGGGAAGCCACCGAATAAAAAGAAGACAAGAGCCTGCAGAGCAGCGGAACCAATGGATAAATGTCCTTTGTGCAGGTAATCCCGTCTCACCATTACCCGCAAAACGACAATAGAAAAACCAATTAACAGAGAAATTGAAAACAGGTATATCGGGAGAGTGCTCAAATAAACTACTCCTGGATCGGTTGCCTGAAAAGGTAATTACCTGTCATCATTAGAAGCAGCTAAATTAATAGCTCATTGACCTGTTGCGCTTCAGCCATCAAATCAAATATCTGCAGGGGCGTGCCCTTAGTGGGTTCAAGATGCAATGAGATAGATCCCTCTGAACACTTGCTTACACACACTCCACAACCCATGCAAAGTTCCTGATCAACTTTGTTTGATCCGTTCACTAATCCCAGGGCGCCGAATTGGCAATATTCTTCACAAACGTTGCAGGCTGTGCATTTACCTTCATCAACCTGGGCTACATAACCCGAGGAGGCCAGCATTGGAGTGCCTCTCTGATGCGCTGCCATCGCGGTGCAGCAGCACGAACAGCAATTGCAGATGGCAAAGAAACGCCCCAGCATCATCTCGCTGAAGAAGGCATGATGAACGCGGCCGCGAGCATCTTCTCTTTCAAGAATAGCGCATGCTTCCTCCTGGGTGATCCACCTTGCCAGGGAAGGGTAGTGTTGCAAGGTGAAGCTGGCAAATGGTTCACCTATTACCATGCACACATCGAGGGGCAGGCAGGGATCATCTTTTGCTAAACGACAGGGGCATTTCACCAGCAGGATATGATCAGGATTCTGCTGAATGATCGCCCGCGCTCGAATGTAGGGGATCACCTGCTCCAGGTCCGGCAGGTTGATCGGTTCATTGACCATCACTAAATTCTTTGCCGGTTCTAACGGTAAGACCTTGCCGTGGTAGATGTCTGCGGCGGTGCCGGTGGCCTGGGAGGGTGATGGCGCTACTCTCTTTTGAGGCTTTCTGGTTGGTCTAATCCTCTGCCATAACTGGGAGAGCGGTCTTAATCTCTTATTGAGTGGATGCTCTCCTTTGGCAAAGCTGATGTACAGGTATGGCCAGCGAGCATATACATAGCTATGCAGGAAATCCCATGGCGCCTTCTTCTGCAATTTCCAGGCAGCCTTAATGAACTGCTTCGTTGCCGGGGAGAATTGATACAAAGACCTCATGATTTAACTCTCTCCAGAATCGACGCCGCCCAGGTCTGTGCTCTTTCGATCTCACCTTCATACAGCGGTCCCTCACGCTCCGTGACGTGGAAAATCTCGGGGGGAACGGCGAGCTTTCCGCCCAGTTTGCGCAGCTTCTTGGCCAATCTCTTCGAGGCGGTAAACTGGTTTAACCACCAGGACATCTTGTAGGAGGTATCGAAGGTTGCTACTGGCGTGCCAGGCAAGACGCGCCGGGGAAGCCTTTCGAAGACCGGTTTGACTGACTTGGGCAGATTCATGTTATGGGTTGGGCTGCCCATCACTATCAGATCGGCGTCTTTCAAATCATTTGCTGTCAGCTCATCTGAGCTGATTGTGCGCACGCCGCCATTGCCTGCCAGTTTTTCGGCAATTGCTTCGGCCAACATTTGAGTGTTGCCAAATTTTGAGAAATAAACTACGAGCGCGTTCACGTTTATAAGTCCTTTCCGCTGAGGTAATAACGGTGAGCGTTGACCCCGGTAGCGCCCCAGTAAGCTAGCAGTTTGAAGGCAGGTGAGATGTCTGTTACTTCGGAAAGGGGAGTGAAATCAAGCTCACCGGCTCGCTGATCATAGAAAAGCGAGTCAATGTATCGGGTTTCATTATTCAGGTTCACGCTGACCCAGGCATGTGCAGTTATTTTGCCGCTGGGGAATCTGTTTTGGAAAGCCTGGACCACTTTGGCTTCGAAACCCAATTCAGTCAGCAATGAAGTCAAAGCATATGCATGCTGAGTGCAGTAGCCATAACCGCGCTCGAACGCCCTCTCGGGGGTATCAAAGCTGTTGCGCCGGGAGTACTGCATCCGTTCGGTGACCAGGACGCGGGCGGCTTCGACCAGTGACCAGCCAGTCTTATCCGTACTTTTTAATTGATTGGCTGCCTGCTTAATAGAAAGTTCTGCGATCCCCGGACGTGATCCCGCTGGTAATGTTAGGGTAGCTGGGATCGCGTACAGGGGAACTCCGACCAAAATCACGAATACGGTGTAAAGCGCTATCTTCAAGAACATCATGGCAAACCTTCCTTGTTCACTATGCTAATTGTCATCAGCTTGTAAAGACTTCAGTATAAAATCCGAAACCTGAGCTGGAGGAAACCATTGTTCCCCCTGCTCGTTGACTTGAGATCCAGTGCCTAGATAGATCGTCATGATCAGCCCGGCGGTGGAAATAGGTTCTAGCTGGCGAAAGATGCCCTGCTCGATACCAACTGCTAGTATGTCCTGGCCAACCAATTGGAACATGGGCAGGTATGCTTCATACATGCGGGTCTTGAACTCCATGTCTGGGCCATTCAGCGTGGAGAACAGGACTCTTCCCTGGGGGAGGTTATCCGTGACCCAGGCGAAACCGGTTTCAAAAAAAAGTTCCAGGCGGCGGGCTGGATCGTCTTCCTTCAGCACCTGCTCGGTCATGAGTTCCAAATGTCCTTCTGCGATCTCGTCGATCAGGGCCAGCATCAGCGCCCGTTTACTCTCAAAGTAGTTGTATACGGTACCTTTGGCGAATCCGGCTGCGATGGAGATGCGGTTGATGTTGGCACCTTTGAAACCTTCCCTGGCGAACTCTTCGCTCGCCGCCTCCAGCAGCAGTTGGCGGGTCTCGCTCATTACTTGTTTGCGTTCGGCATCCTTGTGGCGGGGCATAGGTGTACTCCTTTATAAATATGGGTGGGTGGTCACCCATATTATTACATAGAATATTTGTAATGTCAAGCTGCAATATTGG
>JBFFIU010000351.1:0-3741 GCA_041556275.1 Anaerolineales bacterium | reverse complement strand
TGGTCGAAGGGGGACGCTGGTCGGAGATCCTGGATTGGGGGGAACGGTGGATCGCACTCGGGAGCATGCCTGAACCTGCCTATCGAGCGCTGATGGTGGCGCACGCCGCCCTGGGGGACAATGCCAAAGTCGCCACTACATATGAGCGCTGCGTTACAGCTCTACGCGAAGAGTTGGGTGTGGAACCCTCCGAACAGACTGAAATACTTTTCCAACAGCTGCAGGATGGAACTGCGATCCCAAGCGATCCATCTGCAACTGTCGCCATCATCAAAACGCAGTTAGGCGAGACCCTCACATCGCCAACAGAAATCGACGATCAAAGAACCACGAATCTACCTATCCCATTGACCAGCTTCATCGGTCGTGAAGAGGAGATCGCGGAAATCGAGCAAATGATGTTGGGATCTCGCTTGTTGACATTGGCAGGCGCTGGCGGCAGCGGTAAGACGCGTCTGGCTATTCGGGTGGCAAATGAGATACAAACAATGTTCGACGATGGCGTGTGGTGGATCGAACTCGGAGTGATAGTGGATCCGGACCTCATCCCTCAGGCGGTGGCGAAAGTGCTGAGCGTGAGTGAGTCACCAGATCGAACGCTGGCCGAAACGCTTGCGAAAGCGCTTCACGCTAAAGAAATCCTACTGGTGTTCGACAGTTGTGAGCACCTGCTGGATGCCAGCGCTCTGCTGGCGGAACACCTGCTGAAAGCATGCCCTGGGCTCAAGATCCTAGCAACGAGTCGAGAGGTATTGGGAGTCGCTGGAGAGCGGGTGTTCCATGTCCCGACGTTGCCTGCGCCGGACCCAGATCAGGTGCAGCCGACCGATTTTATCACTTATGATGCTGTACGTTTATTTATCGAGCGTGCTGCGACACTGAAGCCGGATTTTGCGCTGACAAAGCAAAATGCGCTGGCCATCGGGCAGTTGTGCCATGGGCTGGACGGCATTCCACTGGCGATCGAGTTGGCGGCGGCGCGGGTCCAGGTGCTGAAGGTGGAACAGATGGCTGCCCGCCTGGATGATCGCTTTCGGTTGCTGACCGGGGGGAGTCGCACGGCATTACCGCGCCACCAGACGCTGCTGGCAACGCTTGACTGGAGCTACGACCTGCTCTCGGGGGATGAGCGAACGTTGTTACAGCGCCTGTCCGTTTTCACTGGGGGTTGGTCAGTCGTGGCAGCTGAGGCGGTCTGTGCGGGAGGAAAGATCCAGCCGGAAGAAGTGTTGGATAGATTGACTCAATTGGCCAGCAAATCGCTGGTGTTGGCTGAACGGAGGCCTGGGGAGGAGGCGCGCTACCGCATGCTGGACACAATCCGCGAGTATGCCGGGGTGAAGTTGGTGGATACCGGGGAAGAGGTAGCCGTGCGCGATCGCCATTTGGACTACTTTGTGATGCTGGCGGAAAAGGCGGAACCGGAGTTGTTCAAACCTGACCAGGTGTCATGGCTCAACCGGTTGGAGGCGGAACATGAGAACCTGCGGGCAGCAGCGACCTGGTCATTGGAGAGGGAGGCGGCAGCGCCAGCGCTACGTCTGGTGGGCGCCTTATCCTGGTTCTGGTCTACACGCGGGCACTATTACGAGGCGCGAGAACTCTCTTCACAGATTTTGTCGTCGTCCTTCGCCAGGGAAAGAACTGCAGCACGAGCCAAAGCGCTCAGCATCGCCGGGCTGGTTCAGTGGGTGCTGGGCAAAGAAGCTGGCGTTCGTGTTCTATTAGATGAAGCGCTTGATATCGCCACGGAGATTGGCGATCGACCCAATATTGCCTGGTCACGTGTGTTCCTTGGAGTTGTAATCTCCACCCACGGTGACTACCGGAAAGGACTATCACTAATTGAAGAAGGTTTGGAGGAATGCCGGGAATTAGGTTCGGTAGGACAATACGGCGTTGGCTTTGCGCTGTCCTTCCTTGGCGATGGTATCTTCTATCAGGGTGATTACCAACGTGCGAGAGAGCTCTACAAAAATAGCGTAGAAGTGCTGAGAGAGGTGCAAGATCTGAATTTTCTGGCTTATGCGCTGCGCAGGCTTAGTCACACCTTGCGCTATCTAGACGATCTCGAAGGAGCGGCGAATAGGTGCCAGGAGAGCCTTGATTTAAACTTGAAGCTGGGACACAAGCAAGCCATCGCGGCTTGTATCTCTGGCTTTGCATGTATTTTACAGGCACATGGCGATGCTCTTAGTGCTGTGCAGCTTTTCGCAGCAGTAGAGCGACAGCTCGAGATGATCGGGTTTTCACTCTTACCAACAGACAGCATTGAATTTGAGCGCAACGTGGTCCTGGCGCGTGAGGAACTCGGCGAATCAGATTTCTCAGCAGCCTGGGTAGAAGGCCAAGCCATGACCACGGAACAGGCTATTGCGCTGATTTCAAAATCCACAGCTTTAAAAGCATGACTGCAAACCGAATGCAGTGGTGAGTTAAATCTCACCACTGCATTCGGTTTATGACCCTAGATGTCGTAATCCTGGGTTGCACCTCAGCGACCACGTTCGCTGGCGTAGTAGATTTTCATCCCTTCATCTTTTTCAGAGTCTGGATCTGCCGGAAATGCGTTGCGCTCGCTCTGGTGGTAGATCGCTAACCCTTGCTCGATCGAAACTGGAACTACGCTGTTTCGCTCGCTCTGCTTGTAGATGGCGAGACCCGCAGCATTGGGTCGAGTAAAAGAGTTGGTGCCCCATTCGCTCTCACGGTAGATAGACAAGCCAACCTCATTGGTACGCAACAAGGGTAAGTTTCGCTCGCTTTGATGGTAGATCGCCAGACCTTCTGCATTGAATGTTGCAGGATGTAGATCCACAGATGCGGGGGGGCTGTCCTGGCGAAAAGTCAATCCGCTCAGATCAATGTTTGTCTCTGTGAGAGTCAACCAGGCAATGAAGCCCAGGGCGAGGAGCAAGATCGCCACAGCTGCAAGGGACAGCATCACAACAGGGCTGAAGAAACGGGTGTTGTTCATTTTAGCCTCCTGGACCGGGGTGGATATGGGTTATCCCGATCGATGTACTCACTCTAGCAGAAGCCCGTTCCTGCATGTGGCTGATAGCGTTCTTCAGCGTATCTTTGTATGTGTTCCAAATGTGATGCTTGCCGAAAAGCTTTTACCAATTTCCCTGCCATAAATATAGTTTCATAGACCACTTTGCTTCTTAACAGTTGATGTCAATCAAAATATGATTTTTTCGAGGACATAATCCACACTAAGCCCATCACAGACACCAGTAGTCAGGGAGTGAGAGCGAGGTTTACTGTATGTGTTAAAACAAAAAAGACCTGGAACTTTTCCAGGTCTCCTGGTCGGGGCGCTGGGATTTGAACCCAGGACCTCTTGCACCCCATGCAAGCGCGCTAGCCGGTGCAGTTCGGTTCTTTTGGGTGTGCCCAATGCTCCCCAAAGGCAGTCAAAAGGTTCCTAGTAACTCCATTTTAACATATAGGCAAGCGGTCTCGAATCTGACATTCCTCATGTCTCTAAGAATCAAATGTCATGTACGAAAACGGCTACCAGAGGCAAGACAAGACAAGCAAATAATTATTAGGGAGGAAAGGGAGAAGTGAGTCGAGCACAAGTGCGAGACCCAGGGAGGCTTTTAAGCCGAATTGTGCATAAACATCTCTAGAAGCCCATTAGATGCCCAAAATAGGCTCATAGGGAGGTTTTAAGGGATACTTTGACCTTTGGGATTCGTAACCATTGGAAACACTCGTAAACATGCGAAATTT
>JBFFIU010000350.1:0-3741 GCA_041556275.1 Anaerolineales bacterium | reverse complement strand
GAGCTGCAGCCCTTCAAGGCGGGCGTGGGATTGCTGGCCGTCGAGTTGGGGATCCCGATCGTTCCCATCCAGCTGTGCGGTCTGCACACGGTCCTACCCAAGGGGTCATGGGTGCCTCGCCGTGGGCCGGTTGAAGTGACCATCGGAGCGCCCCTGCGCTTCCTGCCAGGGATGGACTAAGTCCAGGCGGCCCAGCAGCTGGAGCGTGAGATTCGCAGGCTTTCAGACTAGTTGGCCATGCGCGGTTCGGGGGTCAAACACTCGCCCCCGACATTTCTGAAAACAACGGGTGGGATGTGCATCAACTCAATGATTTCTCGATCCATGTTAGATTCCCAGCATATTGAGTGTCAGACAAAGGCGGGCATTCGGAAATCTTCTTCTGGGAAGTTACCAGCTTCAAGGCAAAATTCCAACAAGTCGGTTCACCGCACTCTGCGCAATTCGTATGGGGGAGAATTTGTATATTTTCATAACCTAAGGATACATATTCTTGGCTTTGAATATGTGCTTCTAAAAAAACTCTCAATGCAGATTAATGAGGTTCGATTTCGATTTCTGGCTCGATCACAATCTCAGATTTCACTGAGTTCGCCACCAGACTGTATTTCTGCGCTGCTCTCAAAGCCCTTTCTATACGTGCTTCAACCCGTCGAAGATCTTCTCCGTTGGCAGCGATATGGATAACAGGCCAAAAACGCAAATGGGTGAAAATCTCCGTGTGGTCCAGTTCGATCAATTTGGTTCCCTCTGCCCTGCATTCATATGAGATCAGGTTGAGCTTAAACCGTTCAGTAGCCCAGATGAACATCATCATGATGCACGTGTTGGCTGCGGCGACGAAAGCATCTTCAGGGGTAAAAACACCAGCATGACCCTGGGCATCTGGTGGTGCAGAAAAGTCCATCTCCGGGCCGTTGCCCATGACGACATGACCCCAGTGCTCCCCTTTCCAGGTTACTTCGGTGTGGTAAGTTGCGGTCCGGCTCATTTTGCAGCCTCCTCCTTATGGCAAAAGTCGGAGTACTCGCGTAGCAATATGTCAGTGTAGCTTTTATCTGTTCCCTCGGGAATAGGATTATAAATCTTTACCATTTCAAATAGCTCATTTGCAGTTTCATCTGAAGGTAACTTGCCAGCCTTGTGGAATTGCTGAAAGATCACCGGCAGCGCGATCAAGGTTATGTTTTGTCCCTCAACCAGAACCTCCTGAACCGGAATACCAGACCCACAGGCACACGTGGCTTCAATAACACCTTGCGGTTCAGTGGCTGTTTCTGGTTCAATGAAGGAGCCAGTACGCCGGCTCCACTGCTTTCCCAATAGCTCATCCACTGCGCGCGCCATGTGTTCTGCTGTAACATCGACCGCTAGCACACCAGCCTTGTTCAACCTGCGGCGACCCTGGGGTGGTTCTAAACCGTTTTCAGCAACCAAATCACTCACCACAAAACTGGCTGCTGGACTTCCGGAATACATTTCCGTTGCTCGTTCCGCGCAGCGTTCTTTACAACCATCCACAGCGATGGTGGGATAAAAACGGGCAAAGGCCCGATCCCCTTCCCCCCCGGCCAGGAAGAGGGGCAGACAAATTGTGACTGTATCAGCTGGACGTAGCTCCTCCAGCACTTTCAATGCCGCCAGCCTTGTTACAGTTCCTTCTGGAAGTTCTTCGCCCGAGCAGGCCACGATACCGACTTTTTTCTTGGGTAGATCAGGCATTTTGACCTCCTTCTAAGCTGGATTCGATTACATCATCCACCACAGAAGCGACTTCCTCAGCCAGGACCCGAGCGAGTTGTTGCCCACCTTTACTAAGTACCGCGATCCCTCGTGGTTTGAACTGGCGGTGGCTGCGATAAACATCCAATACCGCGAAATCCTTGACTATTTCACCACCGCTCTCTTGCACCATTTTTGTCGCACATGCCAGTTTACAGCCATCAATAGTTACTACTGGATTGGTAACAACAGCATGCCTCGCCTGCTCGTCTCCAAGGACAAGCATCGAAAGAGCTACTAGCTTTGCTTGGTCCGGACGGAGATCTTCCACCACATCGTATGCAGCTTCTCGGCTGACAGTGCCGTAGGTCTTGCCGATCCCACTACATGGCACAATCACTACGCGATCTGGTTTTGTCGTTGAGTGGCTCATAATTCTTCCGTTTCTTTTTCTGCTTCAATTTTCATACGTTCGAAATAAGCCTGGGCGTCTAGCAGCTGGCTGCGTTCATCCTCCCAGGCTGAGGGTTCGATCAACGCCAACCAGCCCTGGCCATAAGGATCCTGGTTTATTGCTTCCGGTGCATCTTCCATCTCCGGGTTGACTTCAACGATCGTGCCTGTCAGTGGTGAGGAAAATGCTATATCCACCTTGATGGTTTCTATCACCGCTACCTCGTCACCCAGAGCTATCTTCGTTCCTTCCGGCTTGACCTCAGCAAAGGCAACGTCACCGTTACGCTGCTGCACAAAATCAGAGAGTCCGATGCGGATCAGCTCACCCTCAGACCTAGCCCATACTCCTTCGTCATTGTAGTGGCGATCCGCAGCGACCTTGAAGATAAATTTGTCAACCGTAGTTTCCAGGATTTCTGTCATAGTTCTATCCTAATGTTATTGGCATTGTGCATTGGACTAAGCTGATCCTGCAGCTGGTCGCAACTCACTTTTAAAATACCGTTTTCGCAGCGCGAAGGCTACATTCACCAATCCAATCATGACCGGAACCTCCACTAAGGGTCCGATCACAGCCGCAAAGGCTGCCCCAGAACTGATGCCAAAAACTGCCACCGCGACTGCAATCGCCAGTTCGAAGTTATTGCTGGCCGCAGTAAAGGATACGCTCGTGGTTTTTGCGTAATTGGCACCGACCCTGTGGCTCATCAAGAAGCTGACCAGGAACATGACTACGAAATAGATAATTAATGGTATGGCAATTCGCACCACATCCAGGGGAATCTGGACGATCAGATTACCTTTCAAACTGAACATCACCACGATGGTGAAGAGCAGCGCTATCAGGGTCAATGGGCTGATGCGCGGTACAAACTCTTTCTCATACCAATCCTTACCTTTTGATCGAATCAAGATTACGCGTGTCAAAAAACCGGCGATCATTGGGATGCCGAGGTAGATGAAAACGCTCTTGGCAATCTCCCCAATGGTGATATCTACAACACTGCCCTGCAAACCCAGTAGCGGTGGTAATTTGGTGATAAATACCCAGGCAAATACACTGTAGAAGAATACTTGAAACAGACTGTTGAATGCAACCAACCCCGCGGCATATTCAGGATCACCTTTTGCCAGATCATTCCAGACGATTACCATGGCGATACAGCGTGCCAACCCGATCATGATCAATCCAGCCATATACTCAGGGTAACTCGGTAGGAAAATGATAGCTAACACGAACATCAAAATTGGACCAATAACCCAATTAAGTACAAGGGATAGACTCAAAATCCTCCAATCACGGAAGACATCTCCCAAATCCTCATAATGTACTTTGGCTAATGGGGGATACATCATTAAGATCAAACCAATTGCGATGGGGATATTTGTCGTTCCCACTGATACGTTGCTGTTAAAATTCTCAACCGCTGTGGGGAATAGGTACCCGATCCCTACTCCAACAGCCATGGCCAGGAATATCCACAATGTCAAAAAGCGATCAAGGGTTGAAAGTCGTTGTGAGACTCCAATTGAATTGGTGTCCGCGGATATTGTTTCTGCCAT
>JBFFIU010000349.1:0-3759 GCA_041556275.1 Anaerolineales bacterium | reverse complement strand
CAAAGCTTTTAAAGTCCCTTTATGCACTCCGGAGATTGGGAGGAAGACGCGTTGACGTCTTAAACGCGGTGCTGGACCATAATCCGATAACGATAGATCATCTGCCAATTGGAGGTAATGGCGGTGAATGGCATAGAATATTCCTACTAGTACTGGGATAAGGATTAACACCACCCAGGCGCCATCCCGGAATTTTGTGATCGCGAAGATCATCGCAACTATTGCAGTACAGATTGCCCCAAAACCATTAACCAGCATTTTCCAGCGCCAACCCGGATCGAATCGTAGTACAGAGCCCTGTTCTTGAATCTCTTCTTCAATTCCAAGCCTTCCTATTTTCAACCAACGGTGGGCCATACCAGCTTGAGATAGTGTGAAGGATAAAAACACGCCGATGGCATAAAGTGGGATCAATGCAGAAACTTTTGCCTGGAAAAGGATGATTATGATCGCGGCGATTAGCGCCAGGGTCACTATACCCCTTGAGTAAACCAGGCGGCTGCCGCGATAGGTGAGCTGTCGCGGCAGGAATCTGTCAGAAGCTTGGATCGCGCTCAAGCGGGGAAAATCCGCAAAGGCGGTATTTGCGGCCATGAAGAGGATCAGAGTCGTGGCTGCGATGACGCCAAGATAGAGAACACCGCGGCTTTCAAAAACCGTGCGCGCAAGTTGAGAGATGACGGTTTCTGCTTCAGATGGAACAGCGCCAATATCTCCCGCTAAAAAAGTGATGCTCAGAAACAATATCCCTAAAATTGTGCTCATCCATAAAAGAGTTCGCCCGGCATTACGGCTACGCGGTTCCTTGAATGCCGGGATCCCATTCGAGATGGCCTCTACACCAGTAAGCGCCGTGGTCCCACTAGAAAAAGCATGCAGTACCAAGAACAAGGTGATTGCCTGGGTAACTCCGAATTCAACAGGTGGTGGATCAACCAGGTTGCCTAAGTTTCCTGAAAAAAAACGAATGAATCCAATGATAATTGTTAGGCAAAGCATTGTCAGGAAAAAATATGTCGGGATGGCGAATATAAATCCTGACTCTCTCACTCCGCGCAGGTTGATCAACATGATCAGCATAACCATTCCAACCGCCAGATGTACCCGGTATTCCATGAGCTCCGGGAAGGCCGAGACTACCTGGGCTAACCCTGCTGAGACGGAGACAGATACGGTCAGGATGTAGTCCGTAAGTAGTGCTGCGCCAGCAACTTGCGCAGCTAATTGACCTAAATTATCGCGCGAAACAATATAAGCCCCTCCTCCACCTGGGTAAGCATGGATGGTTTGTTCATAAGAGATCGTAACAATTGCCAGCAGAGCTATGATCGCGACTGATATCGGAAATGCATGACCCAATGCCGCCATGCCTGCAGCAGCCAGAATTACCAGCATTTCCTGCGTCGCATAGGCTGTGGATGATAGCGCGTCGGAGGCGAAGACAGCTAACCCGATTACTTTTCCAATTGCTTGTTGAGGGGCGTCAGCGGTAGGAAGTGGGCGACCGACCAACCAAGAAAATAATCTTGAAGGTGAGTGAATAGCTGCTGGTTGATGCGTGATTCTTGATGCTTTTGACATGATATTTGCTTGTGTAACCATCTATTCCAATCAAATGGCAATAAAAGACGGCTGATTCACAGCCGTCACAACCTGCTGGTCAACCTGCAAAAACATTAATTATGTTTTAAAAACTTATTTGATCCGTGTTGATTAAATGATCTATTAACCATTCTTTTTGTACAGCGATTTGCTGATCTCTCGAAAGGATTTTATCAAGACCAATCGCTGTAATAATCATCGGTGTCATCATCGTATCCTTCTTCATCATCATCATCAAATGGCCAGTCAACCATTAGCGGATCAATATTAATGATTTCAAACACCGATTCACAGTTTCTGCAGGTGATGAATTTACCGAGTTTGGGATTGTCTTCAACATATATATCTTTATTACATAAAAGACATTCAACGATCAATTTATTGGATTTTATCTTCATCTTTTGCTTCATCTCAATGTTCTCCTGTTGAAAAAACTAGAATTAATGAGATTGGAATTCTGAAAATTCTTGCTTGCCTTCAATTTCCAATTACAAACTCCAATCTGTTGAATTAAGTAGTTTCTTTGATCGAGTCGATTTTAAGAAAGCACCAGGACTGATGGATTGGTTGATATTTTGAGCGGTAATGTTCGCAAAAGACACCATGTTGTATCGCTCAGCGGCCAGATAAAGGATTTCCGTGATCAGGGTCTGGTGGGAAATCCCTTCTGCCGCGGCCATGATACACAGATCGCTTAACAGTGGGTTCAAACCCGGTAAAGTGTTAATTTCGAGCAGGTAGGGTTCTCCATCGGCACCAATTCGAAAATCAATCCGCGACACATCGCGGACTTCTAGTGCTTCTGCAGCCCTGCGAGTAAGATCAATTAAGCGCGCCCGCAAGGATTCCGAGATGTCTGCTGGACAGAGATAATTGGGAGCACCCTCGGTTCCAATATCCAACGCTTTAGCATCATGTCCATAAATTGTGGGACTTACACTGGAAAGCGTATCGATCTCCAGAATAGGGAACCAGTGATAACCATCGGCATCATACAGTTCTGGTCGGCGGCGGAGATTTGGATTACCGCGATTGCCAATAAAGCCCACGGTGAATTCGCGGCCTGGAAGAAATTCCTCCACCAAAACTGGTTGTCGATAGGCGGTTAGTAACCAACTGAGATGGGCGATCAATTGATCATAACTAGTGATGATCGATTTATTATTTATGCCCATGCCAGTACCCTCACGGGCGGGTTTGGCAAATACAGGGAAATGCAAATCAGAATGAGCTACGTCCTCCAGTGAAACGAATTCATAATAAGGTGCGGTAGGCAATCCCTGCTGCTGCCAAATGCGCTTGGTCATCGTTTTGTTCAGTGAGACCGCATTGGCAACCACTTGAGAGGCAGTATAAGGGATACCCAATAATTCACATAGCGCGGGTACTTGGGCTTCGCGGCCATCTCCGCTGGAACCTTCAGCAATGTTAAAACATATGTGCGGTCGTATATTCATCAATGCTTCAGGAAGCGAGCTGTTCGCTTGAATAAAATAAACGTTGTGCCCCTCTGCCTCAAGGGCAACTGCGATGGCTTCGATGGTTTGCTGGCGGTCAAATTCAGCCCCTGCATCTAGTGGATCATCCGGATGACGTTCGAAATCGTCAATGAGATTGGCAATTAAAGCGATCCGCCAGGGTGGTTTTATATTGATTTGCGAACGGGTCATATCGTTCACTCTGTCTGAGTGGTATGTGTACATTTGGAATTCAACCTTTATTCTTTTGATGAGATCAATACAACTTGTTAAATATTCTGCGAGATGAGAACACCACAGGGTCATCAGCCCAATCAAAGGTCGGTGGAAATTGATGCACATATTCCAGCAAGGAATGGCAATGGGGACAGGTGATTTGGGCGTGAATCTTGGTTTGTTCCTGCAAGCGGATGATCTTTGCACAGGCAGGACATTTCGCTTCTGTCATTAGTAACTCCCGAAGGATAATAAATGGGTTAATTGTGATCTGTTTCTGCTATCCCCATTCACTAAATGCATCATCAATTCATAGCTATGGTCATAGCTATGGTACAGCGTAGCATGTTGCCCGGGATTTATTCATCGGATCCAAACGTGAAGCTCTTGTTGTGATGTAGCCATTGCAAACTTTAGGCACGTTGCTAATACCTGTTTTGCAATTCAGCTCTAATGGGACGAT
>JBFFIU010000348.1:0-3770 GCA_041556275.1 Anaerolineales bacterium | reverse complement strand
TGTACAAAGCGGTTGATACCCACAGTGGCGGCAAACAAAATTATGAAGTTGACCCCAAGCGAACCAAGAACCTGGTTATCTTCCTCATGAACATAACGAATAGCAGTAAATAGTACGACAAGTGTTGGCACAGTAAGAAAAGTGCCAATACCTCCAGCCAATTGCACGAATGGAGAAGGGGAGGCAAGAGAGACAAGGCCATCGGTTGATATGGCGTATATTAGTACGAGGAGATAAATTCCTCCGATAATCACACCAAGCACTGATGCCCAAAAACCTAGTTGGCTGGCGATATTCCTTTTCATATTTCACTCATGCTCCTTTAACTCAAATAGGGTGCTCAATTTTTGTTTACCATGAGCGCCAGAAATCGGTCTACATCGTACAGCGCCGACTGGGCTGCAGGGTTTATCTGTGGTAAAGCCGCGTCAAAGCCATGGGCTGTCGATGGAAAAACGACGTTGATGGCTGGCACATCAACCTCAACCAGTTTTGCGTATAGCGCCCGGGTGGCGTCCATGGAACAAACGACATCATGGTTCCCCTGAATGAGCAGCGTGGGCGGGCAACCAGGATGAACATGGGTGATGGGTGAGGCTAATTTATACATGTCAGGCACCTCCCGGGGCCAGCCACCCAACAAGAAAAACAAAGGATCTCGTCCTAGATCACGCTTACTCGGGGTGGAATCCAGCCCAATGTGCACTGGAGGCCCATCAACTGTTCGTTTAAATTTCATATATTGATAAAAAGTCACCAAGTCCGTGGGACCGTAGTAGGAGATTACGCCGCACACGGATAGATCGGCACTTTTGAGGTCCTCTGGTGTCAATTCGGGATGCTCAGGCGTATACCCTGCCAATTGGGCAAGATGTCCACCTGCAGAAGCACCCCCTAAAACGATCTTCTCAGGGTTCACACCATAACGATCTGCATTAGCTTTCATCCAGGCAACCGCGCGTTTGGAGTCTCCGACCATGCCGTAGATATCTACTTCAGGACAAAGACGATAAGCCACATCCATCACGGTATGTCCCTGGGATACCAGGTGGTGAAAGAATGGTCTTGTGAGAATATCTTTATCCCCTATGGCCCAGGCGCCTCCGTGACAGTAGACGAACGCCAGGCCAGAAACATGGCCATCCCCTGGTCTCCAGAGGTCACAGAGCAGTTGTTGATCCTTACCTGGAATTTTCCAGAAGGGGACGTCACGCTCCCAGATGGGCTCCGGAGAGGCTTTCATCCTTAAATAAATTGACCAGCGCCTCTTAAGCATATGCCTGGCTTGAATAGGGGTGATTTGGTCTTGCCAATCGGCACCGAAGGCATCTTCAAAACCCTGGTGATCCCGGGTACACCGCCAGACATACCAGATCATCACTCCGGAACCAAGGATCCCCATCGGAACAGCCCAGTAAGCTTCATATACCCACCCAAGAAGGGCGCCAACCAAGCCCATGATCGCCCAAACCGGCGACAATGCTCCTGCGGTCAGTTTGGGAAACAATACAATCCATCCAAGTAGTGCCCGTAGGTGAATAAGGGATAGGAGACTCATTAGAAGCGATAAACCCGAGAGGATGGTTGCGAGAATTATCATGATTACCTCCAAATTTCTTTCAGAGAAACGCCCGTATTATCGTTCAAAGCGTTGCACGCCAACGCTGATATGGTCCTCAATCTTTGTTCAATAACAGCGCTAGAAACCGATCCACATCGTACAGTGCTGACTGAGCTGCTGGGTTTATCTGTGGTAATAGCAAGTCAAAACCATGGTCTGTCCACGGAAAAACGACGTTGATGACCGGCACGCCTGCTTCAACCAATTTCATGAAAAATGCGCGGGTGGCATTCACGGGAACACTCCGGTCATGGTCACCTTGAATGAGCAGAGTAGGGGGACACCGAGGATGAACATGAGTGGTTGTTGAGGCCAGTTGATACATTTCTGGTACTTCCTCGGGATGACCACCCAACAAGATGTCTAACCGGCCAGCATTGCGAAGACTTTTGGGGGCATCCAAATCATTAGATACTGGTGGGAAGTATCCATCCCGAGGTTGTTTTATTCGTTGTTGACCTGTGTTTTGATAAAAAGCCAGCAAGTCCGTGGGACCATAGTAGGAGATAACGCCGCATGTAGATAGATCAGCGCTATTGAGTTCCTGCGGTGTCAACTCGGGATGTCCAGGCGCATAACTTGCCAATAGGGCAAGATGTCCACCCGCAGAACCGCCCCCTAAAACGATCTTTTCAGGGTTCACCCTATAACGGGACGCATTGGCCTTCATCCAGGTGATGGCGCGTTTAACATCTCCAATCATGCCATCGATATCCACTTCAGGACAAAGACGATAAGAGACATCCATCACGGTATGTCCCTGTGCAACCAGGTGGCGAAGAAGAGGTCTTGTGCCCAAATCCTTATCACCAATATGCCAGCCGCTGCCATGAAAGTAGATGAATGCCAGACCGGAAACGTTACCGCCAGACGGGTGCCAGATATCACAGAGTAATTCCCGCTTCGTATCGGGAATGGTCCAGAAAGTAATATCGCGCTCAAAGAAGGGCTCTGGAGAGAATTTCGTCTTCAAGAACCACGACCAGCGCTTTTGAAGCATACGCTTAGTTTGCTCAGGGGGTATTTGGTCTGACCAGCCAGCACCAAAGGCTTTTTCAAAATCCTTGTGATCCCGGGTACATTGCCAGACATACAAGATCATCATACCAGCACCAGCAATCCCCATAGGAATAGCCCAAATAGCGCTATATACCCATCCAATTACCGCGCCAACTGCGCCAATGATCGCCCAATAGGGCGACAACGCTCCTGCGGCCAGTTTAAGGGACCATAAAATAAGTCCAGGTTTATTAACCTTTAATCGAATTAGGAGCAGGAGGCTCATCAGAAGTGATAAACCTGAGAGGATATACGCTAACGTAATCATGATCACCTCTGTCGATTAATCTGTGGCACTGGGCTGGAGGCTAAGCGATTCTTGTGGAATGGTGGTAGTTTCCTGTTCTTGTATGCTTCTCGCAACCAAATATTGACCCACGAAAATGAATAACACACTAAGGCCCAAAGTTAAGTTAATGCTTTCGGCGCTGGGTATTGGAAGATCTGCTAATGCAAGTACATTGGGGTTGCCAAAATACAAGCAGAGCATTAAGCCTGTTGAAACCAGAAAGGAATACCCGAGTAGTTGGATATGTCTTCCTGTCCTGGCAACACCTTCGTAAGCTGCGTAGGTGCGGATCCACAACCACAATATTCCAAAATATGAAAGAAGAATCACCGTCCCTCCGATACCAAAGAGCACCGGTAAGTATCGGGTTGGCTCCCACAACATGCTAACGCCTAATGAAGCGCCAGGCAGAAAACCCAACAACCAAAAATAGGAGCCTTTCTCAGTGGTGTAGAGCAGCACGCCCATGATTGAAAGTGTCAAACCCATTCCCCCCATATTCCGGATCCAGAAGAGTATTCCCCAAATCGCGTGCGTGGTTCCACTCAATTCTTCAGCTGTATGCACCCGTTGCGCTGGAGTCTGTATCCAGGTCAAAGCCTGCATTAAAATAATGCCGATTACGCCAATCCAAAATAGAATTATCCCGACCTTTTGCCTGTTCATTTTTCATATCTCCTTTGCTTAACTGTTTGATAGTTATGCCAGAAATCGATCCACATCGTGCAGCGCCGACAGAGCTGCCGGGTTTATCTGGGGGTGGTTGGTCTCTACGCAGCCATGCTTGCGTTGCTGCGCAGT
>JBFFIU010000347.1:0-3776 GCA_041556275.1 Anaerolineales bacterium | reverse complement strand
GGAGCCTCGCCTCACCCGACAGGCGGCCGGGTTTGCCGTTTTCGCCAAGGTCATCAAGCCCCGGCCCATCATTCATTTCCTGTACATCCAACATCGAACACCTCCGGTGGGACCGGGGGACTGGATGGTGTGGATGCCAGAAAACGGTGGCGGTCGGGATGCGCGTTCGATGGCACCCACAACCGCCTCAGCTCCGCCTCTGGTCGGTTATCTGGTTTCTAACTGCTCGTCCGGTTTCAAACCGGCATTCTTCAATGCCTTACCTACCGAGGGGCTCGTAGAAGTGTCGGAAATCAGGTGTGAGATTATTTCTTGACCTGATATGCATCAGGTTTATATTATTAGGGTTTGCTGGCGCATTGCGCCTTTTTGTCTTTCAACAGAAATGGAGACGCCATGGGCAAAGCGAAGACGGATGAGATAACGCCGTTGCAGCGGAAAACGCTCGAAGCGATATGTCGTTTTGTCGATGCCAAGGGCTTCCCTCCAACGGTGAAGGAACTGAGCGAGATCTTTGAAATCAGCCCGGCGAGTGCCCACGACCGGATCAACCAACTAGTGCGCAAGGGATACCTGAAGCGAGAGGACGGGAAGTCTCGCGGCATTGCCGTCGCCCGCCGTCCCAGCGAGATGGCTGCCTCCCTGGTTTCAGTACCTGTTGTGGGTATGGTGGCAGCTGGCTGCCCCATCCTGGCGGAAGAGAACGTCACCGGCCAAGTACTGGTCGAATCGGACGTCGTTCGTTCCGGTCAGCACTTCGCACTCCGTGCGGTGGGTGACAGCATGGTCGGTGCCGGTATCAACGATGGTGATTTGATCATCGTGCGGCAGCAGCCCATCGCCGAGGACGGAGACATCGTTGTAGCGCTGTTCAACGACGAAGTGACCGTGAAACGGCTGAGAATCAAAGACGAGCTTATCGAATTGGTGCCCGAGAACCCGGAGGTACGGAAGATCCGAGTCAGGCCGGAGGATGACCTTCGCGTGCTGGGCAAGATCGTTGGATGGAAACGGAATTGATCGAGACAGATATGGAAGAGTAACGACAAAACGAGAGGAGTAACTTATGGCATCATTCACCCTACGCCGCTTTTCGAAGCCGGGGATGCTCCGGCGAATCGACAGGAAGCATCTCATTGCCTTTCTGGAGCCTCATGCCGCCTATTTTTCAGCTCGCGGCGTAGAGTTGCCACCAGTCCAGGAGGAAGATGGCCTGGATTACAACGAGCTCAGTCACGTTTTATTGACCCCGGACAATTCGACCCCGGGCGATTTGGCAGAGGCATTGTATTATGTGAACGAGGTCTCGACTCAAGAAGGGTTTGAAGCAGTTCAGGCAGAAATATACGGGACAGAACTCGACACCGAGATTGAGGAAACCGCCACTCCTGCTGATCTTGCGATTCAGGTTTGGATGAAGGATAAATCCATCATCGAAAGAGTAATCGCTGAACTATTGCCTCTCAATAAACGCTCATTCGAATATTTCAAAACGGTGGTTACTCCTCTGCCAGTTTTCACAATTCCATCCTCAGAAAGAATAACCGCGTTGGAAAACGACCTTGATGAATGGTTTGCCAAGAAACGAAAAGGCAAATATTCCAAAGTGAAAATATTTTCTAAGGATGACTACATATGGATCGTAGTTAGGCATGGCAGCTCTTTCAATCGTGAGTCCGTTATCGAATCTGGCAAGTCTAAGAGCCAATACTTCAGACCAGAGAAATTCGATGTTCTCATATACAATCCCCTGATTGGCGAAATAAGAATGCATGCAGTAACGAAAGGAGAAAAGGAACTGTATCGAAAGATGTTTGGAAAACATCTTTTTGGTGATGAGAATTTTTTCAGCCAGAGAAGCCAATTTAATTTAGAGTCATTGCGCACGGTGGGAGAAGAATCGCTATCGTGTGAGGATGTTGATGGCCTTGAATACGTAAAGCTTAAAGAAGTTCAGCTCTCTTACGCAGGAGCTTACAAAGACAAGGAAATCAGGAGATCTGAGGATTTTTTCGCTTCACTCCGAGATCGAGGCTTTCAGTTTCCCCAACATGGACGAATTACACAGGCTAGTTTTTATGTGAAATTTAAAGAAGTTAAGAAGCCAAGGTCGCTCACTATTAGTTCAGGGAACAGGGCAAGCTTCAGGTGTGACGATGACTCCGTAATCCTGGAACGTTGGCTCTTTTTGCGCGGCTTCATTACGGGGAACAGAGGGAATCTGGATGAATGACCCTGTCTGGGAGTTCCTGGAAGCATTGCCTGGAAAGTCGGCGGCGCTGTTCGATTGGGATCACGCGCTCTCCGGCTGGGATCGGTATCCGCTGTTTCGGGACCACTTTCTTCAGCTAACCAAGAATCACGCGACTGCTGTGGATTGTCCAACCGATTGTGGACTGGGATGCCCACGCAAGGTCGTTGTGCATTCGGACTCCGAAATCGTAGCCGTCTGCCAGGAGAAGGAAGCTGGGGCGGTTCCTCTTGTCCGGCAACAGACTTTCATCTACAGGCTCAAACAGTCGGCCGTCAATAAGGCGATATGCAGAGCACTCGACATTCAGCACCGCGAAGAGCCTATTCCTATCCTGAGCCATACTTGGCGATTGGGCGACTTTCTACCTTCTACCGGCACAGTGTTTCCGGTCTATTTGACGCTCCCAGAGAAAAAGGACGATATGACTGAAACCGTCCGTGAGCTTTGTTTAGAAAACCAGAACCCTTTCGTTTTGCTCGCACCGACTCGAAAACTGCTAAGCAGAAGCGCTGAACGCCTCATGAATCAAAGAGCTGCACTGTTTATGGCACTTTGCGAGGAAGTTGCCTTCCAGGAAGGCGGCCGCCTTAAGCGGATACGGAATGAATCGCCATTCCGAATATTGTTTCCCGATAACCATTTTGCTGCATCTACAGATCCTTTACCGGCAAATATTTTCCGGCAATGCGGAGACAGATGGCAAATTCGATTCCAAGGTGGGGAATCAGTCCCATTTGAGAGGCAAAAGGGTGTCGAATATCTCACCCTCCTGCTTGCCGCACCTGGCCGCTATATCTCGGTGCTGGATCTCTACCACGGAGGTACTTTGGACGAGGAAACGAGAAAGGCGCTCGAGTCCAGCGGATTGGAAGTTGGCGATTACCAGGCCGCTGCTGAAATCAGAAACGAATTGAACCGAATCGATCAAGAAATAGAAAATTCCCGCGAATGTTCCGATTTATCACGTCTCGATGATTTACATGAGAATCGGGAGATGCTCCTTTCTCAAGTAAAGGCAATGATAGGGCCAGGTGGAAAACTGAGGCACGCGAACGATCCCCTTCGAAAGCCACGAGATAATGTCAGCAAGGCCGTTCGTCGCACCTTGAAGAATCTCAAGGATGCCAGAATGACTGCCTTTGCAGAACACCTTGAGTCTTCACTGGAATTCGGTGGCGAGATGAGATATCAGCCCTCCGAATCCATATCATGGGAAACAAAGCCCGTGATCGGATAGCCCAGGCAAAAAAAGTTTAAAAAAATTTCCCACGACGCTCTTTGTCGTGATGCACGACGCCGGATGTCGCCCCTTCAGCTTTGAAGGCGCGATCCGGCGTTTTTTATTGGTCAGCACAGGGTTGGCCACCGGGCGTGCCAGAAATTCCGAACAAGGAGACTGGCAGTGGCACAAGTCAACAAAGCACACCTCACCCCACCGAAGCGGCGACTCATCGAGTTGATGCAGGACATCAACTTCGGCCGCATCACCAACATTCCGGTCCGCGACGGCGAGCCGGAACTC
>JBFFIU010000346.1:0-3793 GCA_041556275.1 Anaerolineales bacterium | reverse complement strand
GTTAGCAACTTCATCTCTCCACTGGGTTGTATTTCATAAGCGCGGCTATCACCGATGTGGGCGATCGTCATCTGCTCTCCTCGCAGGAGCACACCTGTCAGCGTCGATCCACCTCCAGAGGCATGCTCAATAATGGCCTGGTGGGCTGAAAGGATACCATCATTCATGACATCTTGTTCAGATACTTCTAGATTTTCAGCGGGAGTACCCAGGATTGGAGGCAGCAATTTTGTGAGTACATGGTTTGCCATAGCACGAATAGCCACCTCGCTGGCTTTTTCTCCATGTACATGACCTCCCATACCATCTGCAACAATGTATAAACCAAATGGGTGATTTGTGCTTTCAGTGACTAATTTGCTGGTCGCGGCGAATAATGCATCTTCGTTGTGATCACGTTGCAAACCAACAGAACTTCCCATTCCTACTTCATACATTGCCGGATCGTCATCCTTTTTGGTATCAGCATTAGTGGACTCATGAGATTCATGAGGTTGTGTGGGTTGATCAGAGATCCTTCGTTCCGAAGGAGATTCTGTTTTCTTGTTACTTTTACCAAATAATTCATTAAAAAAATTTGTCATCAATAAATACCTGATCTCTTATCCTCAGTGGAGTGCCTTCACAGGCAACGCATAGAACCGTTTGTCCGTCGAGCCGATTAAAATGATATCCCCAAACACAGCCGGTGTGGCTGTGATCGGTTTGTCAGTCTTGAATTTCCAATGAAGTTGACCGGTTTGATGATCCAAACAGTAAAGATAACCATCCACTGAACCGCAATAAAGACCATCGTTATGGATGATCGGTGATCCTGTTACTTGGTGCCCGGTCGAAAATCGCCATACTTCTTTGGCTGAGCTGAGACTTACGCAGTATATATTACCATCGATAGCACCAGTGAAGGCTAATCCATCTGCGACATATAAAGTTGAGATAGAGCCTTTATCCATTCCAAAGGTCCATACTTGTACCCCGGTCTTTAAATCCAAAGCATAAATACGTGCATCCAATGAAGCAAATAAAACCAGGTTATCGGAAACCGTGGGAGATGAAGTGATCGCCCGTTTGGCTTTGAATCGCCATTTAATTCCACCGCGAAAGTCAAGGCAGTATAATTCACCAGTTTCGTTTCCGATGAAAACCGAGTCCTCGGTGACATATGGCGATGATCGAATTTCACCATCGGTTTCGGTTTTCCATATTCCGCGACCGCCACGAATGTTGATTGCATGTACGGCTGCATCGTCTGAGCCTATAAAGAGATGACCATGAGCCGCAAATGGGGAAGATCTAACAGGTCCATCGGTATAATATGTCCACTGTAGAGAGCCTGATCGAGCAGAGATGACATGCAGGCGATGATCTTCTGAACCAAAAAATACAGAATCGTCAACGATTGCCGGTTTGCTGACGATACCTCCATCCGCAAAGTATTTCCAAAGCAATTTTCCAGACTCGATATTAAGCGCATACAAGTGTTT
Organism: Anaerolineales bacterium; assembly: GCA_041556275.1. Classification (GTDB taxonomy): domain Bacteria; phylum Chloroflexota; class Anaerolineae; order Anaerolineales; family UBA4823; genus PFL25. Next base: position 2,309 of record JBFFIU010000346.1, on the reverse strand, counting down.
GTCGTATGAACCAAAATAAACAATACCTCGATCACATGTGGCGGTACCCCGAATTTCATCATCGCATACATATGTCCAGATCGGTTGAATCGCATTCTCGGCGATTGGGAATACAGCATCATATTGGGGGGTTAATTGCCTGGAGTCCGATCTGCCAATAAACCCTAAAAGGGCTGATTTCATTTCTTCTGCACTTTGATAACGATCTGAAGGTGAATATTGAAGTGCTTTATCCACAATTTCTTCTAATTCAGGGGAGATGTCAGGGTTGATCCTGCTTATGGATCGTTGATCAACGGGTAATTGAGACGTTGCGCGAGGATCTCCTCCGCTGAGCAGGTGATGCATGGTTGCACCTAATGAATAAATATCTACTGAAGCATTGACCTCCCCTTGAATATGCTCAGGTGGCAAGTATCCTTGTTGGCTTTCCATGTCCCCTGCTATCTCATTTTGAAAGGAAGTGGCGATTCCAAAATCGATCAAAATCAACTGACCATGCTGGTTAAGCATAACATTCGCTGGCTTTAAGTTCTGGAATATGATTGGTTCGGGTTGGTGGGTATGCAAGTACTGAAGGACTTCACACAGTCCAATTGCCCATTGTATTACAACATCCTCTGGTAAGTATCCCACTGATTTACCTAAGATGGATTCGAGAGTTTCGCCATGCACAAATTCAAAGACCAAGTAAGAGTGTTTTCCCTGAGTGAAATAATCCAATACGCGTGGAATTGCTGGATGAGTAAGAGTGGCCAGTAAATTGGCTTGGCGCTCAAATTTTCCTATGTTCATTTCTTGGACTTGAGAGTCAGTTGCAGGATTGATGAGCTCCTTGACCGCTACCAGTTTGATAATATTAGGAAAGTGCAGGTCGCGAGCGCGATATATCGTGCTCAATGAGCTGTTGCTGATCGCATCCTGGATTAAGTAGCGATCAGCCAGCCTGGTGCCTTTTTGGAGGTTTAAACCTGCTGAAATATTGTTATCTAGGCTCATCATCTGTGGATCACCCTGAAATACTGCAGGAAATCATGGTTCTTGAGTTGCATTTTGATCTTCCGCGAGATTTTCCGGCTTTTATCGATTAGGTTTTTAATTGCTGTTTGTTGATTATAGCCACCATCGGAGGTTTCTGCAAATTACAAAAACGTGTGTTCAAAGAAGGATTTTTTCTCAAGACTTGAGTGAATCAGTATAATAATCCTGGTGATTAACGAAAGGATATTTCAATATGGATGAATTCGAAAATTATCTCTCCCCGTTTTCCTGGCGCTATGGCTCAAATGAGATGCGCCATATTTGGAGCGAAGTCAATAAGCGACGTTTATGGCGTTTAGTTTGGGCATCCCTTGCAGAAGTACAGGCTGAATACGGCTTAATCTCTCCCGAGCAGGTCGATGATATAAACAAACATGCTGACCAGATCGATATTCAGCGCGCCTTGGAAATCGAAGCTGAGATACACCACGATTTGATGGCAGAGCTGAAGACATTTGCTGATCAATCGCTAGTTGGGGGAGGTTCTCTACATTTAGGTGCTACCTCGGCAGACATCGAAGACAATGCTGAAGTTCTTCGGCTGCGTGAATCTCTTGATTTAATCCTGGAGGATCTGAGACCTATCCTGATCGCGCTGGCAGAAAAAATCGAAGCTTGGTCAGAGACACCCATAATGGGATTTACACATCTCCAGCCTGCTGAGCCGACGACTCTCGGTTACCGTCTGGCTGTCTATGCACACGAATTGTTGTTGGATTGGGAAGATATCAGCCGTGCCAGAAGACTATTGAGGGGCAAAGGTTTCAAGGGCGCGGTGGGAAGTGGGGCTTCCTTTGGTCAGTTGATTGGGGTAGAGAATCTGGCTGAGTTTGAAGCACACCTCTCAAAAAAACTTGATCTACCCTTCTTCTCAATCACTACCCAAATTTATTCGCGCAAGCAAGATTATCGAATCTTGAGCGCCCTGGCAGGATTGGGGGGATCACTGTATAAATTTGCATTTGACCTGCGCCTCTTGGCATCTCCCACTATTGGAGAGCTTGCTGAACCTTTTGCAGCAGAGCAGGTTGGCTCATCAGCCATGCCGTTTAAACGCAACCCGATCAATGCAGAGAAAATCGACTCACTGGCGCGCGCTTTAGCGCAGCTGCCTCGACTGGCTTGGGACAACGCTGCGCATTCCCTGCTAGAGCGTACCTTGGACGATTCAGCCAATCGCCGCACTGCACTCCCCGAAGCTTTTTTGATCGCCGACGAATTGCTCATTACCACACAACGCATAGTGGATGGACTGCAGGTGAACGAAG
>JBFFIU010000345.1:0-3805 GCA_041556275.1 Anaerolineales bacterium | reverse complement strand
CGGCCGATAGTCGATTGGTAAGCACGATAAACAGCGCCGAATCCCCCAGCACCTATCCGCTCAATTAATTCATAGCCTTTGATTGTTCTTTCGCCCAGGTTTTCCATAACAGTCAAATCAGGTGTTATTCTGGTTAAGAAATGGGGAAAGATTGTCTTCCTCCTTCCGACCAATCCAACCAAACTATATGAAGTATATCTTATTTATTGGGTTTATAAGAGAAAACCCGCCTTTTCCCCTCCCCCAGCTTCGAGAAATCCTCCTCCTTTCCCCGCCTTCCGCAGCAGCACCAAAAATGCTACCCTAAAACCACGAGCGACGACATCTGGCCAGATTGGTAAAAGTCTCTCAAATCAAGAACAAATGATCAGGAAAGGAGATCAAAATGTCTAAAAAAGTCCGTATATTTTTGGTGCTCGCAATTCTAGTGGTAGCCTTAGCTGTCTCGTCCACCATCTTTGGCAACTTCGCCTCTAACTCAGATAACGTTGCGGAAGGAGCTGGCTTCCAAAAAGCCAATGAAGCTGGCATGGCTATTTACCAGCAGAGCGAGCGGGCCGGCTACCGGCGGATACCCGCCAGGATAATCGAAGAAGGGATGGCGATTTACAGGGCTAGCGAGCGCAACCTTGCCTCACTTGAGCCGACAGTATACAAGGAAGCAGGCCTGGCCATTTACCATGAGAGCGAGCGAAATGCCAGCCTTGTACGACCTGTGGGTACCACAGAAGAAGGATTGGGGATCTACCATGCGAGCGAGAGGAACACAATCATACCAGCAGTACGTCTGTACGATGGTAAACCGTTCAATGCTTACCAGCGGAGCGAATGGCTTGGCGCCGAACGATAGTGGATGAAGATAATTAAGTATGGGTTGGAAAAAAGGGGAATTTCCAACCCACTTTACCTTTAACCGAACACGAATCTTATCTCTCTTTTGCCGCTTTCTCCAGCACATCAAATCCGCGTGCGATCAAAGCAGCCACTCCCATTTCCTTGTCTGGTGAGTTATGGCGTGAGTTTACACTCTCCCCCGTCGATCCCAATTCCACCCATTTCAGCAATGAACCCCTGATACCGCTGGCCTGGTGAGCCCAATACGAGTCTGCCGAGAGGCGTTCCAACCTGGCGAGGAGCATGTTGATCAATTCAAGATTCTGGTCCATCGGCTGAGTTTAACTTCCAAGAGCACTCGATTATCCGCAATGGATTGTACCCACTATTCTATTAATTTCTGTTTACTTGATAAGAAATTCAACTCACAACCTGTTGATTCTGAAACAAGTTGATAAACCTTCCAGAATGTTCAAAACAAAACACGATCAACAAATTGTGTGGTTTGACTCCGGCCAATCATAGAATCATTTTAGTTTTCTAAAAAACTTGTAAGAAATATTTTCAGTTCTAAGAGCGCTAATCCCCCAGCGCTGCTTCTTGCTCAACGATGACCGATTGGGAATTCTGGACCACACCCTTGATTGAGAGATTCGATTTGAGTAATCCCCATGCCCCCAAGAACAAAAGGGGGATAACCTGCAGTATATGAAATGTGATGGCGTATGCTGTCATCTGTACAGGGTTAAAACCCGCAAGCAGCGACAAAGCGCCAACTATGGTGGCCTGATACAAACCAGGCATGCCGGGAGAGGAAGGCGGGGCGACTGCCAAGGTGAGCAAAGCGATAGCCACCAATTTCTCCACAGAATGAGTGACATTTAAACCCATCAGGGTAAGATAACTAAAAAAGAAAAAGAAACTCCAGGTCCCGAGCGATAATAACCATCCACTGGTAACCTGCTTTGGATTTCCAGCGAAATTCAGACCCTCCATCAGATCCGTCAAAATATGATCTGCGCGCGATTGATCTATCCAAGGTAATCGAGCCAGGTGTGTTCTCCCCCAGGCAATCACGCCATCGGCGCGGCGCAATAGCAGGGTGATCAACACAAAGATGCCCAGCACCAGACCAACATTGAGCAGTACAGACCCCGTGCTAAATGAAATCACGTAGCCCGTCAGCAAGGCGATCAGAAGCGCCGTCACCCGCATGATCTGTTCCAAGGATCGCTCAACCACCATGCCTGAAGTCGTGCCTGGGATGGTCATCCCCGCTTCACGTCCGGTGAGAAAGATGCGAACCGCAAACTCTGGGATGGGAGTCAGGCTGTTGACCAGGTTACCCAGATTCGTGGCGTGAAAGGCAGGGAAGAAGCCAGTTCGATTTCCGAGCAAGAAACGCCAACGAACGGCCATCAGCAGGTACCCGCACAGCAGCGCAGCTACCCCAACTGCTAAATAGCGCCAATCTGCAACGCGTAATATCTCAACAACCTTATCCAGATCAACCAGCCAGAAGAACAACGCCCCAATAATCAGCGTTGCGCCAAAAGCCAGAAGTAATCGTTTTCTCAATACACTTCCTTACAAACAAGCATTTTATCTTCAGGTAAACGAGATTTAGATTATACGCCGATATAGTAATATTTGTCCACTTATCTCCAGGTATTAACGTATCATTCATAATCTGAAGAAAAATGGAGAGACCATTTTTATCTCTCCATTAAGAATTGGTTCATTCTCTGGTTGTCCTGCCCGTGTTGGGATCTTCCCTAAAATTGGAGATCATTCAACAGTTACGGATTTAGCGAGATTTCGAGGTTGGTCAACATCCAAACCACGTAATGCAGCGATGTGATATGCCAGTAATTGCAAGGAAATCACCGTCGTGACCGGGCTCAGCCTCCAAGGGGTTGGCGGCACCCATAAGACATGATCGGCGATGGTCGGAATCAGATCATCACCTTCGGTTGTCACTGCAATGACGACTCCCCCGCGAGCTTTGGCCTGCTCGATCTGGCTGAACATCTTATCGTACCAGGGATCGCGAGGGGCAATCACAACAACGGGCATTTCCTCATCAATCAAAGCTATCGGGCCGTGCTTCATCTCACCTGCTGGATAACCTTCAGCATGGATATAAGAAATCTCTTTAAGTTTCAATGCACCCTCGTAAGCTGTCGGCATATTTATGCCTCGCCCCAGGTACAGGCAGTGAGAGACATCTTTTAAATGCCGGGCTACTTTTTCGATCTCCGCTTCTCGATCCAGGCAGCGCCCAGCCAGATCTGGAACTAAACGCAAGTCGGCGACCAGTCTACGACGCTGTTTTTCGGTTAAGCCGCCGCGCAATGTCGCCAGCATGACTGCCAGCATGTATAAATCAACCAGGGGCGCGGTATATGCCTTGGTTGATGCCACACCGATCTCCGGACCAGTCTGCATTGAGATATAACCATCCGCCATGCGCATGGCCTGGGAACCAATCACGTTCACGATTGACCACAAGATGGCTCCTTTCCGTTTCGCTTCATCCATGGCGGCTAACGTATCGGCGGTCTCGCCCGATTGGCTGATGGCTAACACAGCAGTGTTTTCATCCAGGATCGGATCACGGTAGCGGAATTCCGAGGCAATATCCAGCTCTACTGGCAAGCGAGCGATATTTTCGATCAAGACTTTTCCTACCATCCCCGCGTGGGCAGCAGTGCCACAAGCGATAATAAAAATCTTCTCGATTCGTTGAGCGATATCGGATGTCAAATTGAGTTGGGGGATATGGATTTGCCCCTCATCAAAATCCACGCGTCCACCGATCGTATCGGTCAGTGAACGCACCTGCTCGTGCATCTCTTTATGCATAAAATGACGATATTCACCCTTCTCTGCAGCTACTGGATCCCACGCGACAGTATGCTGCTCATATTCGAGCGGCTTCCCTTCAATCGTCATTAAATCCAGGCCATCT
>JBFFIU010000344.1:0-3809 GCA_041556275.1 Anaerolineales bacterium | reverse complement strand
GTTAATAAGTTTCCAGTTATATAGGATCAGGTCGATATAAGACAGATGCGGGGCGAGCCGCTCGAGACGGCGGGTGATTTGTTCCCATGGTAGCTGAACACTGGCGGGCATTGGCTTATCGGGCGGGTTGTCGGAGATGCGGTGATAGGCATGGGCCAACATACTCATAATGACCGATGCCCGCAACAGATATTCGTCCGGCAGTTCTTCTTTGTCGGCGCTTAACACGGGCATATCCTGCAACGCCTGGCGAATCCTAATCGCACGCCAAAGGTCAGGCAGACTTTCGGCCATCTCATCCCACACTTCATATCCTGACGGCAATTTAAGGAGTGGGGGGGAGGTGGGCAAGAAACCATGTGTCTCTGATAAAAAGCCTAAATTCTCATGTCCAAGACGCGTGTTTGCCTGAGATGCTGTCGTCAGTATGAGCCGTGAGGGAATGACATCTCGATCATTGCGAGGTTTCTTCAGGACTTCAGTTTTAGCCGCTGGCAAGGATGACTCACTCGTTGGCGTTTCTGCTTGTGCTGCCTCCGTTTGATACAGCAGCACCGTTTGCCCAATTAGAACTCTGTCCCCCGGATTGAGCGTCCGGCGATTGGTTACTTGAACGTTATTTACAAAAGTTCCATTGCTGCTTCCCAGGTCTTCGATGCCAGGCTGCCCATCTTGCCAATCGACGCGCGCGTGCAGGCGCGAAGTCATGGGGTCCTGCAATACGATCTCTAAGTCATCTCCCCGGCCGATGCGTAGTTGGCCTTCATTTAACTGAAAACCTGTCCCCGCCTGGGGGCCTTTTTGAACGACCAATCTGGGCGTCGCGTCTTGAGTTAACAAGACAGTATCATTCGTATCATCCACTACCACGATAGTAAACCTCCTCCAACTTTACTGGCTGTTTGCAAAGCTTGATGTCACAGAACCGATCCAGTTGACCCTAGAGCGTACCGACGACTGCCCGACATATGTCGGCGCGCGAGATCGTTCCAACCAGCTTGCTGTCTTGGACGACAGGCAGTAAGCGGATCTGCTTGTCCACCAGTATTGTGGCAGCTTGCGCAACGTGGTTCTCAGGGTCGAGCAAAATCGGCTCTCGAATGATCAATGGCTCGATGGGGAGCTCGGCTAGCTGCTTGCCTTTATCCAGGAAAATCTGGAAAGCGTCGTCGAGTGTCCCTCCTTCGTCCAGGATCTCATCAATATCGGGTAGGGCTGTGCGTAAGATATCTCCTTCAGAGAGTACCCCAATGAAATTATCTTCGTCGTCTACAACCATAAGATCGCTAACTCCCGACAAGGCCACAATCTCCGCTGCATGGCGTATATCGGAGTCCTGGCGAATCCGGGCTGTGCGTACTCGCATAACATCTTTAATCTGTGATTGCATGGGCTCCATTTTTTACTCCCTTTCCCTATGGTTCGAAAGAGCCTAGGCTTGATAGAGAAATTAACCAGATAATTATACCCTATATTATCGTATTAAACAAGTTAGATCTTAAGTTTGTGTAGTCACATTGACATAATTGGACTATGCTATATAATTTGAATTATGTAATTGTTGTCTATTTAACACCTGGGGATTTCAATAATTTCAACTTTAAAAAATTCGATCATGTCCATAATGGCGAGCACCCCCATAGCAAGCACACTAGCGACGATCGGTGTTTTAATCTTAATCACTTTACTGGTCCTGAAAGAACTCATAAGCGTGACCGCAGATAGCCGATTACAACGGATGAGTCGCGCACTTAACATGGGCATCTATCCATTGTTGATCGCGTTTTTTGTGATAGTTATTTTTGAAATCATCAATGTCTTAAATTGAAAAAACCTACGGATCAAAAAGGCTGCGTCCTATCGAAGGACACAGCCTTTTTTCTTTTGTCTTTGATCCTGAAAGATTATCTCAGATTGACATTGGATGGGAGAATAAAATGCATCTACATATCTTCATTTCACCTGGAAGACAGTTTATCAGAGAGTTGAATCAAACGAATAAATCAAGTTCAAGGTGGAATTGGAAGAAACAGGAGATTGACAAGCTAATGTCACCAAGAAAAAGACAGCGAGTACAACGAATATCTCCAGTGTAGATGTAGAAGAATGTTATTCTAAAGGGTTGCGGAGTCCCCATTTGAATTCTTCAGCTTCTTGATGAGCTGTTCTTTCGCACCACGACCAGGATGGTGTTGTGTGCCTTGCCCAGCTGCGATCATTAAACCCAACACAGCCCAAAAGCCAAAAACAGCTGGTGAAGCCGGACCAGCATCAACCAGGTTATGGATCGATAAGGCAGCGAAACTCCAAAAAGCAGCGAAGACGATCATCCGCCGAAATCCAACAGTGCTTTTTAAATAAGCGGCTCCCAGCCAGAAAGCAACTGCAACTATGAAAACAAGGGCGATAAATCCAAGAATTCCTTGCTCGACCCAAGTCTGAAGATAATAACTATGCGCATGCATATGGATGCGACTAGCCTGCTCAGCATAAATGGCAGATAATCTTGGCACTGCATAGGATGGTATTGCAAGGCGCCAATTTTCCATCCCCAAACCTACCCCGGTGAGAGGGAAATCCCTGATCAGATTAAGAGCACTGTGCCAAATTTCAAGCCGGATGGAGATGTTAGCGAGCAGATAGCTGAATAGAACGCTTCCTGGAAATAAGATCAGCATGGTGATTGGGAAGAGCAGGAGCAAACCGGCCATGCTAAGCGCGCTAAGATATTTACCGCTGAGCAGCATGATCGCGAACAGTCCAGCGCAAAGAGAAAATACGGCACTGACTCCGGCACTAAGGAACAAAACGGAAATTAACAAGAACGAGGATATGGCAAAAAAACCACGGGCCAACCAGCGAGGACGCAGATGGAAAATTGGCCAGGTCAGGGGCAAGATGACCATGCTGAGCCCGGCAAGCGAATTGCGGTTGATCTTCCAGAATAAAACATTCTCGAACTGGATTTTTGGCAAAGCAAGCAGCCAATCGATACCGGGCTGCAGCGCCGCCAGCATTTTATTTCCCCAAGGATAGATGGTAAAACGAGATAACTGGGTGAGGAGAAGGAGAGTGACAACAAGCCCAAAGAATACCAAAAGAACCAGATAGATGCGGAGATAAGGATCTCTGGCGTTGTTAATCATCAGGTAGTAAAAAATCAGACTACCAACCAGGATCGAGAAACGAGCCAGCGCAAATTCGGGGAGTTGGGCAATGAATATCCCGATCACCGCGCTAATGAGAAAAAGGGAAATTGGAAGATCGAGTGGTGAGCGCCGAGTGAAGTAGCCCAAACGCCAACGGCGCAGCACCCAAGGATATAATCCCAGTGATAATCCGATGACAGCGAGATTAATGAAAGAGGGGTCGAAACTGGGAAGAAAAAAGAGGGGCAAGATCAAGGAAACCCATATGGGTTCACTGCGCAAGATGAAATCAACCAATCCAAGGATTGAACCAGATTCGCGCAAATTGGAAAGACTTGACATCGCAGTGAGTTAATGGGGACTAAGATGAATAAATCGCAGATCGGGGGGGCAAGGAATCCCCAAAAATGAAGGAATTGGAAGGCTATCTTTTCAGGGATTCCTCACAGCTGCGCTGTACGGAATCTCACTATCTGAGTTCTTCTTTATCCGTGTCTGACTAAATATAGAATTTCCCATATACTAAAAATCTAGATAACCCAAATCGCGAAGTCTCTCCTTTGAAGTTTCAGTGAGGCCGAATTGATCCCCGAAATTGGTGGACTTATCAAGCAAGTCTAAAGTGTTGTCACGGATGAATTTTTCGAGTTTTACTGCAAT
>JBFFIU010000343.1:0-3809 GCA_041556275.1 Anaerolineales bacterium | reverse complement strand
TAGAGAGCCTCACTTATCGATGGCTGGGTCACTCCAAAAGTGACCGGCAGCTCTACCGTACGCGGGAGGAGGTTAAAGAATGGCGGGCTCGAGACCCGATTGTTCGCTTCGCGAACAGATTGATTCGAGCTGCATTCCTTGCCGAAGAAGATCTGGAGATGATTAAATCCAGAGTGGACCAAAGCATTCAAGATGCATTGGCTTTTGCCGAGTCCAGTCCCGAACCAAATGTAGGGACGATCATGGAGGGTGTCTATGCTGGCTGAGACGCAGACGGGACGGAAAGATGCCCAAACCATCCGGGAATTGACCTACGCTGAAGCTTTGCGAGAGGCACTGCAGCAGGCGATGCAGGCCGATGAAACGGTTTTCCTGATTGGTGAGGACATCGGCGTCTATGGCGGTGCTTTTGGCGTGACAGCAGGGTTAGTGGATGAGTTTGGACCCGAGCGGGTGCGTGACACTCCCATTTCGGAGGCGGCTATTGCAGGGGCTTGCGCGGGAGCTGCACTGACGGGCATGCACCCTGTGGGTGAGATCCAATTTATGGATTTCGTCACCCTGTCGATGGAACAGCTGGCCTTGCAGGCTGCCAAAGTGCGTTTCATGTTTGGCGGGAAAGCGAGTGTGCCGATGGTCCTGCGCATGCCGGCTGGCTCTGGCACCGGGGCGGCAGCACAGCACAGTGAGAGTTTGGAGAACTTGTTAGTGCACATCCCTGGCTTAAAAGTTGTCATGCCCAGCAATGCTTTCGATGCAAAAGGCTTGTTACTATCCTCCATTTATGATGGCAATCCGGTCATGTTTGTAGAGCACAAATTGCTCTATACGACCAAGAGCCATGTCCCAGAGAACATGTATCAAATCCCACTCAGCCAGGCGAATGTGGTCCGGGGAGGCAGGGATTTAACTGTCGTCGCGACTTCGATCATGGTATCGCGTGCCGTGGAAGCAGCCAACCAGCTGAGTGGAGAGGGCATCGAGCTGGAGATCATCGATCCCCGTACGCTTAACCCGCTCGATGAAAGGACGATCATTGATTCCGTGATTAAGACCAGCAGGGCTCTGGTGGTCCATGAAGCCGTAACTACCGGCGGCTATGGCGGCGAGGTGGTGGCCCGTATTGTTGGGAGCCGGGCCTTCGATTACCTTGAGGCGCCGGTGCGCCGTCTGGCCGGATTGGATATCCCCATCCCCTATAATCGAGAGCTTGAACGTCACGCTGTCCCACAGGTCGAAGACATCATCCAGGAGGCGCGCAACCTGGTGCGCGGAGTGTACTGATGGCTGTGGAAGTGATCATGCCGCGCTTCGGCATGACCCAAGAAGAAGGAACGATCGTCAATTGGATCGTCAAAGATGGTGAGTATGTCGAGCAAGGCGATCCTTTGTGTGAAGTAACCACCGATAAGGTAAACATGGAGGTCGAAGCGCCCAGCGATGGCATTCTGGCCGGCATACGATATTCCGCGGGTGATACTGTGCCGGTGACGGAGATCATTGCTTATATCCTGGCTGAGGGAGAATCCCTACCAGACGAGGAATCCAAAAGAAAATCGATAACCACTGGTTCGGGAGTATTGATGCAACCACCGGAGTTTCCTGGCGATGGCAAGTGGATAAAGGCTACACCAGTAGCCCGCCGTATGGCGATGATCGAAGGTTTGGAATTAACTGATATCCCGGGCAGCGGCAAAGACGGCATGATCACCCGCCAGGATTTAGAGGCTTTTCTGAGCAGGGAGGGAAAGGAAGTTTGGCTCCAACCTGCGGGGGGAGATGTGCGCGCAACTCCTGCTGCCCGGCGCTTGGCCCGTGAAGGAAACATCGATCTGGGACAGAGCAAGGGCAGTGGTCCTGGCGGACGCGTCCAGGGATGGGATGTCAGGGATGCCATTCAGCAATATACTCATGGGGATGAATCTCCTCCGACATCTGAGGAGTTGAAAACTGAACAAGGTGTGGGTATATCACTCGAAGGACCCCGAGCAGTGGTTCTCAAGCTGGAGGGAATTCGCCGCACCATCGCTGAACGCATGCAGGCCAGTTGGCAAACCATTCCACACATCACATTCTCAGTGGATATCGACATGGGACAGGCCATCGCAATCCGCGAGAACATGAAAGCCCGTTTTAGCGATGAGTTGAGTCCGGTCTCAATGACGGCTGTGATGGTGAAGGCCTGTGCGGCTGCGCTTCGCCAGCATCCTCGCCTCAACAGTTATTTTCGAGCTGACGAAATCTTGTTGATGCCAGAGGTGAACGTGGGCGTTGCGGTCGCACTTGAAGAAGGGCTGATCGTGCCTGTGGTGCACCAGGCTGATCTCAAGCCGCTTATCCAGATCGCGCAGGAGATAAGCGACCTCTCGCAGCGGGCCAGGAGCAACAGCTTAAGCCTCCAGGATGTTGTCGATGGCACTTTTACGCTTTCAAATCTGGGTATGTTCGCCGTGGATCATTTTACCGCCATCATCAATCCACCCCAGGTCGCCATACTGGCGATGGGCAGAATCGCAAAACGTTTTATCCCGGATGAGGCTGGCAACCCGGTATTGCAATCGATGATGACGGTCACGCTCTCGGTCGACCATCGCGCTGTAGATGGCGCTGAAGCGGCTCGATTTCTTACTACGTTGCGAGATATCCTCGAGACTGCTGGAGCCCAGTGGTTGTAAACTTGTTTACAAATCGATTGGGGCTGTCCCAAAAGGTTGTCACCCTTGAGCGAAGCCTTGTCCCCGAGGGGACAAACCGGGGGCCTGTCCTTAGTCGGACAGACCGAGGGGAAGGGTCTCATCGAGCAAGTTAGAGATTCTTCCCTTCGGTCAGAATTACATTTTTATGCTTTATTGACAGCCCCTTTTTTGATTTGACGACCAATTCGATTACAGTTCGTCATAAGGTAATTGATCGAAACGCGATCATTTTTATTCCAATCCAATTCTAGATTTATATGATGGCGCAGTTCTGGTAAAAGTGTTCAGTTAGGATTCTTTATCTCAGATGATAGTGTGCATTTCAAAGTATTTAATGCTAGGATAGAGTAGATAACCATTATGATGTGTCCAATGATTTTTATGCCCTATGGCTGGATCGCAATCTAGTCTATTCCTGTGCGTACTTTCAATCCCCTGACAAAGAATTGGATAAAGCCCATGAGCGAAAACTGGATTATATTTGTCGAAAGTTGCGCTTGCATACAGGCCAACGATTGCTGGATATTGGTTGTGGATGGGGTGGTCTGGTCAGGCACGCAGTGGAAAAGTATGGCGTTGAAGCCACCGGGATCACTCTGAGCAAGCCCCAGGTAGAACTGGCAAACCAACGCCTGGCCGAAGCTGGATTGAGTGAGGTGGCGCGCGTCGAAGTACAGGATTTCCGCCAGATCGATCAAACTGAGTATTATGATGCCCTGGTGAGCGTGGGGATGTTCGAGCTTGTCGGAGCAGCTCTTCTGCCGACGTATTTTCAGCGGGCGCTGGGCCTTTTACGACCGGGAGGTGTTTTCCTCAATCAAGGTATAGCCAGCCGTTACACTGACAAACCTCGGCAAGGACCTTCATTTTCGCAGCGGTATGTCTTTCCCGATGGCGAACTCACCCCGATCAGCCGCTTGCTCAGCGGGGCAGAAAAGATCGGTTTTGAGGTTCGTGATGTGGAGAGCTTACGGGAGCATTATGCCCTGACTCTACGTAATTGGGTGCAACGTTTGGAAGAACATCACCAACAGGCGCTCAAATTCGTCTCCGAACCGACCTACAGGGTTTGCGATTGTTCATGTCCGGTTCCGCTTATGGTTTTTCCGCCGG
>JBFFIU010000342.1:0-3817 GCA_041556275.1 Anaerolineales bacterium | reverse complement strand
GCAATCTTGTGGTTCTTCTCCAGGTCAGCCTGAGCCAGCGCCAGGTAGTTCTTCACCATCTCCATCGTGGAGTGCCCCAGCATCATTTGCAAGCTCCAGGGATCCCCGCCATTGCGCAGGTAGCTAACCGCAAAAGTGTGCCTGAAGCGGTGTACGGTCACCCCAATCACACCGGCGCGCAGGCCAACGCTGATCATCGCTTTCAATAAGCTGTCGATGTTCAATGGGTCGCCATTATTGGTGATGAACAGGTAATCGCCGGCATGATCATCTTGGCGCGTGGCCAGGTACTTCCAGATCGCTTTCCCGGTGCGTGCTGAGAAGGGCAGCACTCGTTCTTTATCGCCCTTCCCGTACACTCTCACCCAGCGGCTCTGCAAATCGACGTGATGAATGGGCAAGGTGCACAATTCTGAGGCTCGCATCCCTGTGTCGAGCAGCAGCAGGATGATAGCCCGGTTTCGCTCCCCGTGCTGCAGGCTGTGTACCGATTCTCTTTTGCCGGGCCGTATATAAGCCCTGGAATGCGTGAGGGCGTTTAGCATGGACCGGATCTCGATCTCGGTGTAGGGTTTGATGGCACGCTTCTCCGGTTTCGGCCTGGGAACCTTGCGGATAATATGCTCTTTTACCAGATCTTCAGCCATCGCCCAGGTCCACAGCGCTGACAAGCCAACATGGTAGTTCAGCAGAGTCTTCTTGCACACAGTTCGACTGGCAAGGAAAGACTCAACCTGCTCCTGGCTGATATCTGCGATCGTGAGATCCTCGCCCAGGAAATCGGCGAACTTCCTGAATGTGGTCAGGTAATCGTTGATCGTGTTGGGGGAAAGACGGCGAGCCCGGGCGTTGAGCAGATAGCCCTCGATCGCTTTGGAAAATGAAATTGATTTATTCATCCGTGCCACCTCCGGTACAACTATCCCTGTACTGATAATCTGCATTTAGAGCAGATAAATCAGATCAGGCTTTTTTTATTCCCAGAGATGCAGCTTTGGGTGAAAAAACCGTCCGGACGACGGTACACCGTATTTATGAGATTCCCCCTACCGGAGACCAGACGGCTACTTAAAAACGCCTATCCATCCGGTCTGAGGTGGTGATTTATGGGCCCGGAGGGATTCGAACCCCCGACCAAACGGTTATGAGCCGTCCGCTCTGCCGCTGAGCTACGGGCCCCTGGAAATTGTCGAGAGCGGGCGACGGGATTCGAACCCGTGAATGTCAGCTTGGAAGGCTGATGCCTTACCACTTGGCGACGCCCGCATGCAGGTGAATTTTACCTTGACGCATGTTTATGGTCAAGTTCGATGATATTCAATTGAAAAAACCTCCCACGCATCCAACAAGCGGTTGGAGAGCAGGAAAAAAGATCAGCTAAAAGTGGCTCTTGACTTTGCTGAAAAATTTATGTAATATATAATCAGACGACATGTAGCCAACCGACATATCGGGGAGGAGTATGGCAGTTCAAAACAACATTCATGCCAATTTGCCCATCACTGAGGCAACTTTTTCATCCTGCTCAGCCTTTCAAAACATAGATTTGCGATTATGAAAGAACTAGAGGCACTTAATGATAACTCTGTTGTGATCAGTATGAGATATTCATGCAGTGGGTATAAGTGCCTCTTGGATCGAAATTGAATTGAGCAAGCGGTAGAGCTTAGCTCAGAGGGGATTGGTCGTGGTAGGAAAGACAAGGTGCCAATCCATCAAGAGTAGCGAGTTTTAGATGCAAAACCTCAAAGCTGGACACGTAGTTTGTTATTTTGTTGATCGACATATTGAATTCTCTAAACAGGAGGTAATCATGTGAAAGAAAGTTTGATATCTCGCATATCAAGAATCCGGGATGCCCCATAACGCAATTAACTTATGTCCGGATCTTTTGAATAATAAACACAAGCAGAGGGCTTAGAACTATCAAACCTAAAGTTTCAATTAGATAATCTTGATCAATATGAATATACCAACGGAGGTCAACCATGTCTCAAAATACCCCATCTGGTGCCAATTCCTTGGAAGGGATTGATAAAAGAAGCCGGATCGCTCGCGGTTGTCTGGATAAACTATACAAAAATGCCTTGTTGATCTTAATTTTGCTGATTGTTGGGGGAGTGCTCTTTTCCATAGCGAGGTCTGCGGTTTACAAAATCCGTCCCTACGAAAGAGGTTTGCACTTACGCGGTGGTCGATTCGTAGGTATAGACGAACCTGGTTGGCATTTCAAGATTCCCTTTGTGGATACCCTCATTGGGGTAATGGTAATCGAACGGTCAGGTATGGTCGAACAGCTCTCCGCGATGACCGCTGACGATGTTACCATGGATATCTCGCTGCTCTATTCTTATCGAGTGGATGACCCTGTGCGCTTTCAGCTTGAAGTATTTGACCCAGAACGTATCGTTTCCGGTTTTGTGGAAGGTACACTAAGGGATATCGTCAACACCGGAAAGATGGATGAGATAATGCACAATCGTGCGGAGATTAACAAACAAGTGATGGCCGCGTTGAAGGAAAAAGAGGATCAATATGGTGTTGTTTTTATCCATGTACAAGTCCAGAGCGCCTCACCACCAGCAGAGGTGGTCTCGGCGATCAAAGACCGAATGGTCGCCGTGCAGCTTCAGGAAAAGGCGGAGGCTGAGGCAACTCAACAACGTACATTGGCAGACAGCGAATTCTATGCAGCGCAGAAGAATGCCGAGGGAGAAGCCTACCAGATTACCAAGCTCGCAGAGGCCGAAGCCACACGGATTAGCTTGACTACTCAGGCGGAGAAAGAGGCGCTTCAGGAGATCCTCCAAGAGCTGCAAGGAAAAGGGACATTGGCTGAGCAATACATTCAAGTGCTTATCGCCCAGGAATTACGCCAAAACAGCAAGTGGATTATCAGTAGCGGCGAGACGATGCCTGTGGTGGAGTTGCGGGAAAGCACTTTCCAGACCCCACAAACGGTGGCGCCCTAAAGGTAGGTGACAGCAGTGTTTTGATCTCTGATCCAGCCTCACTTCTGATTGAGTGTTAGAGGCTGCTATATTTTTAACATAACACCGGAACCAACCATTCTATCGAGAATCTTTGTGAGGTTGTTCATGCCTCCGTAGAATTTCGAGTCAAGGATCGGTACAGTTATATCTCTTTTTCAACAATTCAACTTTTGACAAATATCTTGCAGATGAACCATGAGCGCTCGTTTCTCCAAAAGGCGGAGAAGCGTTCAGATTCATCTGCATAAAGGCTAATTGGTGACAGAATGATTCTGTGAAAGACATCACCAGAGCCTCACATATCAATACTGTCCTCCACGTCATCCAGCACGTGAATGATGGCATGATAGTGGTCACTGCCTATTTAGAGAGGGGGAATCTCACGCAGCACCTTTTATGATGATGCATGGCATATTTGCCCAGCTCCATATAATCTCAGTTGATTGAGCGAATCTGAAAAGACGTCTCGAGCAAGAAAATTTTTGGTGAAGATGACATTTACTCCGAATGGAGTAAAATTTTCCTGTAAGATATATACTTAATCAGCTAACCTGTAATCCTTCATTCATGAGCAATGGATCTACGATGGACAAATTCGATACTATCTGGAATAATTTACAAACCACTCTCAAGCCTGGGACTGAAATAAAGAACTGGAATACATATCATGGCTACCTGGGGGACAGTCTGACCATAAAAGAAGTCGATCCAAATTACATCTCGCTTGATCCACCACGAGTCTGGGATACCCAAGTTCTCCCCAAAGAAGGCTTCAAGAAGATTTGGCATGTTTGGGCGGATTACAGGGCACTCCGTTTAAAGCG
>JBFFIU010000341.1:0-3824 GCA_041556275.1 Anaerolineales bacterium | reverse complement strand
AGGGTCACCTCGGGGTGACCAGTGATCTCCATATCGGCTGCCAGTGGGTCGCTGGTATAGGTGAGCAGGTGTTGATCGGCTCTGGCGCGATCTTTGTAAATCACTGGAGTGAGACCATCTGGCGTATGCCAGCGGTTGTGAGTACCGGTGGTGGCTTCGAAATCAACTTTGTAGCTATCCATGCCGGTTTCGTTGCTGGGTGCATTGAGGGTGAACAGCCCATTTTCTCCTAGGTACCAGCGTTGAGTACCCGTGCCTTTCGGTGGCCATACGTTCGTTTTCTGCCATTTCTCCGCACCCAGAGTGTAGTAATACAAGGCCTTCTCGTTGAATCGTTCATCCACCTGGTCGAGCAGGGAATGGTCGAAAAAGCTGAGTATTTCTCGCCATTGCCCATCCTGAGTTGGCGCTGGTTTGGCTTTTGGTTCCATGAAGGGACTGGCGTGGGTTTTCATATTATGGCTCCAGGCACCGATCACCGCTACCTGGGGATTGCTGAGATTGATAAAGCGGTGCAAGACAGCATTGGATGTGTTTCCGTCCAGCCAGCTTCCCCAGCTGAAGATCGCCACACCTGATTCTTCAGCCGCGGCTTGATGGCTGTAAAAACTCATTTCATCCAATGTTGCGCCTGTCTCACCGAACAGGTCATCCCGGAAGGTGATATCTTGAACCGCGGCGTAAACATCCGGATTTTGCCTGTGTTCAGCGAGAGCCGCCTGCAACTGCTGTTTTTTGGTGTCGTCGTCGACCGGGCGCACCCCGGTGACAAACAGACGCGCCGACCAACCCCATTCCTTGGGGACCTTGTTTTGGTCGAGCTGCTGATTGGTGCGATTCCAGGTTTTGATGAACCATTCATTGGCGATCCCACCGGGAAATACGATGTCGGTGTAGAGGTCGAACTCAGTTTCTTGTGGGATGATGGCACGAACGGATTTTTCGCCGCTGGCCATCAATAATTCTGCAGTCGATCCCTCATATGAAATGCCCAGCGCCCCAACTGAGCCATTGCACCAGGGCTGCTCTACCGTCCAGACAGCAACTTCTCCCATGTCTGCCATCTCCGTCGGCGAGGTGACGTATTCCCAGACGCCGAATGATGCACCAGTACCGCGCACATCAACCTGTACCACAGCATACCCATGCCTTACCAGGTAATCAGCTATGGGTTCCCGCGGACCCATCGGCGCTTTTCCCGGTTGGTCCGGTGTGCGCGTGGCAAAACTACGCCAATATCGTGCCATGATCAGAATTGCCGGTAGTTTTGTCATCGGGGGTAAATCCTTGGGCAAACAGATGTCGATCGCAATGTTGACGCCATCACGCATCGGGATGTAGTGGGATTGAGCCACCACACCCTGGTAGGGGGCTGAACGCTGACCAGCATTATCACTGAAATGAATGGAATCGGTAAATTTACCCATAAAGCCTCCTGGTGGATAATTTTATCAAATAAAGATCCTCGCTTGATAACATACAATACCGTATGGTATACTTATTTTAAGTTTACGATAACCTTCATTAGTAGAAACTGATGCGCAAGAGCAAACAAGACTGGCTGGAAGTTGGACTTAAGACCCTCGGGGAGTTTGGCGAAAATGGCCTGACCATCGAGAGACTCACCGGAACGTTGGGGGTTACCAAGGGTTCCTTCTACCACCACTTCCGGAATGTGGAGGATTTCCGGGAGCAGCTGATCGCTTTCTGGGCACACCAATTCATTTCGACCTCCTCAGAATTACCGGATGACCCGCAAGAGCTCTTTGCTCTCCTAGATGTGATTATGGAAGAGGTGTTCGCGGCGGTAACTGAACCAGAGATCGCCATTAGAGCGTGGGCTCAGCAGGACCATATGGTGCACTCTTTCGTCGAGCGGGTTGATTCCGTCAGACGAGATTTCCTGCTAAAGGTTTTCCGATCTGTGGAGGTTGATGACGAACAGGTGCGCTTGATGGTGGACATGCTCTCCACCATGTTGGTCGGCAGTATAACCGTCTTGCCCCGCCTCTCACCAGAACGAGTTATGGATTTGTATCGAGAGTTCAAACGTCTTTACCGTTTGTAAATCGGTGATCTTAGGAAGCGATCCGGCAAACATATGAATAGGAGTAAGCAGAAAATGAATTTCACAGCTATCTTTTCTTTAGCAGTCGGACTGTTGATGATCGGACAATGGTCCTTCTCTTATCTGTCAAAGCAGATCCCCGAACTAGAGCATGAACCGATCAGGATAAAGTTTCATATCGTTGCCGAGATATTGACTGCGCTGGCCTTATCCGTAAGCGGTATTGCACTGCTGCTGGGAGAGCAATGGGCAAAACATGCCTATCTCGTATCCTTGGGTATGCTTTTTTATACATTGATCGTCAGTCCCGGGTATTTCGCACAGAAAGGTGATTGGAAGTGGGTTGGGTTCTTCGCTGTGCTGATG
Source organism: Anaerolineales bacterium (assembly GCA_041556275.1). GTDB lineage: Bacteria > Chloroflexota > Anaerolineae > Anaerolineales > UBA4823 > PFL25. The sequence continues at coordinate 1,390 of JBFFIU010000341.1, read as the reverse complement.
GTTGCAGGATTGTTCAGTCTTGTCCCAGTGCTGTGAATCGGCCGAGATCACAAACACCGTTCATCCAAAGGTTGAATGCGCGCTGATAGTGCTGTCCGTTTCTGGAAGATGGATTATTGTTGGATCAGGTAAAGAATGAGTAAGGTTGCGGAATACCGCGAAATTCTACGCGAGCTGGATCTTTGGGATGCATACTTACTAGAGGAGTCAAAGTTGCCCGGCCCCAGGGCAAACCTCGAGCTGGCGTTTGCTGTTGCGCAGGAAGGAGACGAATCCCGATTCCTTCGCTATGCGGATCTTGATGAGCTCGAAGCCCCGGCGAATTCACAGCTGGAGTTCCTGGCTTTCTGCGGGGTGCTAGGGTTGGGCTATCTGGCTGCGAGAGGGCAAAAACAACATCTTTCGACCCTCAGAACGTTTTCCCGTGATGCGCGCTGGCGTATAAGGGAAGCGGTAGCTTTAGGATTGCAGCGCTACGGCGAGGAGGATATGCTTGGGCTAATTGAACTGATGGAATCCTGGATCGAGGGGAATCACTACGAAAGACGAGCGGCGGTTGCCGCGCTGTGTGAACCAGGTCTTCTGCGCGAACCGAAATGGGCGCAGCGCATCTTTGACATCCTGGATCGGACCACCAGCTCCATTGTGGAGGAAGTAAATCGCAAGGCGGATGACTTCAAGGTCTTGAGGAAGGGATTGGGCTATTGCTGGAGCGTTGCTGTAGCCGCCCAACCAGGTATCGGCAAGGGGGTAATGGAGAAGTGGATCGGGTCAGATGATAAGGATGTCCGCTGGATCATGAAGCAAAATCTGAAGAAAAAACGGCTTATCCGAATGGATGAAGATTGGGTTGCAGCTCAGTTGGAAAGATTGGGGTGATAGATCTGTAAGTGAGCGCAGGCATAATCGGAACTCGAATTGGAAGTTTTGTTTTTTAGGAAGTGTGGCAGAAGGGAATTAATGTGAATAGCAGGAAACTCATCCCCATCGCTGCCCTCACTGTGATAGCACTTTTTGGTCTTTTGCTGGTCTTCCTGATTCTCCAAGGATTGCGCTCCATCAGTGAAATTTCTTCGCCTGAGCCAACCATGGTCGTAAAAACGAGAACTTCATCCCCGGTGAGCTCAGTGGAGGTATCCTCAAAGAGCAGCTGGCTTGAACTGCAGTTGCGCACTCCTCAACCACATTCCCGACCGCTGCCTGACTCGGCAAGTACCTTCATAGACGGAACCTATGCTAAATTCGATCCGTCCTGGCCTCAGTGGTGGATGTGCCGGCGCTGTGCCGACTACCGTCCTGCTGGCGGCATCTGGAAACTGCGCTTTGACCGGGGAGTGATGCGCATTCACTATAACGTCACTGAGTGGGTCAGCCTGGCTTCATATGAGGT
>JBFFIU010000340.1:0-3851 GCA_041556275.1 Anaerolineales bacterium | reverse complement strand
TACAACATGGGTGGTGGCCCCAGGATGAGGACTCTTGCTTACGATTACATGGACAAGAATTTCCAACTCGGAGGATTATCAGGAGTTGCCTCCTGCACAGAGCGCAATTGGTTTGCGCTGCGCAATTTCCACATGCAGTACTATGAAGACAGCGATGTGCTCAACGAGTATCTGCACTATTGGCGAGATTCGATGGACGATTACTGGGAAACAATAAGCAAAGATTTACCCTTCGATATGAAATTAATTGCCTTCCTGGCGCGCATACTGCCCTCCTTCCGCGCCCGGGCAGAGCGATCGACCTATGAGATCATGAAGGACATGGCCGAAAACCATAAGAATGGGCCGACCTATTGGTATAAGGATCGTAATGATCAACGCATATCAGCATTCTTCAAGGATTATGACCAGTATGAATCCATCTCAAATTGGGGGATGAACATGCCTGACCTGGATGCAGAGCCTGAGTGGCAAAGACTCGATCATGGTTTCGATGAATCCAAAGCGCGGTTAGATCTATCCGACTTGCAAGGGGCAGCTGAATTCAGGGGTGGCGAGTGCCTTTCAAAGGATTGGAACGGTGACATGTATTCGCCGCTGGCATGGCGCTGTGCTTTCAAGCACGAATTCGAAGCCAAAACTTACACGATCCTCAAAGCCGGTCATTGGTGCCCGGATTGCATGCCCCCACCGTGGAATTTTGATCAGCAGGCTAAAGTAAATCCATTCCTGGCCCAGGTCTGGTATGCTGATAATGACCCGTGTGAAACCAATTACTACCCCAAGGATGCAATATTCGATATCGCCAATGCGGATAAAGAGTGGCGAGCGCGAAAAGAGTCGTAAATTTTACCAACTAGTATTCAACTAAGATCCTCGGGGAGCGCAACCCCAAGCGTTCAAATTTATCTTGAGCGATTATTTTACCAATTGTGTCTTCGATATTTTCTTGGACAGCGATCATATAATCCGCAATCAATTGATGGAGTAGATCCCCCAATACCCGGAAATTCCCTCAATGATGCGCTGCTCGCGTTCCGTGAATTGAAATCCTGAACCCACCACCAGATCCTTGACCGTGCTCGACACCAGTACTTCGTTGGGCGCAGCTGATTGCAGCACACCTGCCACGATTTGGACCGCGCTTCCGACCAAATCCCCAGCCATAAATTCACATTCGCCTGTATGCAAACCACAGCGAAGTGTTATATTCCGCTGGTTGGCTGTCTCAATAATAGCTTTTGCGCAGTGCATGGCTCTGGTTGGCCCATCAAAGGTGGCAGTATAGCAACTCTCCTTCCAGCTGACCTCGCTGCCGCGGAAACGAGCAACTTCCTGGCGCAAAAAAGCGTATGTGCTATCTAAATGCATTTGGGATAAATCTTTTACATCATCATTGCTCCCATCGAGTAACTCAATAAGTAATATCGTAGCCAGCATGAAATCGGGAACCGCCGGGCTGCCTAGGTTTTGAACGAAAGTCTCCATCTCTCTCAGCACGGATTGGCTATCTCCAAAGAAAAACCAAGGGTCTTGGCCTTCCAGTTCTACGTACTTGGCGCCAGGAATCTGTCCCGCCAGGTGGCGAGCCGCTCCAACACGGATAATCTTGTCGTCCCGGCGCTGTAAGATCAGCGTAGGTGTGCGGATGGCAGGCAGAATGTCGCGCACATCGATATCGCGCATCACTTGCAAGACAACTTTAATGCCTCCCGGGCTGGAAGCCAGGCGCATCAATTTTGCCCACCATTCCTGCAATGCTGGCTCATGGAACCTGCTGGGAGCATAATCATTCAAGTTGAGCGGTTCACCCCAGTTCTCACAAAGGTACTGCAGCCAGCGATCGTACTGCTCCCGGGTGATCGTCCAGGGATAATCCTCTGAGCGGGTCCACTTGGCGCGAGTCCCGTAAAGGATCAATCCGGAAACTCGCTCCGGGTACGTGGCAGTGAACAGCATGCAGTTCGGCCCCCCTTCCAGGTAGCCGAACAATACAGGGTGTTTTGAGCCTGTTGCATCCATCACAGCCAGGATGTCATCCAGGGTATCTTCCAAGGTTGGCGGATAGCCCACGCGCTCAGAGAGACCTACGCCGCGCCGATCAAAGAGGATCACCCGGGAGAATGTGGCCAGCTCTTCGAAGAAGGACAGCACTTCTGGCAGCTCCCATACCTGCTCCATGTGCGAGATATAACCGATGACAAAAATGATATCCACCGGGCCATCACCTATCTCCACATAGGCAATGTGCACGTCGCCGCTAGCGACATACTTAACTTCTGGTCTCACCATGGTAGTAGCAATCGCTTCTGTTTCCCGGTGCAAGCGGATGTTTTGATAGAGGGCGGTCGTCTCGGGCTGTGGGGGAACACCTAACTCCTGATGAAGAATGCGCTCACATTCTTTGTATTGGCGCAAGGCTGCTGTATGCTGTCCGGATTTTGCATAAAGTTTCATCAGCCGCTGATGGGCCGGCTCATCTACTGGGTCCAGGGAAAGCCAGTGACGGGCATGATTGAGCGCTTGGGGATATTCACCCTGAGATTCGTATACACACACGAGATGCTGAAGAATTGTAACTAGCGATCCTCGCAAGCTTTCGGCTTCGAAGAACTGCCACTCATCAAACTTTGGGCTATCGGGGAGCGTGAAACCAGCCAGAAAATCATCTTTATAAAACGCGGCTGCATTCTCGAGCAGCTTCGTACGCAAGGCGACATTATCCATTGATGATTCGCTTGCAAAGGTGCTTTCTTCGACACATCGACGGAATTCCTCGACATCCGTCCATACATCTATCTGGGGGTTAAGGAATATGATCTCCTTGTCGGAAGAGAGGATTTCTTCGCCAAGATCCTTGTTGATGACATAAAGCGTGCGGCGCAGATTGGCACGGGCGCTACTTTGGTCGCTTTCCGGCCACAACAATGTCGCTAATTCGTCACGACTGAATTTCCCCTTCCTGACTGCCAGATAGATCAGCAAAGCCAGCGCTTTGCGCAGGCTGATATTAACGTTTTCTCCTCGATGCTCGAGAATTGGTGACCCGAGGCAGAACAATCTCAGTTGAGACATGCAGTCTCGTCCCTTGGGGAATACGAAAGAACAGAATAATCCGGATATCCCATAAACATTGTATAGAAGTTTTGGATGTTTTGCAACTTTTCTCCAAAGGACGCCATCCTGGACGCACGATAAGACGAACCAAGGATGAGCGATGGATAAAATCTTATCTAGATAGACGAGAAACGACCAATTTCAGGAGGTGAGCCATGTTAGCAGGTGAGTTTGTCCAGGAGCGCAAAATCGCTTGGAATGCTGACAAAGATAGGACTTCACAAGTCAATGGCTACTCAGTGACCATAAGAACAGTCCGGCAAAGCGACGCCCCCCTGATAAAGGAAATGCATGAAAGGCTCTCCAAGGAAAGCATTTACTTCCGTTATCTCGGGCCGAATAAGCCCACGATTGAAAACCTGGAGCGCATGTGTTCACCTGACGATGAGGCAGGAACAGTGCTTGTGGCGACGGTCAAAGATTCACAAGAGAAAGTGGTTGGGATAGCCCATTACTCTATTGACGCAATTGATCCTACTACAGGAGAACCCGCTGTCATCATAGAAGATGACTATCAGAGCTGCGGTTTGGGAAAACAAATCATGCTGGCGCTGTGCCAGGTTGCCATCCAGAGAGGCCTTGAGACATTTACCACCTACATTGACCCCTCCAATTACCGGGTGAAGCGATTGATCGAGGGCAGCGGTCTGCGCTTTGAGAGCAAGTACAGAAACGGTTTGAAGGAAATTCGTGTTTGGCTGAAGCGGAATTAATTGTAGATATTCCTGACCTAG
>JBFFIU010000339.1:0-3868 GCA_041556275.1 Anaerolineales bacterium | reverse complement strand
CTGCCTCAGATTGCATCATGAAGAGCCTCTCATAAACGGGAGGCTCTTCTATTACCCCTCCTGGTTTACTCATTCGAAGGCGGTGGAATGATGAATTTATTTGTCGTTAAAAAGGGATGTTTCCTATTGGGAATCTAGGTTGTTTGTGACACCATCCGGTTGACATCCTCTGGCGTTTGAATTAGGCTTGATGAGAGATCATAAAGCCTACCATTCATTCCTTGTTTTATCTGATAAATGAATGATCGTGTTGTCTCAAGGAGAAGCTAATGACAGACTCACAACGCCAAGCAAAGATCGATTCGTATGGAAAAGCCTACAACCTGCTCATAGAAGCTCTCGAGCGATTCTCGCGCGAGATGTGGCAGTACAGACCTGCTGAGGACCAATGGAGCATCCATGAGATCGTGGTCCATATCGCTGATAGTGAAGCCAACAGTTACGTCCGCTGCAGAAGATTCCTTGCCGAGCCAGGAGAAACGCTGATGGCGTATGATGAGATGCGCTGGGGGAGGGAGCTGGATTATCTCGATCAAAACCCGGAGGATGCGCTGGCGCTCTTTCGCTGGCTGCGCAAGCTGAGCTATGATCTGATTAAGACCGCTCCAGAAGAGGTCTGGTCGCGTGAGTGCTACCATCCTGAGGACGGCATGATCACGATGGATGACTGGTTGGATACCTACCAGCGCCATATCCCCGACCACATCTCCCAGATGGAATCCATCCATCAAAGCTGGCTCGAAGGACAGCGATAGGGTTAAATCATCTGCTTGAGCATAGCGCACTTCAGTGTTTCGTCATTGAGTGAATCGATTTGCCGGTGTGCTCAGCTCATAGCATTTAGGCTACCTTGAATCCCTCCGCGGCAGCCGAGTCGCTTGATCTGCTCTTATTGCCAGATATATAAGGAGGCAAATTGAAAACACAGGATATTCTTCCCGTACTGCTCTCCATTGTTGTGATCATCCTTGTGGCTGTTATAGAGAAACAAAGCAAGCTTGCTGCGGCAATAACAGCGACCATGCCAATTGGTGCTTCACTCGCTTTGTGGATCGTCTACTCCGCGAATAATGGAGATCGCCAAGTGATGGAGCAATTCAGCAGGGGCTTGCTGCTAGGGATCATTCCCACGATCGGGTTTATAGTGGCTGCGTGGCTCTCTTCGCGAGCTGGTTTGAGCCTGGTACCCATGTTCCTGGTCAGTTTTGTTGTCTGGGGAGCTGTGCTTGGCTTGGTATTGATGCTGAGGAAGTTCATTGGCGTGTAGTGAAGAGTAACTATGCTGGATGAATTTCCAAAATTCATCGCCAGGCAGCTCGAGATGGAAGAGTTAATTGATGAATAGGTAGATCATATCTGTGAATACACACACAGCTTCAACGCCAATCAAGCAATACCATATCGATCCACAATCAGGTATTGCCTTCACAGTTAAACAAGGGCAGGTATTGCGAGTCATCGATGTGGCCGGCGAACAAGTAGCGGATTTGATCTGTTTCGCTGAGGGGGGTATTGAAGAGTCTTTATCCGCAGGTCATACGACGGATTACAACGGGAAGCTGTTCTTTTCGAAAGATGATATTCTTTATTCGAACCGCAGTAACCCGATGCTAAAAATTGTCGCCGATAAAGTTGGTAAACATGTCATGCTGTACGCGCCGTGCAGCCAGGAGATGTTCGCCAGGAGTTACGGTGCAACCGAATCACACCCGAATTGCTTAGATAACCTGGTCAATAATTTTAAGAGCTATGGAATACGAGCTTATCAAATAACAATACCCCTAAATATTTTTCTGAACATTGATATATCTAACGAAGGGAAGATCGAGATTCATCCACCTTTATCAAGGGCAGGTGATCACATCGACCTGCAAGCAGAAATGGATCTGATCGTTGGTGTAACGGCATGTTCAGCAGGTCTGTGCAATAACTATCACTGCACCCCGATTGATATAGAAATATATGCCGGAGACGCACAAGTGTAGCTGATAAGAGAGATATCCACTCTCAACCCGCATACAGTCGTTTTCACCTGGAAAGACTGAAGGAAACCAATGACAAATGAAATATCAAACCCGGTAAATTCAACCTCGCGCGCATTTCTGCCCTCTGCCGCTCAACTCCGGCTCGACAGGTCTCTTTCCGAAGACTTGATCTCCCTTCAAGCATCCGAATTGAACAAGATGGGAGCATCGAAGTTCGCGGTAGATGGATTCCGTTTACAGCTAGCGTAGTCTACAAAGCATCCTCTCTCTCGTTATGCTGGAGAGCATAATTGAGCATGATACCTGGTGTCTGAATCATCGCTGAGGATGGCTACTTAGAGGGTTAAGGCTGGGGAGGCGCTCGACTGTGAGGGATGATCCCTATGGGAAAACGAACCGATCCGGAGGTATTAGTATCACAAATGGTTCGAAATCTTGGTGAACTCCCGTGGCTCCCTTCGTTTGTGATCTCTGATGCGACTATGACATGGACTGGGCTAGACGAAACCAGCTTTGAAGGTCGCAGCCGTCCTGGTGACAAGGAAATTGGGGTTCGCTTTGAGATCAAAGATCAAGGCGATCTAATTTGATCATACAGCACATCGCGCCCTTACGATGTCCCTGGTGGATACGCTGAGGCGCTTTAGTATTATGAGTTCAGCGATCACCTGGACTTCTACGGTATGAGGATCCCTGCAACGGCTGTCGCAATGTTCGAGAAAGAGGATGGACCACGAGAGTACCTCTGGAGCAGAATCATCTCCTTCAAGTTTGGCACAACTCAATCTTGAGCATCAGAATCTGCGGTTTTATTGGATGGTTGAACAGTGGACAAGAATTTAATCTTGGTTGGTTACGCGACAGCTCAGATCGTAACCAATGCTCCTTTTTGTTATGTTCGATCGCATAATATTCCAGCATCTGAGTGGAATCTGTCTTTCCGAACAAGTCCTCCAAGGTATGTACACCGAATAAGTCAATTGCTCAGTTTTGATAAGAAGCCCTCAACATCCGTGATAAACTCCAAGGTCCCTCTTTCGATCTGTCTGGTTAGAGAATCTAAATCTCCAAAATCTGGATTGTTTACTAAAATGTGATCGATTACATAATCTACGCGTTTTGGAGTTGACGTCAGGTGGTACTTATTCCAATCGCTTTCTTTTAACAATTTCCAATACTCTGACTGGACAGTTCTATTGGACCCTGATAACCAGACTTCAAATCTAAATGTGTCATGAACAAAAACTATCGCAATTTTCAACTTTCGACGCTTTACCGATTCAGGGAATAAAGAGAAATATGTCATATCCATATATCCGTAATAGATACTGCCAGATACGGAATATTGGGGATATTTATTCTTAAAGTGTGCCCTTAAGTCTCTAAAGTATTCCATCAATCCTCGATATGCCTCTTGGATGGCACCTATCGTGAGCTGTTGTTTGTATTCATTCATTGATTCGGAAAATGATCCCATTATTTAATCCATTTATTTCCGTATCTTTCTAAGGTAGTTTGAATTGCAGCCTAATGATTCGCTAACCTGCCACTGCGGTAAGAACCCGATAGTCCATTTGCCCCAACTGAAACGCTCAAAATCGCGCCGCTTCCCCACGCTACCTTGCAGCGGTCAGATTTATGCTGGGTTAGGCGGCATCTTTACCAATTTAAAAGCAAGCTCAGATCAAAAGCCTACAATGTGCCGTTTTTTCTGAGTCTTTGTATAATCTCATCCAACTCATTTTTGGTCAGCAATTTGTCAAAATGACTCCCAGGACTGTACATAGCTGCTTCATACACAATCTCTTGGAACTCTGGCGGATAGGGTGATTTCATCTCTATGACCGCTTCCAAACCAATTATGACATGCTTGGCAACTTCAT
>JBFFIU010000338.1:0-3908 GCA_041556275.1 Anaerolineales bacterium | reverse complement strand
GGTAGAACTGAAAAATGGCCGCATCCTGGACGTGGTCAATGGTCGCTACTACGATGAGGGAACGAGGGTCATTCTGCGAAATGGCAAGATCGAGTCTATGCCAGGGCTTTCAGATGAGCAGACTGCCGTCAAGCCAGATTTTTCGATTGACCTGCAGGGCAAAACCATACTTCCCGGTCTGTTCAACACCCACTGTCACCTTTTGACGGTTGCCACTTCAATGATGCCTAGCCTGTCTGAGACATGGCGAACAAAGAGATATCGGGAACAGCAACTTGCCAAGAATCTGGCTGACTGTCTGGCCCACGGCATCACTCATGTCAGGGATGCCTGGCAGCCAGACCTTCGCGAAACCAGAGCCCTGAAGGAACGAATATCAAAGGGTGAAATGTCGGGACCGCGCATCTTGCAATCCGTTGTTGTCGGTCCAACAGGTTCCTACATGCAGGAAAAGCTGCCCCTTATGACGAAGGTTTTTGGAGGCGTGGCACAGATCGATCCTGGAGAAGATTATGCGGGTACCGTGGCATTCCCGATAGACGCGACGGAAGGACAGGTTAGGGCTGCCGTTGATATCGCCATAGATGAGCGCCAAGCGGATGTGATCAAGATCGGAGACGAGTCCTTTAGCTTCCTGGCCCGCAAGCCCGTACCAGTGATGACCATCGAACAGCTCGGCGCTGTTGCAGACCAGGCACGCCGCCGCGAGCTGCAATCCACGATGCACCATACGACCGTTGAGTCATTCCGGCGGGGAGTAAATGCTGGCGTGTCATCCCTGGCGCACGTTCCCATGGATTCTCTCCTAACTCAAAGAGATTTAGATGCATTCAAAGCCTCTGGTTGCATCAATGACCCAACGCTCTCCGCGTTTTATCCAATATTTTCTTGGAAGTTGGCAGGGACGCATTCGAACGGCCATTTGGAGCTTAACAGGATGACCGCATTTCGGGATGGCACCTATACCTTTGAGGATATTGCAGGTGAATACTATATACCTGAATTACAACAAAGTGTGATGGATGGCTACAAGCGCTGTGCCAGTGGTAATTTCAAAATGATGGGAATCATCGATTCGTCTGAGTTTATGGGGTGGTCAGAAAGAACTGCCAATATATTCGAAAACTTTCGTCGGCTTTACGAACACGAAGTTCCCATGACGACAGCCAACGATAATAAGTCTCCGTGTACGCCGGCCATGATGGACCTCGAATTATCCATGTTCGATCATGTCTTGAAGGGCGATCAGGAAAGAAAGCCCTTTAGCGGTACCGAGGCAATCAAGATCGCCACCATCAACAGCGCTCAGTCCCTGGGATTGGAGGAAGAGTTCGGTTCCATTGAGACCGGAAAGATAGCCGATCTGGTGATACTGGACGGCGACCCGCTGGAGAATTTCCGCCTGATCGGCAGCCGGGTAGACGCCCTGTTCATGGACGGCAAGCTGGTGATCGACAACTGTGGCCTAGAAGTGGAATCCAACCTGAATTCGTGAGGCTGAGATACGGCATCCAAAGGATTAGTTATCTATGAAAACACAACCAACGATTAACGCACCGGCATACTACGAGATCCGCGTGGCAGCTCATCTGAGCGCCAACTGGGCTGCGCGGTTTGAGGGACTGTCCATGCGGCACGAACCTGAGGGGGAAACCGTGCTGTCCGGCATGCTCGATCAGGCTGCTTTGCATGGTGCCTTAGCAAAGATTCGCGATCTGGGTTTGAATCTCATTTCCGTCAACCGCATTGGAGCAACGGGACTCTCTTGTCTGGATGCTAGAGACGGGCGTCTTCAATCAAAAGGAGAATAAAAATGAAAACTTTACAAAAATTTGGCGGCCTGGCTGCACTCTACTTGGCAGCAGCCTATCTGGTGGGAATTGTGCTCTTTCTCGTCGTTTTAGATTATCCCAGCATCACGGAACCAGCACAAAAAGTAGCCTTGCTTGTTGAGATGCAGATGGTTACTTTTGTGACAAACCTGGTGATGTACGTATTCTTTGGTGTCATTTTGGTCATCCTGGCGTTGGCGCTGTACGATCGCTTGAAATCTGGCGCAGCGGCCCTCGCACAGGTGGCTACCGTGATCGGTGTGATCTGGGCTGGATCGCTAGTTGCCAGCGGCATGATTGCCAACGCAGGGATTGCTCCAGTTGTGGCGCTCTATGCTGAAGATCCATCACAAGCTGCGCTGACCTGGCTGGGAATTGAAACTGTGGCAAATGGTATCGGAAATGGGAATGGCGAAATCTTGGGCGGTTTATGGACATTGCTAATCAGTTGGGCCGCGTTGCGGGCCGGTGGACTGCCCAAGGTTCTCAATTATCTCGGCCTGTTGGTTGGCGTGGTGGGAATCCTTTCCCTTTTCCCTGGGCTCACGGACCTGACAGGTCTTTTTGGAATAAGCCAACTCATCTGGTTCGTCTGGCTGGGTATTGTCCTACTGCGCAGCAACGCAAGCATGGCTGCGTAGAGACCAACCACCCCAGATAAACCCGGCAGCTCTGTCGGCGCTGCACGATGTGGATCGATTTCTGGCGCTCATGGCAAATAAATGAGGGATAAGAAATGAAGTTGCAAAAGATTGGGATCACCCTGTTTTGGCCAAGAAGCCATGTTTCAAGTTGGAATTGCTCACTAAATATGCAAGAAGGAGAAATACTATGGAAAGGGCAATAGTAAAGGGCAATGTTGCTCCCGGGTTTGAGGGGGTACGCGAAGCTTTTGAGAAAAACCTCAGCAATGGATACGACACAGGAGCTGCCTGTGCGGCCTATTGGAAGGGAGAAAAAGTTGTGGATATTTGGGGTGGAAAAAAAGCCTTGGAGTCTGAGGAACCCTGGGAAGAAAACACGGTGGTAATAATGTATTCAACCACTAAAGGCATGGCTGCCACAGCTATGGCTGTGGCTCACTCTCAGGGACTCTTTGATTATGACGAACCCGTTTCAGAGTACTGGCCTGAGTTTGCTCAAAAAGGCAAAGAAGCTATCACTATTCGCCAGCTGCTGGGCCATCAGGCAGGATTAGCAGCGATAAATGAAGATCTGACAACGGATATTATCGGGGATCTGGACGCTCTATCCGATATTCTGGTCCGGCAAACCCCTGAATGGATCCCCGGGGATCGTTCCGGTTACCATGCCATATCCCTTGGGTGGTATGAGGGGGAACTGATACGGAGGGTGGATCCAAAAAACAGAACTATTGGGCAGTTTTTTGCTGACGAGGTGGCCAAACCATGCGGGGCCGAATTTTATATCGGTTTGCCCGATGATTTTGACCAAAAGCGAATTGCGCGCGTTTATCTATCTAAACCAACCTCTTTTACGTCCTTTATTCGTTCCTGGCCGTTAAAAGTTGTACTCTCCATGCTTAACCCTTATTCCCTTTTCGTGCGGACATTTAATAATCCGAAACTTCCTGCCTTTACTAATGTAGACTCTCCTATTTTCTGGCCCCTGGAACTACCCTCCATGAACGGCATCGGGGAGGCTCGAGGGGTGGCGAAAATCTACTCGGACCTGGCAACCGGGGGAAAGAAACTGGGACTTAAGCCAAATACCATGACAGAACTCATCAAAGCGCCCGTTCCTCCAAGAAAGGGAACTTATGACCTGGTGCTCAAAAGGGAGATTAGTTTTTCTCTGGGTTATTTTCGACCCTTCCCGGGTTTTCCCTTTGGCTTGAATGGAAAGGCTTTTGGTGCCCCAGGAGCTGGCGGCTCTTTTGGGTTTGCGGACCCGGACCTGGAGCTGGGGTATGCCTGGGCGCCTAACAAAATGGGTTTTCAACTGTTTCCTGATCCCCGTGAGGTGGCGTATAGAAAAGCGGTGTATGACTCCATTCAGAGGTTATCATGATAATTCTCGCAACCATCCTCTCGGGTTTATCGCTTCTAATGAGTC
>JBFFIU010000337.1:0-3936 GCA_041556275.1 Anaerolineales bacterium | reverse complement strand
GGGATCGCTGAAATCATCAAAGAAGTTGGGGCAGTAGCGAAAGGTCACTGGCAAGTAAATATAATTCATCAGACTCTCAACTGTCCAAGTAAACATCACTTGTACAGGAGCAGCATATCCATCATCAACTGATACGGTGACATTATAGGGGCTGGAAGCATTGGCATTAGAATCAATTACACCGCTGATCAATCCTGTAGAGGTATTTATGCTCAATCCAGGTGGCAACCCGAGTGTACTGTACCCCAGTGAGTCACCATCCGGGTCAGTGGCCACAATTTGCAGTGAAACAGTGTCTCCTTCTGTATTGGATTGGTCACCAGGATTTGTGACCTGCGGTGGAGAGTTGTCACGTGCAACAGTCCACTTGAACATCTCTTGTACAGGAGCAGCAATTCCGTCATCAATCGACACGGTAACATTATATGGGCTGGAAGCACTGGCACCAGAATCAATTACACCGCTGATCAATCCCGTGGAGGTATTGATGCTCAATCCAGATGGTAACCCGATTGCACTGAACTCCAGCGAGTCACCATCCGGGTCAGTGGCCACAATTTGCAGTGAAACAGTGTCTCCTTCTGTATTGGATTGGTCACCAGGATTTGTGACCTCCGGTGGAGAGTTGTCGCGCCCAACCGTCCATTCAAAGGTCACATCTACCGCAGGTGCCTCCCCATCATCAACCGACACAGTCACGCTGTATGGGCTGAAATCGCTGGCGCCAGTAGCAATCGTGCCGCTGATCTCACCCGTGGAGGTATCGATGCTTAAACCATCCGGCAGATTCGTCGCCCCATAAGTGAGGGGATCATCATTGGGATCGCTCGCCATAATCTGGAGAGATACAACAACCCCTTCCACATCGGATTGATCCCCGGGATTCGTTACATCTGGAGGCAGGTTTATGCGATTAACCGTCCATAAAAAAGTAGGTTCCACAGGTGCTGCCTCGCCATCATCAACCGATACAGTCACTGCGTATGGGCTGTCTGGAGAAGCCGTATAAGCGATCGTGCCGCTGATCTCACCCGTAGAGGTATCGATGCCTAAGCCATCCGGCAGATTCGTCACCCCATAAGTGAGGGGATCATCATTGGGATCGGTCGCCACAATCTGGAGAGATACAACAGCCCCTTCCGCATCTATCTGGTCGCCAGGGTTTGTGACCTCCGGAGGTTGGTTCACCCGATTGACCGTCCAGGTGAAATTCACACTGGTGGCGTTGTCATCCGTATCCGTGACCGTGACAGTAACGTCATATGGGCTGTTCGGAGAAGCCGTATAAGCGATCGTGCCGCTGATCAACCCAGAGTTTTCATCGATCGTCAGATCGGGGGGCAAACCGGTCGCCTCGTAGGTCATATCCTGCCCTTGTGGATCGGTAGCATTGATTTGCAGAGATACTACATCACCCTCATCATTCGTCTGATCAGCGGGAACTTCAACATCCGGTGCTTCTATTGGATTGACCATGATGACTGCATGGCCTTCTGCAGAGTTGGAGCTTCCATCTATCGCCACAAAGGAAAAGAAATCGGTGCCGCTGTAGCCCGATGGGGGGTTATAAGTATAAGGGTTAGAACCAGTAATGGTACCGCCTTGCTCAGAGGTTGAAGCTATTGAATCAATGCTTAACCCGCCCCCGGAATTAGCCAGCAATTCCGTCCCGGTGATATCGATGGATATATCTTCGTCGGTTACAAATGCGACATCACCCACATCTGGTGTAAAAGAACAGGTGCCCAAATATGTGCTGATATCTGACGCTGTCAATGCGACATTGAAAACAGCGACTTCGTCAAGGACTCCGCTTAAATAATATTCGTTCATGGACGACTCGTCATACCCACCCATTGTGATCACATCATCGCTGGCGAACATACCAGTATATCCTGGGGTTGATTCAATGCTTTCCAGAACACCATCAACGAAGATCTTGTTCTGGTCAGCTGCTCCATCGCGCACGCCGACGATGTAGTGCCACTTTCCATCGTTAATTGGAGTAGAACTGGTTGTCCTACGATTAACGTTATCGGAATCCCGCAGGTGGAAGCGAGCGTATCCTCCAGGGACACAGCCCAGCCACCAGCTGCCATAACCTGTCGGAGCATTTCTATATCTTCCAAAAAAGACCTTGTTCCCCGAGCAATCCTGTGTGGTTTTGACCCATAATCCGACGCTGAAATCTACGTCATTCGCCCAATCAAAATCTGTTGTGGATGGTACATTAACGATATCCTCATCAGTATCGATGAAGAATCTGCCATCTGCAGCCGCACCGGTCACCGTTGTTGGGCAGGCTGTACCCATGCATGATCCATTATTTGTTCCAATAGTGTCATTGTAATTTGTATCGAGAGGCCAGTATGAGACTACATTCGTCGTATCCAGAGTACAACCTGCGCTCACCGCAGCCGGCGAGCTGCTGAATACGATCTCCCCGGATGAATTGGGCTCATTTGAAGCAGCTACTGAGACCATACGGTAGCTCTGCTCAAGTGATGCGCCCATTTCACCAAATACCTCATCAACATTCGATGCCTGGACAGTGCTGAATGAGAACACCAGTCCGACGAGTAAACCCACCGCAAGTATTGTTGCGACCATCAAGAAGTAATTATTATTTTTTGTCATCTCAGATCCTCTTTAATAAGAACTCCATGGGTATTCACTGATACAGAGTTTGGGCTACTTTGTTCCGTCATATGGACTCCCGCGGCAACAATACTAGAACTAATGATCGTACCAGGGACGATATTCCTGGGAGAATTACAAGATGTTTGATGTTCACGTGGGAGATCCTCCTGAAAATAAGAAACCGCTGACCAGTTGACAGCGGTTTTGGATGATAGTAGATATGCAAGCTGTCCAGGTAGGACTCAATGTCACAGAGTTTGGCTGTGTACCAAGACATCATATGATTTCTCCCCTTTCACAGAAACCCCCCACTTTATCCAGTGGGCTAAATGTGTATATCTATTATTGACTCATTTTAGGTAGATGTCAAATCATTTTTGTGCTGCGCTGACAAAACAAGTATCTCGTCTCAATCGAGACGTGTTGACGGGTGTCGTACGGATGATATCAGGATGCAGATGGCACGAGTACCTGAACCCTGTTCTCCGATACCCAGGCGATACCCCTGAGTTATCGGTACCCGATGCGGATAGGGAAGGCTTTTTTCAGTCGTAAATGTACCCCCTATATTCACATGTAAGTAAACCGTCATGAATAACTAAACAGATAATGTCAATAGCTCGGGGCGTTCTTAGCTCCGAAGCAATCCCAATAAACTTCATTCTAAAGGATCCTTTGAGGGAGATCGCCACGCTCGCTATTGCTCGCTCGCGATTTCAATTTCCCAGAGACTTTCGACCATCTACCTAGTATCAGCTAATACCAAATATAACTAAGTGAATAGTGGGTAGGAGATTGTAGGGATGAAAAGGTAATTCCATAAATCTATAAAACCTTAATTTTGTCATAATCAGTAATGAAGACAATAACATTAATCACACCTCAGTTATGACAATCAACATATTCCTAAATTGGAATATGTGGTTATAATATATTCGGAGTTACGAATATGAAAAAACGTGTACCAGAAAAATCGATCAGCAGGTTATTGGACACAATTGGTAAACCTCCCCGTATTCTGATCTTGATGGCAATCGGCGAAGGGGAAGCTTGTGTATGCCACCTGGAAGCTATCCTGGGATATAAACAAGCTTACATATCTCAAAATTTGATGGCTTTACGCAAAGCAAAATTACTTAAATCTCGACGAGAAGGGCGTTTTGTTTTTTACAAGGTTAGTGATCATCGCCTGTTGAATCTGATCCATAACGCAGGTGAAATCGCTGGCATACCAGAGGAAGAATTACAAGCCCTTGATCATTCATCACGATTGCCAAATTGTTGTTGCCCAAATTG
>JBFFIU010000336.1:0-3948 GCA_041556275.1 Anaerolineales bacterium | reverse complement strand
GCGTTCAGCGTTGACCAATGTCTGCTTACGGATGTACTCCTTTGGAGCCATTTCGGCATTAGCTTTGGTAATTTCAATATAGTATCCAAAGACCTTGTTGTATCCCACCTTGAGAGACTTTATACCTGTCCTTCCCCGCTCGACCTTTTCTAGGTTGGCGATCCATTCGCGTGCATGTTGAGATCTCTCTATCACTCCATCCAACTCGGCTGAGAAACCAGCCCTGAACACGCCAACATTTTTAAGCGTCGCAGGAGGATCATCATCCAGGGCTGATTCGATCAGATTCAGCTCCTCCGCGCATAAGGAGAGATCTTCGATCACCTCATTCAAAGCAGGTTCATTTTCAGGTAACAATCCTTTTATACCCGGCAGTTGCTGCAATGTGCTGCGCATGGCGACAAGATCGCGCGGTTGGCCAGAATTCCCAACCACACGTTGGGTAAGTCGTTCAAGATCAGCCAGGGGTTTCAAAGCGGATCTCAGCTCAGCTCGCTTAAGCCCTTCTGAGACGAAAAATGCAACCCCAGCCTGCCTCTGGTGGATTTGATCGGCATCCAGCAGAGGTTTACTCACCCATTGTTGGATCAACCTGCGGCCCATCGCGGTTATGGTGTGATCCAATACACCCAACAATGAACCTGTCTTCTTTCCTCTCCGAATGGTTTCGGTCAATTCTAGATTGCGACGTGTGGCTGCATCCAGAGTCATGAATTCAGTTAGCTCGTAAGTAGCTAAGCCAGTAAGCAATTTCAGGGCAGCTGGTTGTGTTTCCTCGAGATATTGGATAACTCCTCCAGCTGCGGATATCGCCAGAGGCATACCACTCAAACCAAATCCATCCAGTGAGGCAGCCTGAAAATGATCAAGCAGCGCCTGCTGGCAACGCTCATGCTCAAAACGCCAACCCGGCCAGGGAGTATTGTGACCTGGCATTCCATTCCCCATAAAATACGAATCGGGATGCAATATTTCTGCTGGATGCAAGCGAATCAACTCCGCTCTCACTTCAGCAGAAATATCACTGGCTTTGATTTCGGTCACATAAAATTCCCCGGTCGTAATATCTACATAAGCCACACCGGCATGTTCATCTTGAACGACTAGACTGACCAGGTAATTGTTCTCATCACCTGGCAGCAATCCAGGTTCAACGATTGTCCCAGGCGTCACCACGCGAGTGACTTTTCTTGGCACCAACCCTTTGACAGGTTGATCCCCTACCTGGTCACAGATTGCTACGTGGTAACCTTTCTCAATCAAACGCGACAAGTAGTTTTCCAATGCATGGTAGGGTATTCCTGCCATAGGGATCCGCACACCTTTGGCAACATTGCGGGAAGTCAGCACAATATCGAGTTCACGAGATGTCGTTTCCGCATCCTCGTCAAATGTTTCGTAGAAATCTCCCAATCTAAAGAATACGATCGTATCCGGGTATTGTCTTTTTATCTCGAGATACTGCTTACGAATAGGGGTCACATTCTTAGAGCGTGCCATGAGTTCATTGTATGACGAGCGTTGAAAATCAGCAAGCTTATTTGAAAAAACTGTTGATTTGAGATAGATTACGCCTTTGTTTGCATTTTCTCTAAATTAGGAATATAATCAATTCACTATACTCTTTCAGAAAGGAGATGTATCCAATGGCTAGTGTAACGTATGATCACGTCACGAAGCGCTTCGGGGAAGTCCTCGCTGTTAACGACCTGGACATTGCCATCGAAGACAAGGAATTTCTCGTCCTTGTCGGTCCTTCGGGTTGTGGCAAATCTACTGCCCTGCGATGCCTGGCTGGCTTAGAAGACATAACTGATGGCCAGATTTTGATCGGCGACCAGGTAGTTAATGATGTACCTCCCAAAGATCGGGACATCGCCATGGTGTTCCAATCCTATGCGCTTTACCCCCACATGTCGGTTTATGACAACATGGCGTTCGGCCTCAAACTGCGTAAGACTCCCAAAGATGAAATTAAAAGACGGGTTGAGGAAGCAGGTGAAATATTGGGGATCGAGAATTTACTCGACCGAAAACCCCGACAGCTGTCCGGTGGTCAACGGCAGCGAGTAGCGGTAGGACGTGCCATCGTGCGCGAGCCTAAGGTTTTCCTTTTTGACGAGCCTTTATCCAACCTAGACGCAAAACTGCGCGTCGAAACCCGGGCTAACATCAGTAAATTACACCAGCAGCTCGCTACTACCTTCATTTATGTAACCCACGACCAGACCGAGGCCATGACCATGGCCACACGGATCGCGGTCTTGGAATTCGGCATATTGAAGCAAATCGACACCCCTCAAAACCTCTATGATCGGCCTGACAATCTATTTGTGGCCGGTTTCATCGGTTCACCTGCGATGAACTTCTTCCCGGCGAAGATCCAGCAGAGCGATGGCAAGCTGTTTGTTGATGCAGATGCATTTGTCTTAGAGATCCCCGAGGATCGCAAAAGCGTATATGAGGGTCACGTCGATAAATCCATCATCTTCGGCATCCGTCCGGAGGATATCCTCAATCCTGAATTTGCCCCGCGAGGCATTATCGCTCAGCCCGTCGAAACCAAAGTGGACATCACCGAGCTGATGGGGAATGAGATCTTCCTCTTCCTGAAGTCAGGTGAGCATGATTATGTTGCACGAGTCGATCCACGAACGAGAGTATCTATCGGTGAAGAATTGCAAGTGGTCTTCAATATGGAAAATATGCATATATTTGACCGGGAGAGCGAACTGGCGATCCGTTGATTCTTTGCCATCAGGCACCAGCTATTCTGGGTAGGTAACGAATAGCTAATAAATCAAATACATAAACTGAATACAAACAATGATAGGGCGTAGAGACTTGGAAATGACCACTCTACGCCCTAAAAAACGAGTCCTGAAAAGGAATATCAAAAAATGCCATTCGATTATATACCACCATTATTACATCCTTCGCAAAGCAAAATCGTTTTATTAGTCCTCGACGGTTTAGGAGGTCTCCCCCTCAATGCGGGAGGGCTGACTGAATTGGAAGCAGCCCACACACCAATAATGGATCGGCTGGCCGTTGAAGGCACGCTTGGCCAAGTTACACCGATTCGGGCAGGTATAACACCCGGATCTGGCCCGGCTCATTTAGCTCTCTTTGGCTATGATCCTATTCATTATGAAATTGGACGAGGCGTTCTTGAATCTGTTGGCGTCGGTTTACAAGTTAAATCGGGCGATGTGGCCGCGCGTGGAAATTTTTGCACCCTGGATAAAAACGGCAACATTTCCGATCGCAGAGCAGGACGCATCTCCACGGAAGAAGCTTTGCCATTGGTTGACAAAATTGCAAAAGTCTCAATCCCTGGTGTGAATACTGAAGTACGGCATGTGAAAGAGTATCGTTTCGCGGTCGTCATGCGGGGTGATGGTCTCGATCCTGATATTGACGATACCGATCCACAGCGTACCGGGGTTCCTCCCCTGAAACCTGAAGCACGGACATCCGCTGCTGTTCACACTGCAGATTTATTCAATAAGTGGATAGCTGAGGCCAGGGCGGCGTTATCTAATGAAGCGAAAGCCAACGGTATGACCTTGCGCGGTTTTTCAAGCGACCCTAAATTGCCTACATTCAAAGATTCCTACGGTTTGAACGCTGCTGCAATATCTGTGTACCCGATGTACAAAGGAGTAGCCAGCCTGGTTGGCATGCAGGTGATCCAATTCCCCGGGGAGACTCCTGAAGACGAGTTTTCAGCATTAGCCGCGGTTTGGGAGGAGTACGATTTCTTCTTCATCCACATCAAAAAGACTGACAGCAAAGGTGAAGATGGTGACTTTGAAGGCAAAGCCAAGGTGATTGAAGGAGTCGATAATGCGCTGCCA
The DNA here is from genome assembly GCA_041556275.1 of Anaerolineales bacterium. Classification (GTDB taxonomy): domain Bacteria; phylum Chloroflexota; class Anaerolineae; order Anaerolineales; family UBA4823; genus PFL25. Next base: position 88 of record JBFFIU010000336.1, on the reverse strand, counting down.
CGCCTATTAGATCTAAATCCAGATGTTCTCATAATCACCGGGGATCACTCGACGCCAGCGAAATTGCGCACTCACAGCTGGCACCCGG
>JBFFIU010000335.1:0-3948 GCA_041556275.1 Anaerolineales bacterium | reverse complement strand
GACACAGATGCTGGCTCGCGCTATATTGGCGAGTTTGCCATCGGCACCAACTTCGAGATCGACCGCTTCACCAAAAGCATCCTGTTCGATGAGAAGATCGGCGGTACGTTCCACATGGCGCTGGGCGCTGGCTATCCAGAGACGGGGAGCCAGAACAAAAGTGATATCCACTGGGACATGATCTGTGATTTGAGAAAGGATTCGCAGATCCAGGTCGATGGGGAATTGGTTTACAAGAACGGGGAATTTGTGATTTAAGTTTTCAAGTTTCAAAGATCAAGGGACTGTTCCGAAAGTGGGGCGGTCTCTATTGATTTCTACTGGAAATTGTTCATTCCAGTGATGTGAAGTAAATCACAGTGAAGTTATCACCATATCACTCTCAATTCGCCTGAAAGATAACTGACAATGTTCCTGTATTTTGCTATAGTCACTCTAGAAATTAGGATTACAAACTTTGCTGAAGGAGTGCTAAACATGTTTCAAACGAATCCATATCTGGTTGAAGCCGTCGAGAGAGAAAATCGTGAGCGAATTCTGAAGGCAGCAGAAAATGCCAGGCTATTGAGCCAGTTATCCAAAAAAGATGCTGAAAAGAGTAATGGTCGGCTGGTTATCCTGGAAAAGCTGATTGATGTCCGAGAAAAGCTCTCGGCAGCGGTAAGAATGCCGCGCTGGTCTTTCAGGTAAGTCTATCCGGACAATACCTCGCTGCGAGAAATGATAGATTTTGATCAAAAGATCCTCGCAACTAAACATCGTTTTACCAATCAAGGGTTCGGTTGGGGGTTTGGGTGGACCCCGGAAACGAGGGGGAGTTTCCGGGGTTTAGATTTTCAGTAGATTAGGGAAGTGAATAGAGAAACTTATTTTAGCTTTTCCAGATAAGTTTTGCGGAACTTGGCAACCTTGGGTGCGATCACCACCCGGCAGTATCCCTGATTAGGATTGTTCTTAAAGTAATCCTGGTGGTAATCCTCAGCAACATAGTAAACATCAAATGGTAATACCTGGGTGACGATCGGATCGTGCCAAATTTCCTCTCTTGAGATTTCCTGGATCACGCGTTCGGCAGTCTCTTTTTGAGTTTCATCATGGTAGAAGATCACTGAGCGATATTGAGTGCCTACATCTGCACCCTGACGATTGAGCGTCGTTGGGTCATGTATGGTGAAGAAGATCTTCAGTATCTCTTCAAAGGTGATAATCTTTGGATCGAATGTCACCTGGACGACTTCCGCATGCCCAGTTGTTCCCGTGCATATTAGCTCGTAACTCGGGTTTTTTACCTCTCCACCGGAATAGCCGACTTCGACTTTCTCTACGCCGACCAGTTCGGCGTAGATCGGGTCGAGACACCAGAAACAACCTCCCCCGAGCGTAGCAATTTCATTACCATTCATAACAATTTTCCTTTATGTTTTTCGATTAATTTACGTGACATGATCACAGCTGGACGCCCATCATAAATGGGTCTTTCGATAGGCTTCCAACCCAAGCGAGCGTAAAACCTTTCCCGGTGGCGGGTATACAAGTACAAATCCTGGACACCCAGCCGCCTGGCTTCAGAAGCGGCATACTGAACCAGTTCGGTTCCAATGCCTTGACTGCGATATTCCGGCAACACGTATACCGATCCAAGCCAGTGCAGGTACTGCGGGTGGGTCTCCATTTCCCGGATTTTCAGGCTGGCGCTAGCGATAGGTAAGTCGTCCCGCAATAATACCAAAACGAGAGGAATCTTTTCCCGATTTAACCTATCTCTAAGCTTTCCTTCAACGGTTTCCAATGACAGGTGCGGGTTGTTTTGTCCCCATTCCTTATAGAACCATCGAGCCAACTGAGGGATCAGACTAGGCCGGTCAGCGAGATTTATGTATTTATCGCTTTTCACGCTACTTCTTACCTTTATTCACGAGTGGACATTATTATTTGTTATTGCCAGGCGGATATTCCTGGTGTGAGATTCGAAATGCAGTGTGATATAGCGAAACAGTCTAATGATGGTAACACGACCGCTTAAGAGTGGATTCCAATCCGGTTAGGCTACAACTAGATGCCACTCACCATCCTGGATGCTTTCTAGAGCGCGAATTATCTTCTCATGTCCCAGCTGATATTGTTCAACAAGATAGTCCCTGATGGCGTTACGGGCACCGCGTCTAGTGATTTATTCGTGAAGCCAGTTGAATGGTCTATTGTGTATCTTCGGGATACGCTGAAGTCGCCGGATAAAGTTGAGGTCATTGGGAAGATTTTTCGGAGTTGTACTCATATGGTACAGTAACTCACCGACAGACCAAGCTGGGAAATAGCTCCTCAATTCAAGATCTTGATCAAAGAGTCGTTTTAAAAACTGGTGAAAGGCTCTTCTCGTTTCTGCGATCTCTGTGCAGATTGATGCGCGCAGTTCAGCTGGGTTTAATCTGGATTCCTGTAAATGATCTGCCATATTGACAACCATCTACTGACAATTCTTACCAACCAAATGAAGGATTTATGCATGGTAGGTTTTGATGATCTGGTTTGCAAAGTCTTGAATACTCCGGCGCAACGCTTCTGGTTCGAGCACTTCAACCGCTCCACCAAAACCTAGAACCCGTGTTCGAGCCGATTCAAAAATATCAAATTTTAATATCACCACCTGCCAGTCTTCACTATCGGGTTGATCAACTGTCTGGATGGCTTGAATAATGGGGTCGTTGACGATGTGCAGATAACGGAGTAAATCGGGATGCATACGCATGCGGACCAGATATTGCGGCTGGTTACTTTGATATTCCTGGCACCAGCTTGTCCAGAATTCTACCAGGTCAAAATCAGCCGGTATAGAGAACGCATCTTGGGTAAGTCTGGCTTGCAGAACATCATTAATTTTACGCACGAAGATATCCCCGTCTATGGAAAAGATCAAGTACCAATCGTGCGATTTTGCCACCAGTCCGTATGGTTCGATAAGGTGCTCAACCTGAGCGTCAAATGCCAAGCGATAAGTCATTCTAACTTTGTGCTCTTCCCACACCGCGCGTTGAATCGTGCGCAGATGTGGTGGTCGTTCTGCAACCGGGAACCAGGGAGAAGCATCCAGGTAAATGCGCTGGCGGGTTCTAAATCCCACTCTTCGTTGTGGGTCAGGTAAAGCTGCCGAAAGCTTCAACAGCGCAGCTTTCAGGTCATGATCATAGCCTAGCTCAGCCAGTGGGGCGGGGACGCTGAGCATGAAGAGGGCGCGAACTTCATCCTGTGAGAGACCGGTCAGGTCGGTGCGATAACTCTCTACCAGCGCACAACCGCCACCTGGACCGCGTTCAGCATATACCGGTATCCCGGCGGTGCTTAAGGCGTCCATGTCCCGGTAAATCGTGCGCTCAGAGACCTCCAGTTCAGCAGCCAGCTCCCCGGCGGTGAGCTTACCCCGGTCCTGCAGCAGCATAAGCATGGCTAATAAACGATCGGCTCTCATCATCCCCATCTTACCATTAATACCTGACATATGGTGTCAGGTATATTGTGTTAGGATGATTTTGAAGGTTTGTGATCATGGAAGCAAGTTTTTTTGATTGTTTGTGTCACTGCGAGCGATCTCTTCGCTTTGCTCAGGATAGGCCCTCGGTCTGTCCGACCAAGGACAGGCTTTGAGAAGCAGTCTCCTTTCAAGTGTTGAAAAGGAAATTGTCTTGGGGATTGCTTCTGTCGCTTCGCTCCATCGCAATGACATGTAGTGGTGTAATGTAGACAGAGAATATACAAAATAAAATGGAGGATATCGATGTCAGAATTAGATGTGCGGATAGTGAAATTAGAGCCGATGCGCGTAGCCAGTGCGTTTGGATTCGGGGAACAACCCGAATATGAGGCCTGGGAGAAAATATTAACCTGGGCAAAATCGGTGGGAATTACAGATTTTGAAGGCTATCGTTTCTTCGGATTCAACAACCCTAGTCCTTC
>JBFFIU010000334.1:0-3976 GCA_041556275.1 Anaerolineales bacterium | reverse complement strand
GTCGCCGTACTGCTTATAAATCTTGATCGCCAGGTTAGTGCTGATATCGTGGCTGTGCAGGAAGAGCATGATCTCTTTAACCTGCTTTTGTTCCTCCCAGGCGCTGGCGATAGCGCGTGAACGCTTCGGACCGATATCGGGTACTTCTAAGAGCAGCTCAGTTCGATTTTCGATCACCTCGAGTGTCTGGTCGCCAAATTGATCCACGATGCGTTCGGCCAGGCGCGGTCCAATGCCTTTGATCAACCCAGAGCCTAAATACCTGCTGATGCCAGCCACAGTGGCTGGTAGGACTTGTTCACAGGTTTCCGATTGAAATTGCAGGCCATGCTTGGGATGATTGGTCCACTTACCGGTCAGGCGCAGGTGCTCTCCGGGTGACAGTTCCGGCAGGTTGCCCGTGATAGTGACCAGATCTTTCTGTTGAGTGATGCTTGCCAGGGCTTGATCGGGTCGCAGCCGGACCACGCTGTACCCGTTTTCCGGATTGTAATACGTGATGCGCTCAACTGAGCCCGTCAGCGTTTCCATGATCTTTCACCGCGCTGGGTGTCTCCGGTTTTGGTTTATTGGGATATGCCAGATATTTGAAGCCAGCCCTACTGCATGGGATTATCGTTTGCCCAATCGTCTCCGGTGATCACCACGATGTCTGCTGGACCCTGGGTATCAAAACGATGGTAAACGTTCTCCGGGGCGATACTCATCAGGGTCACAATCATCTCGATTGTGTGGGGGTTTCCAGTATAGTCGATCAGGATGGTATTTGAATAAAGCGTCTCGGCATTGGCCGGTTCATTCACCTCAATACCAGAATTCCGGAGATAATCAGCAGTTTGGGAGGCCAGTCCAGGCGAAAGAGTACCGTTCAGGACCAGCACCGAAGCATATTCCTCACTGACCAGCTCCTGAGACACAGCTTCCGTAGCCAGGGGGACCACTGGCCCAGAAATGGTGAATATCTCATCACGTAATTGAAGGATTTCATTTGCAAGGGGTCGCAGGATATCTTGCCCATCATAAGAAAAGCCGAACTCAACCTGATCAACACCGATAATGCCCCGGCGGATGTTGGTTTCTTCGATCTGGTGAGCGAACCAGGCCAGACGCACCAGCTGCGTCAAAGTCAGATTGGTGCTGATCCCGGAAGAGAGATTCTCATAAATAGCAGGTGAATTTTTAATCAAACCCGGCAGCAGTTCAGCGCTGAGGATGCGATCCCGAATAGCCATTACCACTTGCTGCTGGCGCTCAGCGCGGTCGAAATCGCTGCCGATAGTATTGCGGGCACGGGCATATGCCAGGGCAACCCACCCGGGAAGCACCTGTTCACCTGGCGACAATACTTGCGTATTGTTCGCGCCCAAAGGATCGACTTCGATCTCTTCGGTGACTTCAACGGAGATACCACCTAATTCATCGATGAATCCCTCAAAAGCTAAAAGATCAACTTGGGCATAATAATCGATCTCCATACCCAGCAGTTCCTCAACCGTTCGCATCGCCTGTCCGGGGCCCAAGCCAGGCACATCGTAAATCTCTCCTAAACGGTAGGCCTGGTTGACCTTATTGTGGTCAAACCCGGGGATAGCCACCCACAGATCGCGGGGAATAGAGAGCATACCCGCCGTACGGCTCTCTGGATCGAGTGAAAACAGGATCAGTGTGTCAGTACGGGGGACATCGTATGGATTATCCCTATCACGATTATCCAATCCCATCACCAGCACGTTAATGCGGCTGTTCCCATCCCACGGTACAGGGGCCGGTCCACCAGAAGATTGTAAGGGTGTTTCTCCCTGCACTCCTAATTCACCCTCTAAGACCGCATCAACTGCGCTCTGAGGATCTTCCAGGATCAGTTCAGGGGCGAGAATGGTGCTGGACGAGGAGAACATCTCACGCACAACGGAATAGGTCAGCCAGACGGTGAAGATGGCGGCCAGAATAAATGCGGTAGATAATCCAACCAGCAACCATTTTGATTTTATGGGAGTTTTTGGTTTGGAGTTGTATTCTTGACTGCGATCCATAAGGTTTAAATCTTTACGGCATAGTGTTCGTATTTGCCCAATCATAACCCAGGAAAATGGCCAAATCCACCTCACTCGAGGGATCATAGCGATTATAAATTCTATTGGGCGAAATGTTCATCAATTCAATTAAATAATTGAGCGTATATGGATTCCCGGTATATGAAACAATGGTTGTCTCATTGTAAGGTTCCGGAGCATCACCAGTGTTAACCACATTCACGTTCTGCGCAGCCAGGTATTCTGTTGTGCGCGTCGCCAAACCTGGTGTACCAGCGCCATTGAGCACCGATATCGTGGCATTCTCGAGCTGCATCAGCTCCTGTGGATCAGTATCAACCACGGCAGGGCTGGTGGGTCCAGAGTTAGTGAATATCTCATCCCGCAATATGCGGATCTGTTCTGGTCTGGGTTTCAGAACGTCATCTCCATCCGGTGATTTTCCAAAGTTGATATGCTCGGCCCCGATTGACCCGTGCTTGATCTCTTCTTCGGGGACTTGCTGTGCTAACCAGGCCAATTGGATGGCCTGCTCCAGGGTAAGGTTGGTCTGAATGCCTGATGCGATTTGTTCATATATCGCTGGCGCACGCGCAACCAGGCGCGGCAGCATTTCCGCGTTCAGGATACGTTTACGTATGGCCATGATCACCTGCTGCTGCCGTTCAGCCCGGTCGAAATCGCCCCCGTCTGTGTTGCGAGCGCGGGCATATGCCAGAGCCAGGTTTCCGGGGAGGTCGTGGGCACCCTTCTTTAACTTAACTGTCTCCCCATCGATCGGGTCGACCCAAATGTTTCTGGGCACATCTATCTCTATAAACCCAAGTTCATCAATAAATTTCTCGAATGAATAGAAGTCGACCAGCGCGTAGTAATCGATCTTCAATCCAAGCACTCCCTCCACGGTCTTCATGGCCAGTTCTGCACCGCCACCCGGTAATTGGTATGTTTCACCAAAGCGGTAGGCGACATTTATCCGATCTGGTTCTTGAAATCCGGGCATACTGACCCATAAATCGCGCGGGATCGAGAGAATACCCGCAGTACGGGTGATCGGATCGACCGAGAACAGGATCATCGTATCCGTTCGCGGAGCTCCTTCTCCCTCAAGCCAATCGCGATAGTCCAGACCCATCACCAGGATATTAACCCGGCTGGCGCCATCCCAGGCTTTCGGCTCCGGTGCGCTGACCGGGGGCGGCGGCGCTGCGACCTCGAGATCAACCTCGGGAGAATTCTGAGTGGGGTCTGCAGATGGATTGACCACAATGCCCGGTAAATCGGTGATGTTCCAGGCGGAGACAAAATCTCTGACATTGGTATAAGTCAGGAATGCTGTCAATCCAGCAACGATTAAGAATACGATCAGCACGCCAACCAGGATCCAGACGTTTCTGGAAGTTTGCTTGATCTGTGTATTTTTTCCTTGAGCTTGCTCCATAATCTCCAAGTCTAGTAGCGGACGATCGATCGTCCGAGATAAAGGATAAACCCGCCGAAACCTTTCCTTTTACCCTCCAGGAGAAGAGAAGAAAAGAAAGTAGCAGCGGGGGGATCGAGAAAGTTGCCTGTTATCCGCGAAAAGGCACATTATTATATCACGCCGAGTGTTTACCCTGCTTAGGGTAAAATTAGTATTCTCCACTGTTGCAAATATGGTGCCAAAGCACTTACAAGGACGAATCCTAAGGCTGCAAAGTTCCCAAATGTCCATTTTAACCGCTTCAAACCTGGCGAAATCCTACGGGCCAGATGATATTTTCTTCAATGTGTCGCTAAGTATACCGCGCGGTGGCCGGATCGCTATAGTTGGTCCAAATGGCATCGGCAAGACCACATTACTGCGCATCTTGGTTGGTCTCGAGGAACCATCCAACGGGGAAATTCAACGCGCGCGCAAATTATCCATCGGCTATTTGCCGCAAGAAGCAGTTCTAAGCACC
>JBFFIU010000333.1:0-4001 GCA_041556275.1 Anaerolineales bacterium | reverse complement strand
TTTCCGGGATATCTCCAATACAGTAGAAGGGGCGCTGGCAAGAGCCTCCAAGAACGGTTGCACCCCGAATAAGATCACCCAAACCGTCTACCAGGAAGCGCTGAGCCAGCTGGTCTGATATTTCATCCACGCCTGTCCTAGATCGGACAGATCGATGAAATTACGCCAATTTTCACAAATAGTAAATCACAATCGCTTTAGAATTTGTCCCTTTGTGCTTACAACATAACCTTCATAAATAGGGTCAATACCCTAATAATGGAATCTGCAAGATGCTTTCCGCCTTTTCTCGGTAGCGGACAGAGCTGCATCCCCTAACAGCCATAAATCTCAAACCAGGCTGTAAAAAGTAACAATAGAGATACCCTTGCGACTTCAAGGTTCACCGAAGTTTTATGTTGTAATACGAATCGGCCAATCCCGTATAGATTGACTGATAAATATGTGGATGACTGGGAGCCAGACTAGTCTCCAGACTTCGATTGTCCCCCGTTTATGCCCGGTTGCACGATGAATATATTCGTGATATGCGCAGATGGAAGCAAAACAAACCGGCTGACACATGACAGCTACTCAAATTAGGTTCCAGTATGGCGTCCATGATTCAGCCATTAAAGAAAGCCCCATATTGAAAAATTTGACTCGCGCCTTTTTTTCTTGTACAATGATTTTGTAAGGTCTCCGAGTCCAATATAATTTTTTTGTTCGTGCATAGGTCGCGAACCCATCTGGAACGGGGACCCCGGGCCCGCTGAAAGGATGTGGGTCCGGTTTTTTATTTATGGAGTTGCACCAGCCCCAAATTACTCTTGGTTCTCTCGTTCATTTCGCCTTGCACAAATACGACCATATTACTCTACAATAACCAGATCGGTAATTTCCTTGGGAAACATTTCCCAAAGAAGTACAGATCATGGACCCGAATGAAACCGTACAAACCCGTTTAGATGCCATCTAAGGTGGAGATTACGAGACCGCTGGTTCACTTATGCAGATGATTTCCAATTCAGCGGGCCAGTGCCAGAACCCATCAGTGGGAGTGAATGGGTAGGAATGAGTACTAGTTTGTAGGTCGCCTTCCCGGATCTTGACTACCACTTTAAAATCCTGGATATTGAGGGCGAGGTGGTTAAAACCTCAAACCAGCTTAGTGGAACCTATACCGGAGATTTCGATCTTAAAGCAATGGGGATGGCGTTATTCCGACCAGCAGAAAATCCTTTTCTCTGGCATATGAAGGTGCGCACGCAACAGTGCGCGGTGATAAGGTTATCTCTTTCCAGGTGGACACAGTCGAAGGGGGTGGCGTAACGGGTATCCTGGTACAACTCAGTATCTCGATGCCACCTCGAAAGTGCTTGATACCACTGATTGTGGACAATCCCAAGCCGCCAACCTGCTGATACAGGCACGGCGGCAAGGACACCATCAGAAGTATGACATTCACGTCTTGCACCAAAAACCAATTACGGATAAAGTGTACAAACCTCGCACTCAATAACTCACTTCGGGTAGCTGGCGAACACCTCTGTATTCCCATCTTTGTCGAAGGCGATCACATCGAATGGTGCTGACGCCTGGCGGTCGTCTTCCATGCCAGGCGATCCGATCGGCATACCAAATACGGCTAATCCAACGATATCAGGTCGCTCGGCCAACAGACGTTCGATTTCATCTACCGGGACATGACCTTCGATAATATAGCCATCCACGATGGCTGTATGGCAAGACTGGATCTCGAGCGGTACTTCATAACTGGACCTCAACGTGGCCCTGTTTTGATCGTCTTCAACCTGAATGGTGAAGCCGTTATCCCGCATGTACTCGCTCCAGTTGCCGCAGCAGCCTCAGGTGGGTGAACTATATACGGTGACAACCCTAGGGCTCTCCTGCTCGCTCACCTGCTCCTCTTGAGCCGGTGAGGCGCATGCGCTCAGCGTGATGGCAACTAGCAGAACTGGTATTAGAAATCTCAGCATGACATACCTCTTCTCTTTCAACTCGATCCGCGTGTTTTCTGACCGATAATCTTGTTTTTAATTGGGTATTAAAAAGTTGCAGGATTAAAGTGAGGGTATTTTACCCAATCACTTCTTCGTTGCACAACTCCAGTGATAAATGTTTTCAAGGTGCAGTTATATCATATCTGGTTAATTAACCATATCATTTAATATTATTCTAATCTTTGTGATAAATGTCACAATTAAAGAGGATAAATGATGTCATATTTGTGACAATTATTACTATTCAACGAGCAGCATAATCTATAAAATATGGACATATTATTAGTAGATTTGCCGAATAAATTTATCAATAGAAAAGGAGTTGAAGATGGCTACAATAACTACTTACAAAGATAAATTGATCAAAGACCCACCCATCGTGTCCTGGCTGCTAAACAGCCCACGATCTGCCTGGTTTTGGTTGGTCCTGCGATTGTGGTTGGGCTACCAGTGGATTGACGCAGCCCTGCATAAGATCGATAACCCTGCCTGGACACAAACTGGTCTGGCTCTCAAAGGGTTCTGGTCTAACATCGTGGTCATACCCGCCGAAGGGCGCCCGCCGATCGCATTTGATTGGTATCGCTCTTTCATTCAGGCACTGTTGGATGCTGAAGCCTATACTTGGTTTGCGCCAATGGTGGCTTATGGCGAGCTGATCGTGGGAATTGCCCTCGTCCTGGGAATATTCACCGGCATCGCGGCTTTCTTCGGGGCTTTCATGAACTGGAATTTCATGATGGCCGGTTCTGCGAGCACCAACCCGATGATGTTTATTGTCGCCCTTGGCTTGATCCTGGCCTGGAAAGTATCTGGATACATCGGCCTGGACTACTTCCTGCTGCGTCGGCTTGGGACACCCTGGAAGGCTGAAGGAGGATCTGAAGTCCAACCTGAAAGTCAATAGCGGGAGTGATTGTCAGCTCTTACCCACTGACATCAAAAGGGACCAAGAAAGTGGAGCCAGTGCCTTCCGGCTCCACTTTATTTACCTGCGGGGTTTGCGCGGACAAAGAAGCAGCAAACAGGTGAAATTTAAAATCAGGTAATACTCCTTTGCATGACGTGAATGGCACAGCTTCCGCTCTTGCCCTGATTGACCTGATTTATAATGAATTTATAATTGGCTCTCGAACGGGATGAGCACTGAACCGAATAAAGCGCCTTGGCGAAGCAGGGGAAAAACTGGCAAACGATCATTACCCGGATTTGGCAGAGGCCATGACTCCCCTTTAAAGAGATGAGACATGAATATAAAACAAAACGAGGTCCGCATAAACGGAGAACGGCTTCTAAAGCGGCTCATGGAGATGGCCCAGATCGGTGTCACTCCCAAGGGCGGCGTGTGTCGTGTCGCCTTGACCGATGAAGACAAGGCCGGGCGCGATCTGTTCGTCAAATGGTGCCGGGATGCGGGATGCACCATTACGATCGACCAGGTGGGAAATATCTTCGCCCGCAGGTCTGGAAAGGATGATGGTCTGGCGCCTGTTTTGGCCGGCAGCCACCTGGACAGCCAGCCCACCGGCGGAAAATACGACGGGGTTTACGGCGTGCTCGCCGCGTTGGAAGCGATCGAAACCCTGAACGATGAGGGCAACACAACGCTGCACCCGCTGGAGATCGTATCCTGGACGAACGAAGAAGGAGCTCGTTTCGCGCCTGGGTTGACTGGTTCCGGAGCTTTCGCCGGCGATTTCGATCTCGAATATGCCTATTCTAGAAAAGACAAGAACGGTTGCACGGTGGGTGAAGAGCTGCAGCGCATCGGCTACGCCGGTGAAGCACCTGTCGGTGACAGACCAATTAAAGCGGTGCTTGAAGCCCATATCGAACAGGGCCCGATCTTGGAAGCGGAGGGGCAAACTATTGGTATCGTGACCGGTGTGCAGGGCATGCGCTGGTACGATATCATTTTCACAGGACAGGAAGCCCACGCCGGGACCACACCAATGGATACCCGACGGGATCCGGTTAGGGGGGCTATCCAGGTGATGC
>JBFFIU010000332.1:0-4006 GCA_041556275.1 Anaerolineales bacterium | reverse complement strand
TCAATTGCACGTCACCATTATTACAGCTGCCTAACAAATATATCAAGGGCAGGGATCCACATCTCAGTTAGAATAATTTATAGCTCATATACCAAGGGGTGGCAGTTAGAAAATTAAGGCAGAATTATGTCTGTCGAAGTTCAGACTGAATACAGATCTTAAAATCAATTTGGGATAACAAGGAATAATGAAGCTCAAGGAATCATAAACCGATGAATAATAAACGGGCCGTGTTTGATCTTTTCTTGGTAAGTGTCTTGACCTTATTCGTCGAACTTGTCTTTATCCGCTGGGCAGCATCGGAGGTACGGATGTTGGCCTTTTACAAGAATTTTGCATTGATCGCAGCATTCTTGGGTATTGGCTTGGGATTCGCCTACAGGCAGCGCTCGCCAGATAAAAGGTTGTTTGAACGTTATTTCTTCCCCCTTTTAGCGATAAGCGTCATACTGCTATTATTCTTCGGTCGTACCGCGCTAAGTGAAATAATCCTGCTCAACCGCTCGGGAGCCGAGGAATATATTTGGGCTGGCACAATCGAGATCCAGAATCCTTTCGTAAACACTCTGCTGGATGCGCTATTTTTTGCCATTCTAATGCTCCTTTTTTTAGTGATCACGGTACTCTTCATCCCTCTTGGTGAGCTTACCGCCAGGAAATTTTCCAATTTTGAACCTTTAACTGGTTATACGATCAATATCCTTGGCAGCCTAACCGGAATCTTGCTATATACAATAGTCTCCTTCCTGGAGTGGCCACCACCGGCATGGTATTTGTTTGTTTGTGTCTGCGGTTTGTATTACATTTGGAAAATTCGCCCAAGTTTGATCGCATTTCAATCTGCCTTTGCCGTGCTACCCATACTATTGACCTTATTTTGGCCAACAGGTGCCGAACGAACTTTGTGGTCTCCTTATTATCGAATTGATATCAATACACAATATGCCCCCAATGATAATGATGTACTTTTAGGTTATGAACTCGCCGTCAATAAATCTTGGCACCAGCGAATGTGGAACCTGGATCCGAGTTTTGTAGCTCAGAACTATGTGACTGCTCCAAAACATTTTGATAATTACCGTGTCGAATATGATGCCCCATTCCGAGTCTCGAAGAACTTAAATAAAGTTCTGATTGTGGGGGCAGGTGGTGGTAACGACGTAGCGGCTGCGCTTCGGGCTGGTACTCATCAGGCTACTGCTGTGGAGATCGACCCCACCATCCTCCGCATAGGCAAAGAAATGCACTTTGAAAGTCCATACAGTGACCCCGATCGTGTTGAGCAGGTGGTCCAGGATGCACGCTCATTTTTCCGGCGTGACAACAACAAATACGATCTGATTGTTTTTGGTCGCCTTGATTCCCATACACTGTTAAGCACTGCCAGTAGCGTTCGACTTGATAATTTTGTCTACACTCAAGAGAGCCTGAACGATGTTCGCAATCTATTAAGTGAGAACGGCTTGCTCGCTTTATCTTTCGGTGTACCCCCAGGAAATGAATGGGTCGGAGAACGAATTTATCGCACACTGTATGATGTATTCAGCCACTCCCCACAAGTTTACGAATTTCCAAATCACAATATATTATTCCTGATCTCGCTCAAGCCATTATCAACCCCTCTCCTTAATGACCCGCTCGTCACATATCACCCTGATTATCCCTACCGAAGTGATTTAAATCCGGTAACGGATGATTGGCCATATTTATACTTGCAAGCCCGTACGATTCCGAGCGCATACTTGATTGGCTTAGTTGGGGTGATATTAATAAGCTTGCTGCTCACCCGGAGAGTCATCCCGGACTTCCGAAAACTCAATGCGCATTTCTTCTTTTTGGGAGCTGCATTTTTCCTACTGGAAACGAAAAGTATTACTCAAATGGCATTGCTGTTTGGATCGACCTGGATCGTGAACGCAGTCGTGATCGCGGCCATCTTGATGATGATTGTTATCGCCAATCTGGTGGTTATACGCTTCAAAATAACCAATCCCGATCCTTTCTATCTGCTCTTAATTATCTCCCTGATGCTCAATTTCTTCCTGCCGGTCAGTTCTTTTCTCGAGTTGCCGCTGGCGTTAAGGATTTCTCTTTCGACGATATCACAGGTTATTCCGATATTTTTTGCCGGGATGGTTTTCGCAATTACTTTCAGCCAAACAGCTTCAATTGAGATCGCTTTGGGCTCAAACCTGATTGGAGCAGTCGTGGGCGGGATTTTCGAGTACGCTTCCCTGGCTTTAGGATTGCGCAGCCTGTATATACTGGCGATTGTCTTCTATTTGCTATCCGCTTATGCATTTTATCGCAGGCGAGTTGGCGCTTTACAACCCGCGCAGAATTAAGACTACGCAAAAAAATTCTCCTTTTCCATAACAATAATTAGAATATCCAAAGGCTGACTTGAGTGACTGAGACATCCAGTCATTTTTCAGATTACAAATTAGGCTCCTCCTGAGAGCGGCTGAAATGCAATTGACTTTTAACCCCTCCTCTTCTACACTTTAATCATGCTCGCTCGAGTTTTCTCCTGCGCCATCCTCGGCCTGGATGGCGTTGTGGTGGATGTCGAAGTCGACACCGGGCACGGATTACCGGCCATCATTATCGTCGGCCTGCCTGATGCCGCCGTCCAGGAAAGCCGTGAACGCGTCCAGATGGCGATCAAGAATGCAGGTCTGCTCTTCCCGCGCAAACGCATCACGGTCAATCTGGCGCCAGCCGCAGTCCGCAAAGAAGGACCGGCCTACGACCTGCCCATTGCGCTGGGTGTATTGATCGCCACCGCGCAGCTGCCGCCTGACTGCCTGGATGGTGCTCTAGTGGTCGGTGAGCTTTCCTTAGACGGCTCCGTGCGTCACATCCGCGGTGTCTTACCCATGGCCGCCCTGGCTCGCCAGGAAGGATTCCAGCGGGTCTTTATACCCCAGGTTGATGCCAGTGAAGCGGCACTGATCCCGGACCTGGAGGTCATCCCGGTGCCTTCCTTAGATGAATTACACGCCCACCTTGAGGGCACCATTCGTTTACCAGTTCAACCCCATGTTGCCCCAGACGATATCCCCGTCCTCGTGCAAACCGATTTCCGCGAGATCAAAGGCCAGGAGCACGTCAAGCGCGCCTTAGAAGTAGCAGCTGCTGGTGGACATAATGCCCTGATGATCGGTCCACCTGGCGCAGGAAAAACTTTACTGGCGCGCTCTTTGCCCAGCGTGCTACCCCATATGACGATCGATGAAGCGCTGGATGTCACCCGCATCTATTCGGTAGCCGATCTTCTGCCCGCTGACGTTCCTTTGATCCGCAACCGTCCTTTCCGGGCACCGCACCACACCATTTCTCATGCTGGTCTGGTCGGTGGTGGCACCTGGCCGAACCCGGGAGAGATTTCATTAGCTCACCGGGGAGTTCTGTTCCTTGACGAGCTGCCCGAATTCGGACCGCGCGTTCTGGAGGTGATCCGCCAACCGATCGAGGATAAATCTGTGACCATCAGCCGGGCGCAGGGCTCGCTCACTTTCCCGGCTAACTTCCAGCTGGTGGCGGCCATGAATCCCTGTCCCTGCGGATATTACGGCGATCAACTCAAGGCCTGCACCTGTTCATCTTCAACCGTCACCCGATACCAGAAGCGCATCTCGGGACCCCTACTGGACCGCATCGATATTCATGTCGAAGTGCCCCGGGTCGATTACGAGAAGCTGAGCGATGACCGCTTTGGTGAACCTTCGGCCTCCGTCCAGGCGCGGGTCGAGTCAGCGCGCAAGGTCCAGCGCCGCCGTTTTCAGCTCAATCGGTCTGCGCCTGACGCTCAAAATACCCTGCCGCTGAGCTGCAATTCTGATATGCATCCGGCCGAAGTGCGCAGGTACTGCCAATTGGATACCACCTCCCAATCCTTGATGCGCTCAGCAATGAGTCAAATGCAGCTATCCGCGCGGGCATACCACCGGGTGCTTAAGCTGGCGCGCACCATCGCCGACTTAGCAGGCGAGATGGACATCAC
>JBFFIU010000331.1:0-4020 GCA_041556275.1 Anaerolineales bacterium | reverse complement strand
GCGAGAGCAGGGCGCGGGCGATGGCCACTTTCTGCTGCATGCCGCGGGACATCTCCTCCATCGGCTTGTAGATGGCGCGCTTCTCCAGACCCAGGCGGATCAAAATGTCTTCGATGCGCTGTCTGGTCTCGCCGCCCTGTAAGCCATACAGACGCGCCCCAAATAGCAGGTTCTCCATCGGGGAGAGCTTCTTGAAGAAGCTGGCTTCGACCGAGACGCGGTTGATCAGGCGCTGGACCGCGACGGGTTCAGCCACGACGTCATGACCAAAGACCTGGATGGCGCCGCTGTCAGGCAGGAGCAAGGTGGCGATCAGGCGGATGAGGGTCGATTTACCCGAGCCGTTGGGTCCCAAGACACCGAAGATCTCGCCTTGCTGGACATCGAAGGAGACGTTATCAACAGCGACGACGACCGGTTTATCACCGTTGGTGCGCGAGCCGAGGATCTGCTTCCAGAACGATCCACCTGGTTTACCAAATTTCTTATAGACCTCATTTACTGCTATTGCCTGGGTCATGGCGACCTCCTTCTAAACTCAACAAAAAAAGCCACGGGGATTCCCGTGGCCGGCGAAGGCAGTTCTATTTAACTGAAAAGCCACGGGAGTGGAGCACACCCGTGGCGGTCAAATCTCTACAACACTGATGACCTAACGATCAGTAGGCGCACTCCGACAAGGAAAATGCCTTACCGCTATCGGGAGCGATCAGGCGCATCCGAATCATGTTGACTTGTACTTTGATCATTAAGATTCGACTCCTTTCGGAATACTCGATAGCGCAGTTTACCACGGAGGGTGGAAGAGTGTCAAGTGATTAAAGGAAGATGAGAGAGACAATCCACTTGTGGCAGCTTTGTAAAGCTGCCTACTGACTATAAAAATTTTCAACCCCACCCCAATCCCCTCCCCCACTCTTGTGGGAGGGAATGATCTCCAATACGGAGCAGGGACAGACCAGAGGAGATGGATATGTCAAATAAAACCTGCAAATCCCGGAGAGGTGTAGCTCAAAAGGACGATGGTGATCACATATACCAGCACCATTATGAGGATAATCAGCGGGGTATAGCGGTCATACTTGAGCAAGCGGAGATAGAAACGGTTCTTGTAGAAGTTCTGGACCTGCAATGAATACAGCTCGATGATGTTGTCCTGCAGCTCCGTATCGATGGTCTCCTCAGTGTATTCGGCGACCAACTTTTCCAATCCCTGCAGGTAGTTCAGCTGGTCTTCCCTGACGCTTCTGCGCCAAGTAAAAGGATTGGTTTTCATGCTGGCCAGGTATGGGCTGCCATTGGAAAGCCATTTCCACTTGTTGCCAAATTCGGGAAATTCGAGAAAGGGATAGCGAAAGGAGGATTGAGACTGGTATTCGAACAGCTTCAGGATATGGGTGATGATGATGGCGCCAAGGATGATCAGCAGCAATCCCTTGACAAAAACCGATATTGAAAGCGCAATTACCACGGCAGAGGCAGTTACTGTTATGGCCAGACTCTGCCAGGCAAATTCCGCCAGGCGGTTGCGCCGATCCTCGATGGCCTTGGTCTCCTCAGCGTAGTAGGAGATCATGGACTTTATGCTCTCGTTCTTCTCTCTCTTTGCCTCTAATGGCAAGTCCAATAATGCAGCAATATCCTTCTTGATCGATTCTTGAGCGGCAATGATACGATCTGACATGTCGGAGGCACCCTGATCAATGCCTGATTGATGATCGCTCATGTTTTTCTCCCTTCTTGAGCGTCCGCGAAGATATGCAGGAACAGCAATTGGATCACTCATCATTATGGCAGGTTATGCCCTGGTTGTCAGGTACCGTTTGTAACATTTTTTCCCGGGCGGGCCGTGACTAACCGTTTGAGGGATCTATTCTACCGGGCGACTCGTCCACCTGCGGCGGACCAGGGTTCAGCCAGCTAGCTCAATGGGGATCAGAGATCTCCCAATGAGCGAAATGAACTGATGCAAGAGCGAAGCATACCAAGAAGAGGCATAAATTCTCAAGCATCAAGTTTTGTATGCTTCGCCCCTACCGAGTGATGAATAATGCATTTTGGTTTCGGATCTCCTAAAAAGGGTATTTTTGGATTAATAAAAATATTATTTCCTGGTTCAAATGCTCTGCGCTGGAACTAGCAAAGGCATCGGAACTAGCAAAAAAGCGAGACAGGCTACAAGGGAAAGAGCAGGATTTCTGGACACTTTATAGCACATATATTCTGTTTTGTAAGAGAGGAGATCGCGGGTGATTTTTTGGAAAAGACTGTCCCACCTCCAAGTGGGGGTTTGTCCGGCCTACTGGCGTGGGGCTCCCCTGTGAGGGGGATGATCGTTCACCTTAGCGAGAAAAGCGTTATCTAAATGGCACTTGACACGGCAGATAAAAACTGCTATACTAGTGCAAGGTACTTTGCAATACAAGGTAAATGGTGATGCAAAGTAACCCCAAGGAGTAAAGATCATGTCCAAGATCACCGACTTTAACCAGATCCAGCGGCGAACCAACCAGCTGATGAACTTCGAGGACGGCTTCTGGGACCTGCTGCTGGGCTGCATTTTCATGATGCTGGCCATCTATCCGGTCACCCGCGAACTGCTGGGCCCGGTATGGAACCTGGTTCTATTCCTGAGCGTGCTGGCGCTGCTGGTGGCGGCAGAGCTGCTCCTGCGGCGCTACGTCAGCGGACCCAGGATCGGCTACGCACAACCGCGCCGTTCACCGAAGCTACGCCTGGTGCTGGTCTTCACCGTCCTGATGGTGCTGATCACCTTCGGCCTGGTCCTGGTGACGCTGCTCAGCCCGGAATCGGTACCCAGCCCACCCGTCGAGGCTTCACCCGGGCGCAGCTACCTGGTGGAGCTGATCGCGCTGCTGGTGATAGGCGGCCTGTTCAGCGCCCTGGGCTACCTGTACGGCGTGACGCGCCTGTACTTCTACGGCTGGATGCTGGGCCTGGCCAACCTGGCCTCGGTCTACATGACACACAACGCCGGCTGGACGGTCCTGATCCCGCTGGCAATGGCGGCCGGGGTCATCCTGCTGATCGGCTTCGTGCTGCTGGTGCGCTTCCTGCGCAAGTATCCAGTGCGCGCGGAGGCGGATTGAGATGGAAGGCAGCGACCCGGGTGTGCGGGATCTGGCGGATGTCGATCGCCTGGTGCACGAGCCGGCGCGCCTGATGATCCTGATGGTGCTTTACACAGTGGAGAGCGCCGATTTCACCTTCGTACTCAACGTCACCGAGCTGACTGACGGCAATTTATCCTCTCACCTGAGCAAACTGGAGGCGGCGGGGTACGTCGAGATCGAGAAGGGCTACGCCGGCAAGAAACCGCGCACGCGCCTGCGCCTGACCGCGGTCGGCCGGAGTGCCGTTGAGAGCTACCGCGCCACAATGCAGCAAGCCCTGCAGAACCTGGCGGGTTGAGTCGAGAGGAAGGACCGCTAAAGGGAGATTTGAGAGAATGGCAAAAGGCGGGTACCTTGCAAAGCACCGAATTGTAAGGAATGCCATCAAAAAAGACTTGCTCTACTTTGCCATCCCTGCGCTCTTGATCTTTACTGCAGGGCTGGCAGTCAGTGTATATGGTTGGGTCGGGTTGTTGGAAACTATTTGGAACCTGATCAGACAGCCACGGAGTTTTGCGATGCTCTCAGCACCGCATCTTGTTGGCATTGCCTTGTTCGTGATTGGATTTGCAATTCTTCTTACCGGCCATATTACCCTGTGGCGAAATTACTCTTCAACTCTGGTCATAAGGGAAGACCACCAACTCATCACACGCGGCATATATCACTTCACACGCCATCCCATCTATCTGGGAACCCTCATGGCCTGTATTGGCCTGCCAGTGTACGCCTCAAGTCTATCCGGTATCTTGATCATGTCAGCCCTGATCCCGGTTTTCCTGCTCCGCATCAAGATCGAAGAGAGATTGTTGATCGAGGAATTCGGAGATGCCTACCTGATGTATAAGGAGTCTACGAGCAAACTGATCCCATTCATCTATTGAGG
>JBFFIU010000330.1:0-4021 GCA_041556275.1 Anaerolineales bacterium | reverse complement strand
CGCTGGTGCCCTTGAGGAAAATCTTTTAATTTGCAAAAAACCTGGTAGCCGCGTTTTATATAGAACTCCGGTGCCTGAAAACTGAACGTGTCCAGGTATGCGTTCTTGGCGCCGCGTTTGCGCCCTTCCTCTTCAGCAAGCGTCAAGAGACGGTTCCCGTATCCGCGTCCGCGCATTTCCTCTTTCACCCACATTAAATCGACATGCAACCAGTCCCAATAAGTGGCGCCGATCACGCCGCCCACAACTTCCTCGTCATGCGTGCGCAACACGAAACATAAATTTTGACCCTTATCATCACCTGCTTGTTGTTTGTTGTATTGGCTGATCCCGCCTCCGATTACACTCCATTCTGGTTTATCAACGTATTCAATCAGATATTCTTTATCCATTTTTCTAATTCGATTCCTTTCTTTTATGTTTCGACATGCATACCTACTTAAGAGGATTTCAATTTTGTTAAAATTTCTGTTCGACAAATTATACGATCTGGTATCGAACCTGATTTAGCTCTTTTATTTTGTGGTGAGTTCTTTTGCCCGGCTCCGCAACACTTGCTTGAAGATATTTCCACAGCAAGGAGATCCTGAAACATCGGTCTGGTTTTCATCTGAAAGATTCTTCCCTAGACAAAATTGTCATAGGCAAAGAAGATGTAATCCTGGGATGTGGTCTCGACTCCTAGATCGTTTAGGGATCTGAGAAGTTGTGCGCGATGATCTGTGCCGTGGTTTACTACATGGAGAAGGATTTGCTATAGCAGAAGATCTTTGTCATCTCCACCTAAAGGCTTTATGGATAGCATATCATCCCGCAGATCTGCAAGATAGTCGCGCATATTTTTTTCAACATCATCCCAGTACGCACGAATGCTTTCAAGACCGGGAAAGTCTGCTGGATTGAGCGGTTCCGGAAGAGCCACTCCCCGCAGATCGCTAAACCATGTATCGTCGACGCTGATGAGGTGAAAAATCTGATCGCGAACAGCCCCATGAGAATAGTTTGCATCTTGTGTAAACTGTTCCTGTGACAGTTGAGTGACATAGTTATCCCATAACTTGTGGTTTTCAGTGAAGTGATACTCATAGAAGTGGAGAAAGGCAATTACATTCATATCGTTACTTACTCCGGTATTGCTCTTATATGTTTTGTTCGTTGTTCAGTCTAACTTGCGAGCTCATATGTACCGAGTGACCCCCAGCGCATTCGAGGGGGGAGACGAGTTGTCGGGTGCGGTATGGGTTAGCCGGGAGCTTGACCATTTTCCTGCCTCCGAAGATTATTCTTCAAAAATGCTATCGATCTATCCCAGGGAAGCTGAGCGGTCTCAGCGTTGTAGGCATCAGGGCGATCGCTCTCGAAGAACCAATGCCCAACATGTTCATATCGATAGAAAGTTACTTCTAGCCCAGAAGAGGACAACTCGTTTTCTAAATGATCTACATATTCCGCAGGTTCATAGGGATCTGTTTCTGCAAAATGTCCTATGTAGGCAGCCTTTGAATTCTTGAAATCAGCACTTCCGGTGCCATAAAAGATGACCACAGCATTTATCCGATCAGGTTCTTCTGTGGATAGGTTCAAGGCGAAATAGGCTCCTAGTGAAAATCCAATCACCCCAAGTTCATCTTCATCTACTTGATTGTGATTCGAAAGAAAATCTACAGATCCTCTGATGATAGACGTGGCCTGCATGCTGTCGAGTTCATCGCTCAAGATTTCGGCCTCTTCGATGGTCAATGCAAGCTTGCCATTGTAGAGGTCTGGGGCGAAAGCAACAAAACCCTGATCAGAGAGTCGATTGCAGACATCTTTAATTGATTGACTCAATCCCCACCAAGCATGAAGAACCAAAATGCCTGATCCCATTTCGGATGGGGGAGTAGATAAGTAACCTTCAGGATGTGATAGTCTCATGATGTTCTCCAATTGACATACAATTTTATCGCTACTACCTTACTGCTTCTAGCCGAGAGGCCACGCAATGATCCCTCTAATAATATAAACGTCCGCGCGGAATTCTATCCGGCAAAACATTGGCTGCAAGCAGGATCACTTGCCTGAAAATGCCTTCTCTAGGTCACGAATCTTAAATTTCTTCATCTGGAGAAATGCGTTTGTCACTCGCGTACATTTATCTTGATCAGGATCACTTAGCATCTCGGCAAGAATAATCGGCGTTACTTGCCAGGATAAGCCATACCTGTCTTTCAACCAACCACAGTAACCTTTTTCTCCACCATTGCTCAATTTATCCCAGTAGTAATCTATCTCTTGTTGTGTTTCGCAATTCACTTCAAGGGAAATTGCTTCGCTAAATTTAAACTGAGGGCCACCGTTTAATGCGGTTAAACGTTCGCCAGATATCTCAAATTCGACAGTTAATAATGTGCTTGCAGGTTTTCCATGAATCTCGTATCCGGCTTCTGTGTAGTGTAGAACCCGTAGAATCCTTGAATCCTCAAATACCGACACATAGAATTGCGCAGCTTCTTCTGCTTCTGTATCAAACCATAAGCAAGGTGTGATTTTTTGGAGAATCGCCATCAGTACCTCACATCTAATTATGAAATTGCTACCTAACAGCCTTGAGCCAAGGCACCTGGGCATCTCTTTCTCGATACCAAAGCTGCTCCACAAATTGTAAATCGCATAGCATCCCCGGTCGCCTCCAGCAAGTTGTGGGGAGTCTCCTGGATTTACCTTTGCATTTATACGTCATCTACAATCAGTGTTGCCTTCTCTGAGTCTACTTTTCCAATCGTCCTATCTGATCGTGGTCATCGCCACTCCTTTAGTAATGAAAGTAGAATGGATAGTGCTTCCCTCATCATTCCTTCATGGTCGGCATCTCATGAACAGGGGCGAGGCGCTTCGTGGTGCCCACCCAAAAGACCCGCAATAGTTCAACCAGCAGCGCGAAGAGCACGATCGGGATGGCGATGAAGAAAAGTAACTCCGAATCGGGATTACCGGGTCGAGGTTGGGCAAACTGGTAGAAGATCTCAATCGCCGGAATGGACAGCAGAAGTGCGATGCCGACGATTAGCATCGATGAGATGGGCTGCCACCAGCGGTTTGAAGCTGGTGAAGTCCACCACAGCAGCGTCATTCCTCCTGCAAGTGCTGGCCACACGAAAAAGTAGCCCATCCCTGGTGCAACTATGGCAGTGAGCAGCCCTAGCGCCCACCAAACGATGAGCACACCGGTGGCATCGGGCTCCTCGCTAATCTGACGTCTGATCACCCGTGCCACAGCGATCACAATTCCGGCAGTCAGCAGGAACCAGCCACCCAGATACAGGTAGCTTTCTGGGACACTCATCGCATCTCGCTGCCTTGCCAGCATAGGCCAAATACCGACCGCCACAACGGCCGAACCTATCATTGTGACGATAGTGGCTGCGACGCTGCGCAGGATTTCACGCCACGCTTTTTGACGCCACCCGGCGATCGCTAGCACCACCCCAGCAACTAAGGCGAGAGGAAGAGCCCAGGTTGCGGGATACCTTACTACATTAAAACGGCCGAGGTTGAAGAATACTGCGCTCGTGTCGTCGTTGGGTGGACTGGGTTCGATGTTGCCGACGTGCCGGGTGAGGGCCAGCGTGTTGGCTCCATGCTGTTGCAGGGTGCGATGACTCACACGATCAGGTGTGTCGGCTGGGGTGTGGTAGATCGGTGACCCGCGCAGGTAGGCAAATTCGACGCCAGCGATACCACGGTCTCGGAATGTGGCGAAATCAGTGTTGGAACCGCCAATCAGCTCGGTGAGTGCCGTGAGAAAGGAAAAAGCGGCCGGTTTGGG
The DNA here is from genome assembly GCA_041556275.1 of Anaerolineales bacterium. GTDB lineage: Bacteria > Chloroflexota > Anaerolineae > Anaerolineales > UBA4823 > PFL25. The sequence continues at coordinate 213 of JBFFIU010000330.1, read as the reverse complement.
AACCGCTTCAATGTACTGATCGATGACCCACCGCCCAGGTCCATTCATCCCGGATATTGTTGATTGTCCCCCTGATCCTATGGCTTCCAGGTTGATCACGAACCCGATGTCCCCAGCCCAGGGATGTTCCCTGATAAAAGCCGATGAACCGAATCGAGGTGCTGGTTCCTCTCCATCTGTGAAAACGAGAATTACATCATTGTGCAGAGGCTG
>JBFFIU010000329.1:0-4022 GCA_041556275.1 Anaerolineales bacterium | reverse complement strand
TGCTGCGAGTGAGAGAAGCAGTGTGACTTTAGAGCAATTGTTCGACCAATTCCAGGCTGGAGAGGTACGCGAACTACGATTGATTGTTAAAGCCGATGTGCAGGGATCTCTAGAACCAATTGTCTCTTCCCTTAATGATCTTGGTAGTGGGGATATTTCGATCAATATTTTACATGCCGAAACTGGCAATATCGGCAAAAATGATGTTATGTTGGCTGCCGCTTCGAAAGCGATCGTAATTGGCTTCAATGTCGAAGCCGATACGGCAGCCGAACAATTAGCCGATTCTGAAGGCATTTCAATTCGTCTTTACAATATAATTTATCGGCTAACGGAAGATGTCGAGAAGGCGTTAATGGGCATGCTCGAGCCAGAAATGAAAGAGATTATTATTGGGCATGCCGAAATAAGGGAAATCTTCAAAGTATCGAGAATCGGCAAAATTGCTGGCTGCTACGTTCGGGATGGAGAAATACGTCGTAATGCCCGGATGCGGGTACTACGTGATCAAGAAGAGTTATTTGATGGTGAAATCGCTTCCCTAAAGCATATCCAAGACGATGTCAGAGAAGTGCGGGCTGGATTTGAGTGTGGCATCACTTTGAAAAACTTTGAAGGATTCGAGGTCGGCGATATACTGGAAGGCTATATCATTGAGCAGGTCGTCCTCTAAACATCAGGAGTTTAAATTATGGTGTCAAAGACCCGCGCCCAACGCATCGCTGATCGTATTCAGGAAGAGCTATCCGAAATGATGATCTTTGAAATTAAAGATCCTCGCCTATCAGGGGTTTCAATAACAGACGTTTCTGTTGACCGAGAGCTGGCCTTCGCTGATATTTATGTTTCTTCTCTTCAAGGGTCTGAAGCCTCCCAGGAGGTCCTCAGTGGTTTAAAGCATGCCAGTGGTTACTTACGGGGGCAACTGGCGAGGCGAATCGAGTTACGAACTTTCCCCATCTTGCGTTTTCATTGGGACCCAACTCCAGAAAGCGCGGAGCACATCGAGCAATTGCTGGACATGCTGAGTGACCAGCAATTGACAGAATCAGGAAACGAACCTACTGGAAATGAGCAATGAAAAAGGCATGGACGAAACCATCCTGCAAACCGTTTTCCAAGAAATTCTTTCAGCAAAGCGTATTCTTATCGTCTCGCATATTCGTCCTGATGGAGATGCGGTAGGTTCACTTATTGGTCTAGGATTATCATTGCAAAGCATTGGAAAAGACGTTCAAATGGTTTTATCGGATGGTGTGCCTGCGATTTTTCGCCATTTAGAGGGAAGCGAACTGGTGAAGAAAAAATCAACTGGCAATTTTGATATGACTCTGGTAGTCGATTGCTCTGATCTAAACCGGACCGGGAAGGCTCTCAATAAAGATCTGGTCCCAGATCTAAATTTGGATCACCATCCAACAAACACAAATTTTGCCAAGTACAATCTGGTCGACATAACAGCTGTGGCAACATCAGAAATGCTGGCCGAATACCTACCAAAATTCGGACTCACGATCTCAAAAGAAGCTGCCAATGCACTATTATTTGGTATGATCACCGATACGCTCGGCTTCCGGACATACAATATGACACCCAAGGCTTTGCGGATAACTGCAGACCTGATGGAGTATGGAGGAAATTTACCTCACCTCTACCAGTTGGGATTGTTAAATAGAACTTTCAAAGCTGCACGCTATTGGGGAGCAGGTCTATCGAACATTCAACGAGATGGAAGAATTGCATGGGCAACTCTTACGCTTGATGATCGACGCGCGGTGGGTTATCCTGGCAGAGATGATGCAGATTTAATCAGCTTTCTATCAACTATTGAAGATGTTGATGTTGTAATCATGTTTGTTGAACAAAGAAACGGGCAAGTCAAAGTCAGCTGGCGTTCCCAACCTGGTTTTGATGTCACTCAAATTGCACAGCAATTTGGCGGTGGTGGTCATTCCGCAGCTGCTGGAGCAATGATCGAAGGGGATTTGAAGGATATTCAAGAAAATGTGATCACTATAACTCAAACCATTCTAGAACATCAAGATTGATGATTTTAATCAAAGGAAGTAAGACAACAAATATTGTTTGACGGGGAAGAAAATATGGATGAAGGACAAATGAAAAACATTGTATCCGGTGTGTTGGTCATTGACAAACCGATTGGCTTGACCTCGCACGATGTGGTACAGATAATACGCAGGGGAACCGGCATTCGAAGGGCAGGTCACACTGGAACACTCGATCCGCGCGCATCAGGAGTATTGGTGGTATTGATCGGTCCAGCGGTCCGGCTAAGCGAATATGTTTCAGCATCGGATAAACGCTACCAAGCCACTATTCGACTGGGCGGCACGACCGACACTTATGACGCCGAAGGTGCCGTGATGAACCAAACACCTACAAATCATGTTACCGAAGAGAAATTCGATGAAATCTTACAGACTTTTGTAGGAGAGATCGAGCAAGTGCCACCTCCATATTCGGCAGTAAAGGTTAAGGGCCGCAAGGCTTACGAGATGGCTCGCAAAGGAGAAGAAGTTGAGCTCGAACCTCGCAAAATTAATGTCTACAGTCTGGATATCATCGAATGGGCACCACCCGAGGTTGTGATCGACGCTTACTGCTCTTCCGGCACATATGTGCGTTCATTAGCAAATGATCTCGGATCTGCTCTAGGTACGGGCGCATATTTGATCGGTCTCCGCCGTACGAGGAGCGGGCAATTCACGCTGAGGGAAGCGGTACCATTAAGGAAATTGAAAGAAGCATTCGATGCTGGAGACTGGTACAAATATTTAATCCCAGCTGCGGATGCTCTTGGTGATTGGCCGATGATTGAATTGGATGCAGACCAAGTCGATTTGGTGCGACATGGACATCGTATTCCTGCCGAACCAGATTCAGATCGGTGGGCACGTGGTCTCAGCCAACAAGGAGACCTGGTCGCCCTACTCGAACATCACTCAGAAACGGATGAGTGGCAACCACGAAAAGTATTCTTCCAATCTTAGCGAAAATCTGCTTTGAGAATATTGTCTCATGCGACATTACTGGTCCTTAGATGATGTTCATCTCCAAGACAGCTGGTTGACGATTGGCACCTTCGATGGAGTCCATCGAGGTCACCAAGAGATCGTGCGCAGTCTAGCTGCAGGAGCCCATGCTGATGGCGCTCAGGCGGTTGTTCTCACCTTTTATCCCCATCCAGCTATTGTTCTCCAAAAAAGACAGGATCCTTTTTACCTGACCAATCCCGAAGAGCGAGCGGAGATCTTAGGAGAGATTGGTGCAGATGTGGTCATCACTTTACCTTTTACTCCTCAGATGGCATCCCAAAATGCTCGTCAATTTATTTCTACTCTGAAGAGGCACACCGGGATGGTACACCTGATGGTAGGTCCTGATTTCGCACTAGGACGCGATCGGGGTGGAAATATTCACACGCTCGATGAAATTGGAAAAGAGCTGAATTATTCGGTATCCACAATCCATCCGGTGGAGGTTGAGAGCGAGGTAGTCTCTTCGAGCCGAATTCGCCGTGCCCTGGCGAATGGCGATCTGGATCAAGTCAATCGTCTTTTAGGACGTCCTTATTTTGTGAGTGGACAAGTCGTCCCAGGGGATGGGCGCGGACATGAAATCGGTATTCCTACAGCCAATCTTTCCTTGTGGATGGAACGCGCCCTGCCTAAATCTGGCGTTTACGTCTCGCAAAGCACGGTTAACGGACAAACTTACGGCGCGGTGACCAATGTTGGTGTAAGACCGACATTTAAATCCCAATCCAATGCCACCCAGGTTGAGACTCATTTGCTGAACTTCAAAGAATCAATTTACGGTCAGGAAATCAAGGTATACTTTCTCACTCGATTACGCGATGAAAAGCGCTTCCCAAATATTCAAGCTTTAATCGCTCAAATCAACCAGGATATTTCACAAGCTGAGGGTATTCTCTCCGCAACTGAAAACTGAGATTCACATAGCGGTATTTTTTATAGTTATCTGTGACGGAGGTGGCGGTC
>JBFFIU010000328.1:0-4031 GCA_041556275.1 Anaerolineales bacterium | reverse complement strand
GGCTCTCCTGAAGGTCAGCGAACCAGGTCTCCCAGGCACGCCATTGGTCCGATAGGCGATCGATCCCATGAATGCGGTTAAAGCGCAAGAGCATTTCCACAGCCGAGGGAGGTGTTCCGGCTCGTACCTCTAACAGGGAGACGGCCGCTGCACGTCTCTGAAAAGCGGAGTACATACTTGGAAGGTAAGCAATCAGTAACGCGATCAGCAGCAGACCGAGAGTAGCTTCTGAAAACACTAAGTTGAGCTGCCAGAAATCAGTCGCTTTCGCAAATCCTAGCGTCAGCAGGGAAGAACCACTGAGCAGGAAAGCTTCATACCAGGTGGGCACACCCAGTGCCCAATACATGCCCGCATATCCAAGCGTGACCAGTATCAACCAGACCGGTAACAGGGTGAGCAAGGCGATCGGGGCGTAGTAAGCCATGATTTGATCGCGTGCCTGGAATGAAACAACCGACCGCAAGCGCAGATCAAAGATCCAGCGCACGAGCCGGAAAACCGAGCCGTAGATCTTATCCGGCGCAGCCCGTGGCAGGACCAGGGTTCTCACAGCTGAGAGCAGGGTAAAGCCTACCAGCATTGCCCCCAGGATGAAGATGATCACACGCAGGAGAAGGAACATTTGGATTAGCTGTTAAGTGATTTTGGAGTATTACTCAAATTTATATTCCCAAGGATGATTGCTGATTATATCAATCCTTCCTGGCTTGAAATCAATCAACGATCAATACCGCAGATCCCTGCAGCCTGCCCTCTCGTATATCGTCCAGGGCTTGGCTGGCTGCTTCTAATGTGTAGGTTTGGATCTGAGTTTCCACAGGCACCCGGGGAGCGACAGCCAGGAAATCCTCCCCATCTTTGCGGGTCAGGTTGGCCACGGAGCGGATCGTGCGTTCCTCCCAAAGCAAACGATAGGGAAAGGAGGGGATATCGCTCATGTGGATGCCACCGCTGACTACTGTACCGCCTTTGGTTGTGGCTCGCAGCGCGTCCACAATTAACGATCCCACCGGGGCGAAGATCAAAGCCGCATCAAGTTTTTCAGGAGGTGCCTGAGTTGAATCGCCGGCCCAGGCGGCACCCAATTGGAGGGCGAATTCCTGCGCCTCGTTGTCGCCCGGCCTGGTGAAGGCGAAGACACGCTTGCCCTGGTGAATAGCAACTTGAGCGATGATATACGCCGCGGAGCCAAAGCCGTAGATGCCAATTCGATCTATGTGCTCACCTGCCAATCGGTATGTCCGGTAGCCGATCATGCCGGCACACAAAAGCGGTGCGACTTCACGGTCGGCGTAAGCTTCAGGCAATGTGAAGCAGTAGCGCTGATCAACAACGGCATACTCAGCAAAGCCACCATCGATGGTGTAGCCAGTGAAGAGAGGGTTTTCGCACAAATTCTCCTGATCCCGCTGACAGTATTGGCAGGTGCCGTCCGTGTATCCCAACCAGGGTACGCCGATGCGCTCTCCCAGTTGGAATTGATCGACATCCTTTCCCAGGTCTATGATAGTGCCAACGATCTGGTGTCCCAGAATAAGCGGTAATTTTGGATTCTTGAGTTCGCCAGCCAGGATGTGCAAATCTGTCCGGCAGACTCCACAGGCATGAACTTGCAGTAAAACCTGGTTCGGTCCAGGTGCGGGTACTGGAACTTGTTTCAGTGTTAATGGCTCTCCGGGTGCTTCCAATAGCATAGCGCGCATCGTCTCAGGAATTTTCATCTTCATTTTAATCGGGTCCTCTAAGATTTATACCCGATCCCTCTCAGGAAGTCCTTGCGCCAGGCAATATCCTCTTCACCTTCAATCCCGCGTGGTTTCTGACCATCGATCACACCTAGAATGCCGCGCCCCTGTTCAGTCTCGGCCACGATCACCTCGGTTGGATTAGCAGTGGCACAGAAAATTCGGCACACCTCAGGAACCATCTTGATCGCATTCAGCACATTAATAGGGAAGAAGCCATCACCCAGAAAGAGAATAAATGAATGCCCGGCGGAAATCGACATGGCATTCTTCTGCGCCAATTCGATCATGGCATCATCGGTACCAGACCAGCGCACCAGGCACTTGCCCGAAGCTTCACAGAACGCCAACCCAAATTTTATACCCGGTACTGCTGAGACCAGCGTTTCATGAAGGTCCTCGACGGTTTTAATGAAGTGTGTTTGTCCAAGGACGAAATTGATCGTGATAGGTTTTTCGATCTTTACGGTTGTCAGGTTCATTTTCCATATCTCCTCGTTGTTTCATGCAATTGACCTTAGGTTGTAAGACCTGAAAGATTTATGTGATCTACTGTTAGAACTTTAAGGATCTGAAAAGTCAGGATGTGAACTATTCGATCAACACATTAAAAACCTTTCGGTCTGCCCTTAGATGTTATTGATCTTTTCCCTAATTGATGTTAATTATATACCCACGCCTCACTTTATAAGCCCTTTAAAGGCGAAAATAGCCATGGAACTTATCGAGAAGCGGTTGAGTAAAATTACTGGCGATGGCTTCGGGAAAGAATTTGGGTGGACTGTGGGAAAGGCAAATTAACAATCAGATTCTCCAGAGATCTCGGCTGATGAGGTTAGCGTTGCTTGAGAAGACAGAATGGGGTTTAGTCAGGAGTCGAACAATCTGATGACCGGAGAGTTTAAAAATATTTCCTATCCCGCTACTTCCAAACAGGTGACGGGCAGGTAGATAATATGGAATTCAGAGGGACGAGGGTCGAAACGTGTATTTATGAGGGCGCATTGATTTCCTTGCGGAACTTGGCCCGTGATTCTACTTCAGCGAGCTTGAGCGAAGCATATTGGCATGCTTCACGCATGAGCTGCTCTCTTTCACCATCTGGTAATCTGCTCAAGTCTTCCGGTTTGTACCCTTTACTCTCAAGATATTCCTGGATGAACTTCCTCTCCAGTGTGGATTGTGGACCCTCGGCGGCGAACTTATCAATGTCAATATCTGCTTTTGACGCGCACATCTGGCACCTCCAATATTATCTTAGCATATAAGCAGGCAGATCGATCAATAGATCTTGGTGATTTTTTAGCGAAAATTGGATGTGGGAAATGCTGGTTAGGTCTTCTGTTTTAATTCAGCGATATAAGGCAGCGTGCGGTGTCGGTCTGCAAAGTCAAGCCCATAGCCGACCACCCATACATCAGGTATTTCGAATCCCAGATAATCTACCTGCATATCCAGACCTTCGCGCTGTTTGCGAACAAGCACACAGCTGTGTAGGGAGGCTGGTTTGCGCCATTTTAATAATCGGTTGAGATAGTCAAGGGTGTTACCGGAATCGACGATATCCTCCACGATCATTAGATGAAGACCTTCAACGGGTTCTCTCAGATCCATTAATATACGTACCGCCCCTGAGGAGGTGGACGCACCATAGCTGGAAACGGCCATGAAATCCACCACGTGGGGGATCGTCAGATGGCGGGTGAGGTCGGCCAGGAACATGAAAGCACCCTTGAGGATGCCAACCATGTAAAGCTGCTCTACATGGGCGAAATCGGAGGAGATCTGCTCGGCCATCTCCTTCACCCTGGTTTGAATTTGGTCAGCTGGGATGATCACCCTAGCCAGATCGGTATGCAGTTCATTCATCATATGTTCTCCTGGAAAAGGATCATACCACTAACCAAATCCGATCTGCTTGTTATCCAAACCATTAAGGATATCTTTGAAAGCACGTTGTTCCAAATAAATCCTCATTGGGCCGGAAGTGCACTGATCTTAGGCTGTTTGCGTTGATTGCGTATTAGAATAGTCCCCAATATTAGGAAATATCCAATGTAGGCAAGCACCTCTGTCAGGGAGGGGTTGCCGTTGTAGCCGAAAAGGGCTTTCATTATCTCTCCAGCCGGGGATTTATCATGCAGGATGTGGTTCACATCCCAGACGGGTTCAATGATGGAAGGTATCCACCCGGCCTCATTTAACTCGTGGACACCATGAGCAACTAAGCCAGCAGCGAATAGGAGCAATAATACATTCGTAACAATGAAGAATTGCCGTAGG
>JBFFIU010000327.1:0-4059 GCA_041556275.1 Anaerolineales bacterium | reverse complement strand
TGCCTCAGCGATAGCGTCGTCGATGTCTTGTTGGAGGCGCTGTAAGGCATCATCCAGGGTCAGTTCTCCGGTGAGATACTGGGCGATGCGGTCAGCGCTGTTGCGGTAGTAGGCGAAAGCGAAGGGATGCACATTGAGACCCACAGCCTGATCTTGCAGCTTGGGAATTTCAGCAGTGAAAGTCGAGAGAGCATTCAGCACCGCTTCATCATCCGTCTGGAAGTCAACGCCTTGGGAGGCAACTTCAGTCTGCGCCGGTAGGGTCAGGGTCCCTGCGGAGAAGGCGCTGTAGTTCTCGGCCTGGGCCAGGAACTCCATCAGCTTGGCAACCGCCTCGGGATGCTCTGTGTCGCCAAAAGCTACAATGCCTGCACCACCAGCCACACCTGTGCTGCCGCCATCACCGCTTGGGTTGGGGACCACCACCCAGTCGAAGGCATCGCCGACATCATTGGCGACACCGTTAGTCTGCCAGGAACCGGTCATGCACATCACCAGATCGCCGCTCTTGAAGAAGTCGATGCAGTTGTTGAGGCCATCGCCGACCAACCAGACTTCGTCGGGCGTAATGCCATCAACGTGCCAGCTGTTGAGCAATTCGGCGAAGCTGCGGTAACCAGGCGTATCCACGGTGAAGTTGCCGTTGGCATCGATCAGCGTAGCACCATTGCTCATGGCGGGACCGGCGAAGCGGTGACCCGTGCGGTCGATGGAGATGGCATACTGCACCCCGGTGGCTTCGGCGACCTGCTGAGTGATCTCGGTCCACTCTTCCCAGGTCGTGCCTTCGCCAGGTACGTCGATGCCAGCCTGGTCAAAGAGGGTCTTGTTGACAAAAGGTCCGGTCACGGTCAGCGCATCGGGGAAGCCACCGTAGCCCATAGCCTCCAGAATCGGGGCAGGGAAGTTGGCTTCATAGTAGGCTGAGTCCTCAAGATAAGACCGCAGATCCAGCAGCTTGCCGCTGTAAGCACCAAAGTTGGTGATGCGGGCCATGTCTGGGCCTTCTCCAGTCTCCACTTGGACTGGCAGTTGTTGGTCGATCGTGTCGTAGGGCACCACATCCAAAACCACGGTGATTTCCGGGTTTTCGGCCATGAAGGCATCCACGAGGGGCTGCATCACATCGGCTTCTATCCCATCGGCATAGTACATGAAGCGAATTTCGACTCCCTCCATCGCTTCCGGCTCATCTGTCGGTTGTTCCTCTTCTACAGGTGGAGATTCGGGCGCTTCTGTCGTAGCTTGACCACCTCCACAAGCAGCGAGCAGCAAAGCGAGTGCCAACAAAAATACGAATAGAAATTTCTTCATTATTTTTCTCCTTCTTGAATTGGGTTCAATGTAAGACATTCATATGGGTTAATCATTCAATAGTAACCTCCTTTGTGAATAAGATCGATTGTTGAGATATTCAGATGTTTTGCAAATGCAAATAGGACATTCGTGTAATCGCCATATGTAATGGAGATATGATGCTCCAATCCTTCAGCCAAAATCACATCCAGTATTTCTCTTGCAGGACGTTCGAAATGCAATAATCCGGATGTGCCAGAAAAACTCTTCGGGCCGTGGATGATCTCGCCTCTTCCAATAAGTAACCTGTATTCCCCAGTTGACTCCGTTAATCGAGCGATGGTCACCGGTCCTGGTTTGAGGGAGAAATCGAACAATAGAGGGAGTCCTCGGTTTGAATGAATCGTAACTCCCGGAGTTTCTTGCGGATTTGACATCGACAATGGTGCCAGTCCGCAATGCCAAATTACTATCGCATCTTTTTGGTCATCTACCGATACAATGTCAGTTCCAAAGGCGGGTTTCTCACTGATCGATTGGAGGAGAATCTGCGTAATGGTGCCATTGACATCGGCTTCGCAGCTGCAGGGAATCATCTCATCGCTCAACATTGACATAGCACCGCAAGCTGCGCAGCCCATTTCAGTGAAAAATTCGGGCCAGCACCGGATCGCGAAACCATTAATTTCTTTTTGAGCAGCAATTTGTTGCAAAGCAGCATAAACACTCAATGTGCCGCGTGTGGCTTTGGGTTCAAGATCGCTTAATCCATCAACTTTTTGATCGAGTTCGGTCTGAATGGTATCGATTCTGGTGGATTCAATTGTTTGGGCAATAAGAAAAATATCCTTTTCGAGGTCGAATTGCACCACTTCTAGACCGAATGTCTGCCGGATCAAATCAGGATCTAGCAGGCATGTCTCGAAACCGTCTGGGTTTTCGCCCACACGACCGAGTCGTGAACTTCGCAACATATTACGTGCGCGTCCAGCCAGAGCCGTAGAAAGAATCTTTTCCAGAGCTTGAGGATCATCGGGGGGAGCGAAAATTGTCTCATACCGGCGCCCGCTGCGGGTCAATGCATGAGCAGCAAGGTTGATCCCACATAATGAGTTCAGCCTCAAGCGTCCCCCGGAATGTTCTTCAGGGACTGCCCATAATAGCAAAGGTGCATCAATTCTTTCAGCTATTGCCGAGATCATGGTGCTGTCTGCAAATGTTGCCTGAAATATCAGCAACATATCGAGTGTACTGGTACTCAGTGAATGGGCAATCCTTTGTGCATTTCCCAGGTCTGTTATCAAATCAGCTTGGCCCAATAAGGAGACCGGAACTTGTGAAAGACTATTAAATGCGATCTCGCTAACTTCTTTGGCTAGCTCAATATCAAAAGTGGTTCGTGAAATTGATAAGAATGCAATTCGTGGTATATGCATTAGATGCCTTCAGCGAGTTGATAGAAGTAGGTAGTTAATGCCAGGGCAGCAGCACCAATAACGCCAGCCCTCCAACCAAAGCTGGTGACCTGAAGTTTAACGTTTTCACCTAAGCCTGCAAAGGCAGTCTCTCTCATCTTTGCTTCAGCGATGGGTAGGATTAAATCGCTTCCTTGAGCAAACATCCCTCCCAGGATGATCATTTCAGGATTGAGCACATTAACCAGATTTGCGAGGGCAATACCCAGATAGCAGGATCGATCCTTAATAAATTGCTGCGCTAATTCATCCCCATCAGAAGCAGCTGTGAAGACAAGTTCTATTGGGGAACGTTCATTATCTCGTTCTAGATATGCAGCTAGGATACTATCAGGATAAGATGCTGCTAATTCTTCAGCATGTCGTATCCATACAGATTCAGATAATAGTGTTTCCAGACAGCCCGTGTTCCCACAAGTACAGCTCTCGCCACCTTTGGGGATGATGGTAGTGTGTCCAATTTCACCGGCACCTGCTCCACTGCCGCGAAATACCTGACCATTGACAACAATTCCTGAACCCACACCGATTCTTCCATAAACAAAGGCTAAAACGCTGACGCCACGACCATCCCCGAAAAAAGCTTCGGCTAAAGTCATTGTGCGAACGTTGTTGTCAACACAGACGGGTAAATCAAGTTGATTTTCCATTAGCCGCTGAATGGGAACATTTTCCCAGCCTAACCGGGGGGCTAGAACATTTATCCCTAGTTCATAATTCACCAAACCCGAGGCTCCTACACCGACACCAATCACCCGCTCCCGTTCAATCTTGCTCTTTTCGATTACTACCTCGACTAACCCAACGATATCTCTGACCACATCTTCAGGTGGAGTTGAGAGGTCAAACGATGCGATTTCGTTGTAGATTATCTCGGCACATAGGTTTGTTATCGCTACCCTGAATAAGCCCACACCAATGTGGACTCCAATCGAATAGCGAGCTGAAGGTACTAGGTGCAGCATTCTCCGTGGTCTGCCAACACGCCTCTGTTTCTCAGGGGTCTCAATTTGTTCTTCAAGGATTATCCCTTGTTCAAGCAGTTCGGATATCAAATTTGTAATGGTTGTGGTAGAGAGGGAGAGTTTTTCTGCGAGCTCAACTCTGGACGTCGGGCCATCTTGTAATAGACTGAGTAATACTGCCCGAGTATTGTGAGACTTGACCAGATTTATATTACTGCCTAAAAGATGTTTCGATTGTGGCATTTGTATATTGGCAGGGGGATGCTTTTGATCATGCTGATAATTATTTTTTCAACTTGATTAATTAATTGTAGGTTAGTTGT
>JBFFIU010000326.1:0-4062 GCA_041556275.1 Anaerolineales bacterium | reverse complement strand
AGGCTTCTGTGCCGATGGAATCCACAGAAAAACCATTGGTTGGGGTGACGACAGTTGGCATCACAACCCAAGGCGCAATGAAGGCTATTGAGGTGTTAGAGGCGGCAGGGTACGAAACGATCGTCTTCCATGCCGTTGGCACCGGCGGACGCGCCATGGAGCAGCTTATGGAAGAAGGTGTCATTGGTGCAGTTCTAGATTATTCCACCATAGAAGTTTCTAACGAAATGTTTGATGCTCTGCTTGCTGGTGGCGAAAAACGTCTGACCACAGCTGGCAGGCTTGGATTACCTCAAGTTCTCGCTCCAGGTGCAATTGAAGTGCTGGTCTTCAACGAACCGGAAACCGTTCCACCACCTTTCAACACCCGCACTTTGATCCGGCACAGCCCGCAGATCACTGATGTCCGTCTCAATGGAGAAGAGATGGCGCGGGTTGGTGAGGAGATCGCTAGGCGGTTAAAACACACCACAGACGAGGCGGTATTCATTATCCCCACTGCTGGCTACGATAGCTACGCAGTTGCAGGTGAAGGCTTCTATGATCCTTCGGCTGATCAGGCTTTCGTCGATGCCCTCAAAGCAAATTTGCCGAGCAATATCAGAGTCATTGAACGGGATACGCATATTGAAGATCCTGCTTTTTCCACTGAAGCTGCGAATTTGCTGATCGAACTGATTGAGAAGCACGATCAAGTTAAATAACTCATATCATAAGGAGAATGATAATGGCTAAAAGATATACACGCCAGGAATTTATCGACCGTCTGTGGAAAACAGTTAAGGCAGGTAGACCGCTTGTGATGACGGGAGCTGGAAATGGTATCGCAGCCAAATTTATTGAGAAAGGTGGAATAGATATTCTCGGTGTGTACAACACGGGGTATTTTAGAATGCAGGGATATGGCTCGCTGGCCGGGATGCTTCCCATTATGGATAATAACGAATTGATTTACAACATGGGCAAGCGCGAGGTTCTTCCTCAGGTCAATGAAGTTCCTGTAATTGCTGGAGTAGCAGGTGTCGATCCTTTGCGTGATATGCGCTTATTCTTGCAAGATCTTAATCACATCGGATATTCAGGGGTCCATAATTTCCCCACTGTTGCTTGGTTTGATGGTGAGTTTCGCAGAACGCTTGAAGGGACTGGATTAGGCTACGAACACGAGCTGAGCATGATCAATATCGCCCGTGATCTGGACATGTTAACTATCGGTTATGCTTTCAACATGGAGGATGCGAAAAGATTGTTTGCGGAAGCACCGCCCGATATTTATATCTTTCATGCCGGCATCACCCGTGGCGGATCGACCGGTTACGATAAAGGTCGAGGCATCGAGGAAATGGCTGAGTTGTCCCAGGAGCATTATGACTTTGCCCGCAACCAGAAACCGGATGTGATCTTGCTGGCTCATGGTGCTGCGCTTTCAGGCCCTGACACGGCCCAGTACATGGTTACTCACACAGATTGTCATGGCGTTCAACTTGGATCTGCCATTGAGCGCATGGCCGTTGAGGTTCCGTTAGAAGAACGGGCTGCGGCCTTCAAAGCGATCTCATTCCCCGAAGGTGCCCAGCGTTGGTAATAAGCAATGGCGGTTCGAGTTGTATTCTTTGGAAACTCGCTTAGCACCTTTTCAGCTCGACATTTTGCTGCGCTGTTAGATCAGCCTTGCAAATTGGTCGGTGTGCTTGATGTGCCTGCTGCCAAGCGAAATACGACAAATCCGCTCGCAGCAGATCTTTTGAATTTTGTAGAACAAGCCCGACAGTGGGGTATCCCATCTTACCAACCTGCCAACCCGAACGACCCAACATTCACGGCTAAATTGGCCGATCTTGAACCGGACCTGTTCCTGGCAGCGGGATACCCCATCATCTTGAAAAAGGAGATTTTGGCTATACCTGAATTGGTTCCAGTGAATTTTCATGCTTCTCTGCTGCCTGATTATCGCGGCAAACATCCGGTTTTCTGGGCACTACGCAACGGGGAAAAATGGTCAGGGTTGACTGTCCATGTTATGGATTCAGGCATTGATACTGGGGATATCATCTACCAGCTGAAAATTCGAACCCGCCAGGATGATTCCGTGGGGACATTGTATCAGCGCATCATGGATCAAAGCGTTGACTTAGTGGGAAAGTTGATTGCCGATGCCGAACACAACAGCATCCCTCGCCGAACCCAACCCAAAGATGCTGGCTCATATTTCTCATCTACGACAGAAGAGGATTTTCGCATCCACTGGACATGGCCCGCAGAGAAGATCGAGCGCTTCATCACAGTAACACCTGGTAAATGTTTCGCGGAGATTGCTGGGCAAAGAGTATATTTCTTAAATGCCGAAATTGAAGATAGGGTGTCAACTTCTGCGCCAGGGACTCTGATGAATGTGGGAAAGAAATGCGCCGCTGTGGCTACAGGTTCAGGCATCATATCCAGCAGTGTTGTTGAAATCGGGTGTGTAGAGACTGATTCCTTCGCCGGATTTTGCCGCAGGAAGGGATTTCATCCGGGGGATTCATTGATCGGGTGAACGCAGAACAATATGACCATTAAACACTTCAATGATCTCATGACACATGCAGAAAGTGAGGGGTACGCCGTTGGCTATTTTGAGGGCTGGAGTCTCGAATCTTTATTGGCAATAGCAGATGCAGCGGAAGTCACCCAATCGCCGGTGTTAATAGGATTCAGCGGAATCTATTTGAATCATCCTAAACGGGTTCGAAGCGAGGTCCTCAGCGTTTACAGCGCAATGGGTTTAGAGGTCTGTCAACAGACATCTGCACCAGCTGCATTGGTATTTAATGAATCACCTTATCTAAATTGGATAATGGATGCAATCGAGCAGAGATTTGGATTGGTGATGTTTTCGGATGACCAACTCACTTTTTCGGATCTGACGATTCAGGTGCAGCAGATCGTTGAGATAGCACACCAGGCAGGCGTTGCGGTAGAAGGTGAGGCCCAATCCCTGCCAGGTAGTGGTGGAAACCTAATAGATATGCCAGGGGATGCCCGTTTAACCAAAGTCGAAACTGCGTGTGAATTTGTTGAGGAAACTGGTGTGGATGCCTTCGCAGTAAACCTTGGACAGGTGCACCTCCATGGGAAACGCGCAGTTCATCTTGACCTTGATTTGTTAAGAGAACTCTATGATGCCTTGGATGTACCTTTGGTGCTCCACGGGGCTACTTCAGTATCCGAATCGGATTTGGTTGATGGGATTCGCTTTGGAATTCGAAAAATCAATGTTGGCAGTGCCCTCAAGCAGGCATATTTTGAAACGCTGCGCGCAGTTTGTGATACCACTGGTGACACATATAATCCCTATGAGGTAATTGGCTCCGGACTACGAGAGGATGTGCTGATGGCTGGCAGGATCGCCCTACAAAGGAAGGTTGAGTATTATATGCGATTATTCGGAAGCGCTGGAAAGGCAGAGTCGTTAGCATGATCTCCAAAATCGTCATTCCAGACTTGGGCGCTACTGGAGGAGATGTGATCCTAGAAGAATGGCTTGTAGAACCAGGTCAGGAGATCAAAGCAGGACAACCGCTGTATGTGGTTGCTACGGATAAAGCTACTGTAGAGGTGGAAGCATATCGCGACGGTGTTATTCATTCCATCCTGATCTCACAAGGAGAGACTGTGTCGCTCGGAACTGTTATTGGGCTGCTGGCTGATTCAATCGATGAGGAGATCGAAATCGCTGAAGATGAATCGGTTGGAAAGACCGCCACTCATGAGTCTGAAATTCCGCATTTGCCGATAAATCAATCTGGAGATCGTATCCTCGCCTCGCCACTCGCACGGCGAATTGCAGCAGAGGAGGATATCAGCCTAGAGTTGCTCAATGGCAGTGGCTCAAGGGGCCAGATCCTCAAGCGAGATGTGATTGCAGTGGTAAATGCCCAGAAGATAGTAGATTCACCAACTAGAATCCTTCGAGAACCTCTCTCTCCGATGCGGAAGGTTATCGCGGAACGCACTTCCTTGAGTAAATCTCAAATTCCTCATTTCTATACTAATACAACCATCGATATGCAAGCCGCAATT
>JBFFIU010000325.1:0-4065 GCA_041556275.1 Anaerolineales bacterium | reverse complement strand
CCCATTCATCTTTGGCGGGTATTCCCCACCAGGCATCGCTGAGTTCTCCATAGGCGCAACCATCCAACCAGCATGCCAGCCATCCGCTGACTGCCAGGATACCTAATAGAGGGTAAAAATTATCGATCAGGAAGCCAAAGGTCAGCTCAGAGAACGCAGAAATGATCACCAGGGTTAACGTGCCTCCGATGAGAGCGCCCACCCACGAAAATCCCCCCAGATAGAGCAGGGGGATTTCGGCGGCGTTGAGCAGAAAGTATGACCAATTCGTGATCACAAAGACGAAGCGCCCCCCGATCAACATACCCAGCAGAACGAGCAGCCCCTGGTCTAAATTTCGAAGCCTATCTTCTGCTGGTGATCGCCAGGCGATCAATGCCATGCCCAATGTCCCGCCAAGTCCAACCAGCAAGGATGAGAGGTACACTGGGATATCACCGGGCAGGTGAAATAGGACGGGCATGCACAAATAATACCATGCAGAGTTTCATTTGACTCATAGAAGTGGGAAAGGATAATGTATAATGGATTCGATAGAATTCGATTACCGCCTTATCAAGGAGAGTCATCCATGAATGTAGATTTCCTCCTCGATCCGAACGTCGCATACATAATTCTAGTCATAACTTCCCTGGCAACAGTCATGGCGGTGTTGAGTCCAGGAACAGGGATAATTGAGTTATTCGCCTTGTTCTTGTGGCTGCTTACCGCGTATATCATCTATAGCATACCCATTAACTTTTGGGCATTGGGTTTGCTCCTTTTGGGCTTCATCCTTTTTTTGTTATCCTTACGCAGGATCAAAAATCTTGTTGTTTTAGCACTGTCCATCGCAGCCATCGTGATTGGTTCCGCTTTCCTTTTTGACCAGGAAGGCTGGCAGCCTGCTGTTAATCCGTTTTTGGTTTTGTTCGTCTCGATATCTGTAGCCGGTTTTATGTGGGTGGTCGCCCGAAAAGTGCTGGATGCCGACAGCATGGTTCCAGTCCATGACCTGGAGGGCTTAATCGGCGCTACCGGAGTGGCGAAATCGACTATTAGTGAGGAAGGTTCTGTTCAGGTGGCGGGGGAATTGTGGAGTGCGAAGAGCGATGAAGTGATCCCTGAGGGTTCGCAAGTGCGCGTGGTAGGACGAGAAGGCTTCGATTTAAAAGTTGAGCAAGTATAAGATATAGAGACTCGGAAATTAATCAAGACAATAGATAAGGAGTAAGGATATGGAGCAGTCAACGGTTTTACTTTGCTTGATAGGTGCCACAATCTTGATCGCGGTCGCGCTGTTGGTCTCTGCTGTCAGGGTGATCCCGGAGTACCAGCGACTGGTGGTCTTTCGCCTGGGACGCAGCCTCGGTGAAAGGGGGCCAGGTGTGGTTATATTGATCCCGGTCGTCGACCGGGGAGTCAGGGTGGATTTGCGTGAACAGGTGCGTGATATCCCCCACCAGACCTCGATTACCAAGGATAACGCTTCCATTTCGGTGGACTTCATCTGGTATTACCGGGTGCTTAACGCTGCCGAAAGTGTGCTTCAGGTTGGTGATTTCGAAACTGCCGCGCAAGGCATGGCTACGACCACCTTGCGTGCCGTGCTTGGCGGGATCATGCTGGATGATGCCCTCTCGGAACGGGAACACATCAACAACATGCTGCGCTCCCGCCTGGACGAAGTCACCGAGCGCTGGGGGGTGAAGGTGACCAACGTTGAAATACGTGAGATCGTCCCACCACGCGAGATTCTGGATGCCATGAACCGCCAGATGTCGGCGGAGCGCCTGCGCCGGGCAGTGGTGACCGAATCGACGGGTACGCGCGAAGCAGCCGTCAACGTCGCCGACGGTGAGAAGCAGGCCGCCATCCTCGAAGCGGAAGGTGAGAAACAGTCAAACATCTTGCGCGCCGAAGGTGCCAAGGAAGCACAATTGCTGCGCGCGGAAGGTTTTGCAAAAGCCCTGAACCAAATCTTCGAGGTGGCGCAGACCATCGATCAGAATACGATGACCCTGCAGTACTTCGAGACTTTGAAAGACATGGGTGCCAACCCCTCGACGAAGTACATCTTCCCGATGGAGTTCAGCTCGTTCATTGAAAACTTCGTCAAGGGGAAGGAAGGGTAGTGAAACGATACGGGAATTCAGCTCAATCAGTGCGGCTGAATTCCCCCAAACTTGATATCGGATGAATCAACTCAACCTAGCCGCACCAGGTAGCGCGGCGATCGTCGAGCCGGCTACCTGGCGTGATTTAAATGACCTGCGCAGGTTGGAGCAAGTCTGTTTCCCTGAAGATGCGTGGCCGCTTTGGGATTTGATCGGGGTGCTCACTTTCCCCGGCGTGGTGAGATTGAAGGCGACCATCGCTGGTGAAATGGTGGGATTCATCGCCGCGGATATCCACCGCTTTGAAAATGTAGCCTGGATTGCGACCCTGGGCGTGCTGCCGGACTACCGCCGCCGGGGGATCGCTTCGATCTTGCTGCGAGCCAGCGAAGAGCGTCTAAAGGTTCCCAGGATCAGGCTGAGCGTGCGCGCCTCAAACCGGCCAGCGATCGACCTTTACACCCGTTTTGGTTATGTCCGCCACGGAGTCTGGTCGCGTTATTATGCGGATGGCGAGGATGCATTGGTATTAGAGAAAACGCGCTGAGGGGTTTGGGCTATAATAGGCGCATTCATGAATAATAAATCTCTCCCCAACCCGATCTTGATCACGCGGCAGCCTGCCTTGATACGCATGGCAGAGCGCCTGTCCAATGAGCCCATCCTAGCCGTGGATACTGAGTCCAACAGCCTGTTTGCTTTTCAAGAGCAGGTCTGCCTGATCCAGTTTTCAACCCCTAAGGATGACTACCTGGTCGATCCACTGGCGTTGGGCGATCTTTCCGCATTGGAGAGTGTTTTCGCCGATCCGGAGATCGAAAAGGTGTTCCACGCCGCAGAGTATGATTTGATCTCGCTGAAGCGGGATTATCGTTTTGAATTTAACAATATCTTTGACACGATGGTTGCGGCGCGCATCCTGGGTTGGGAAGAGATCGGCTTAGGCTCAATATTGAAATCTGAATTTGATGTGGAACTCAACAAGCGCTACCAGAGGGCGAACTGGGGGAGACGACCACTGCCTCCGGAGATGCTGGCTTATGCGCGCCTCGACACCCATTATCTGATTCCCTTGCGTTACCGCCTGATGGCGGAGCTCAAGGCGCGAGACCGCTGGCCTCTGGCAGAAGAAGATTTCAACCGCTTGCGCTTTGTCAATGGGCGCGATCCGCAGGATATGCCCGAACCTTGCTGGCGCGTGCGCGGGGCATATGACTTGAGTCCCCAGCAGGCAGCGGTTTTATTAGAGCTGTGCCAGTATCGCATCCAGGTCGCCAAGTCGATCGACCGCCCGGTGTTCAAGGTGCTCGGCGATCGGACTCTGTTGGCCATCGCGGAGGCTCTACCGCGCTCACTAGATGAACTGCGGGCGTTACCGGAGTTGAGCGAAAAACAATTCCAACGTAATGGTCGCGCTCTGTGGCAGGCGGTGGAGCGCGGCCTGCAAGCTGAACCGATACGTCCCCCCCGGCCTCCACGACCGGACGAAGATTTTCTAGCCCGGATAGAGGCTTTACGCAGCTGGCGCAAAAGTACCGCGAGACAGATGCAGGTCAAATCGGATGTGATTTTACCGAGAGATGTAATGCATTCAATTGCCGCACACGATCCAACCCATCAAGAGGAGCTGGCTGCATTGATGAGGCAGGTGCCCTGGCGCTACGAGCGCTTTGGCGACCAGATCCTGGCAACTCTTTATCAAACTTAAAAGGAAAAAATTGGATGAAGATCAGATTTCATGGTGCAGCCCAAACGGTGACCGGGTCGCAGCATCTGCTGGAAGTTAACGGCTATCGTTTGTTGTTGGAGTGTGGTCTATACCAGGGAAGGCGCAAGGAATCTTATCATCGCAACCGCAATTTCCCGTTCGATCCCCGCAAGATCGATGCGGTCCTGCTCTCGCACGCCCATATTGACCACAGCGGCAACCTGCCCCACCTGATCAAGAGAGGTTATCGTGGGCCGATCT
>JBFFIU010000324.1:0-4078 GCA_041556275.1 Anaerolineales bacterium | reverse complement strand
GCTATTGCAACATACTGATCCTGCGGCTCCATGCATATACCTGCAGCAGGGGTGTCGCCTTCGGAAGGTTTCAAGCCGCTTGGTGAAGATGCCTGCAATGTGCCCAGGACTGATTTTCCCACATCGAGGCTTCCTTCAATGTTGATCTCGTAATTGCGCCCGTCCAGGATGGTCAGTATCTGGTGGATGATGCCTCCTGAACCCGAGACGAGGGTTAAGCGAGCTGCCGGTTGGTTCGCGATCAGGAGACGTTCTTCTTCGAAGATGGATAAATGCCCCGCCGTGGCTGCCTGCTTGGCTGATTCCACCCAGGAATCAAGGTTTTGGGGGACGAAGCCGCCAGTAAGGAGGCGAAATTGCATGCTTATCGTCTGGTTGGTCCACACCAGTTTGTGAGGCGGGTTTGCAGGGTCAAATGAAGTCACAATGACGGCTGCGGATTGACTCTCTGTGAAATCCTGAAGATACCAGGTATCGGGATAGCTGAATTGAATCCCAATTATTGGATCAAGGTAAATCTTTTGGGAGGTTGAGGAAACGGGTAAGGAGGGTGGAACAGGCATTGGGGTTAGAGTAGCCCGTACGGAGGTTTGCGTGAGAGTTTCTGCCACCATCGTTGCCACCTGCTGATCAATATCTGCGCTCGGCACGACAGTTCCCCCGGGAGGCAGATTATATTTAATACCCGTAGCACAGGCTGAAAATGTGACTATCAACAAAAAGACCAGAGCTATCGAAATTCTTTTCATGAATAACTCCTATGATTTTACAGGGGAACGATATCCCAAAGACGTAAAGCTATTCGGAAAAGTTTCAGTGTAAACAGCTTTTCGTTTTTCAACGCATAATGACCTAAGAAGGATTTGAAAAATATTGCATTTGGGGTGCATTGGGTCTCTGATATGTAAATAGAGACATTCATAATCTAAACCCATAAATGATTGTTTTGTTAATTGTCCACCCGTCATCCAAGGGTTATTACTACATTTCCTTTCTTTTGACCCGTTTCGACATACCGGTGAGCTTCAGCTGTCTGTTCCAATGGATAGCTTCGATCGATGATCGCTTTGATCGCTCCGACCTCAATCAGACCTTTGAGGAAAGTGAAGTCTTCAGTGTGTCTGCCTACAGTCCTCGGCATCCAGAAGATGACCCTCTTATCGCTCCTCCGCGCCATCCACTGCCATCGAACTATCTGTGACATCTGAGGAACGGCCGTCAGATAGCGTCCGTGGAGGTTTAGTCGATCCATAATACTGGAAAATGAGCTCGTGCCGATCACGTCAAAAATCACATCATAGGTCTCACTGCTTTGAGTGAAATCTGCTTGAGTGTAATCAATGACTTGGTTGGCTCCAATCGAGCGCAGCATGTCCAGTTTCCCGGTGCTGTCCACGCCTGTCACCTCAGCCCCGAGGACCTTGGCTATCTGGACCGCGTAGGTGCCCATGTTTCCCCCCGCGCCATTGACTAGGACTCTTTCCCCTCGCTGGATATTCGCCCGGCGGAGAAGATACGTCGTGTCAAGTCCACTGACCGTAAGGGTGGTGGCTTCCTCGTAGCTCAAAATGACCGGTTTTGGGAATAGGACGCCGCGTTCGGGCAGACAGATGTATTCCGCATAAGTGCCCATGCGAATGCCGGACCAAGCGACAACCGGCTCGCCCTTTGTGAACCGTGTGACTTTGCAGCCGATGGCTTCCACCTCTCCGGCCAGATCTTGCCCCGGGATGCGACCAAGAAGCCTAGACTTGCGAGGTGCTTCGGATGGATGGGCTTGACGGTCTGCTGCCGCTGCGGTGGTCGCATGGATTCGTATCAGGACTTCATGGCTCTTCGGGGTGGGCCTAGGCACCTCTTGGAGTTGTAGCCCACTCCTTGCATACACAATTGCTTTCACGAGTTACCTCCAACTTGGCTCCAGCCGCGGCTTTGTCAGCCTCTATGGTCAGGATCGACAGTGATGACAACTTTCCCTTGCGCGTGTCCGTCTGCAAGGTACCCCATGGCCTCAGCCGCTCCAGCCAATGGGTAGCTCCGGTCGATCACCGGGGCGACTTTGCCGGCTTCCACAAGCTCTTTCACGGTGACCAAATCCTCTTGGTTGGGTCTCGCAATCCCCATGAAGCCCATCTTCTTGCTTCCGATCGTCGACAGCACGGGTCCCATAAGGATCCCCTGGATGACCTGAGACTTGGAGCCGCCGATCGCGACATACCTCCCGCGTGGAGCCAGGGCGCGCCGGTAGTCCAGAATCGAGTGATATCCGTTCACCCCGATGATCAAGTCGTAGCGCTGCCCATTCTGAGTGAAATCCTCTCGAGCATAGTCGATCACATGGTCTGCCCCAAGCGAGCGCGCCATCGCCAGGTTCCGTGCGCTGCATACGCCCGTCACTTCGGCTCCGAAGGATTTGGCGATCTGCACCGCAAACGTACCCACGCCGCCAGACGCACCATTGATCAGAACCTTGTGGCCAGGCCGAATCTTCCCCTTGTTGCGAAGTCCCTGCAATGCGGTCATCGACGCGACGGGGACGGAGGCGGCTGCCTCGAATGAGAGTTTGGCGGGTTTTCGTGCCAGTCTGCCTTCCGGCACACACGTGTACTCGGCAAACCCACCCGCGAACCGAGCGGGAACCCCAAAGACCTCATCACCGGGTTGGAACTGAGTTACGGCCTCCCCTATGGCCTCCACCCGTCCGGCGATGTCCGCGCCAGGTACCTTGTTGATCCTCTTCAGAAGGTCGAGGGTATTGGCGGAGGCAGCGTAAACTCTCACCAAGACTTGATCCTTCCTGGGCTCAGGCCTTGCCACTTCCCTGATCTGGAGCACGTTCGGGGGACCATGCTGTGTGTATACGATCGCTTTCATTGTTCTGCTCCTTGAAATCGTTGCATACTCGTCAAATCGGCAAATGGCCGCCGCCCTAAGGACCTGCCGAGCTTGTACAGCCGAATGCCCACCAGCAGGTAGAAGAACATCGCCAGGAGGGCGGCGATGATGCCGAGCACCGCCAGGCCATCGATGAAGAACGAGCCGAGGTAGAGGATTCCGGTCAGGCCCATGGCCAGGGCCACGTAGGCGGTGGCCTTGTTGAAGACCCCCTTGAGCATCACCACGCCGGCGAAGAGAACTCCGAGAGCAGGGATCACGTTGGCGTACACGTGGGCCAAGGGGGAGGCCAGCATCGCCGAGGGGTAGGCCGCTGCGGCTATCAGGGCCGCCCTCTGAGCCTCGGTGGTCGCAGCACCGTACTGGACACCGGCAATGATCATCGCCGAGTAAGCCGTCCATGTGACTGCCAGGTCCAGGATGACGAAAAGGAAGGCCTTGAAAGCGAGTGCCACCAGCATCAACCCCTTGTTGATGTGCTTCAGGGCCATGTAGATCCCGAAGAAGATCGGTACCAGCAGCAGGTCCGTGAACACCATCAGGAAGACGATGGCCCACCATCCGGCGGCGTGTTCGGCGAAGTAGGCGAGCTGCGCCTCGACACCGGTCGCTGGCTGATCCCCCACCCAGAAGTAGATCGGAAAGGTGAGGAAGTACCCTACGACTAAGACGAATGCGGCAATACCACTCACGCGATACAACCACATGCCTTCTGGATCAACTGAATTAGCTATCATATTCTGCGCGTTCATTAGATCTTCTCCTTTTCTGTAAGTTTTGACGATTGTCAGGGTTTGCTTGTTGATCTATCTTGGTTGCCGGTGTCCACGCGATTGACGGAAATCAGTTGCATTCCCAGATCACGCACCCGTCTCAGCAATCCAAACAACGCAGCCTGGTCGAGAACTGGTCCGGTCAACAGCGTATCGCCGCTTTCTTCCAGTGTTATGGTCAGGCCTCCAAACCAGTTTGTCCATTGCTTATCCAAGCGACCTTCGATCCTGATTTGATAGATCATTGGTTGGCTTGGATCAGTTTTTTGTTTCGGATCGTTTGACATATCCTGTACCGTTGTTGTGGCCGCTCATAATAGTTCGCCGCGCTTGATCAATGTACAGGCAATATACCGGCAATCCGGTATGGATGTATAGATACTAAAGTATTGATCGGGGGTATTGAAGAT
>JBFFIU010000323.1:0-4080 GCA_041556275.1 Anaerolineales bacterium | reverse complement strand
GCTTCTGCGTCTACCATACTGCCAAAACCGATGTAGATCGGAGGGGGACCTGCCTCCAGGAATTGTGATAATTCCTTTGGGGGTCTCCACTCGGGATCATCCAAAAACCAGTAGCCCGTGATGTGCTGGATAGCTCGCCAATCCGCAGGATGGGGAATCACGTGTTTGCTGTAGCCATAAATGATGGGCACATCAGAGATATCGATATTAAGGTAATAGCTCCAGGGGACGGGCGGCAGACCGAGGATTTCTTTTCGTAAGTCGTTGATCACCGGTAAAGTCATGCGGAAAAAAGCCAGATTATATAGGCGGAAGCTCATCCAATTGATCCATCCCACCCCAGTAAGCCATTCCGGTAGGCTGGAGGCGGCCATACTCGGAAAAGATCGCGTTGGGGTGATTGGGTACAGATATGTGGCTAGTGAGGGGATACCTAATGACTGGGCGACATGCATGGCAGCGAAGGCCAGTGCGGAGACCAGCACCGCGTCCGAGTTCTGGCAGGCTTCCTGCATATCGATGAAGTACCCCCGCGCCAGGGGAGTGAAATTCCGGTCGATCCAGCGCAGCAGGCGGATGGGGCTGCTCCCGATGCGGCGGATATCTTCCTGCAGGGCGCGGCGCGGGTTGGCTTTGACCTCGGCGAAGCCAAGTCCGGAAGCCTCGATAAAGCCCTCAAATGTGCTGTCGGTGGCGATCTGCACCTGGTGACCGGATTTCTGCAGGCCTCGCCCCAGAGCGATGTATGGCTGTACGTCGCCGCGCGTGCCGACGGTGGCGATGGTGATCTTCATCGAAATTAAGAACCAAATCTATGTCGACTTTTTGTTGCCATTGGAACTAAAAATACTTTGAATAATAACCAATCCTTTTAATCTTAGTGTCACTGCGATAGGCACGAAGTGCCTGAAACAGTCTCCATCAAGGTGGTGAATTGAACATCATCTGGGAGATTGCTTCGGTCGCTCCGCTCCCTCGCAATGACATTCTCAAACTGTTGAGTAGTCGGATGGTAGGTCGGCTTTCCATAGCCGACAGATTCTGAATGATTATGCTGAACGAGTTTTTGAGATCCACTTTTGGATATCTGGCATATGCTGCTGGTAGTGCTCGTATGTGTTCTGGGCGATGATCCGCCAGGGCTGCCAGTCGGGGGGCATGTTGGGAAAGTTACCTGGGTTGGTTAGGTCTTCGTTGCTCAACGTGGGTAGCAAATCCAAGAGCTGCTGGTGGATCTGGGTGGATTCAGCCAAGACCTGCTCCAGCGATTGGTCGCGAATTTCTTCATAGATGGCTGCATTGCGCTCATCGGTGGGCAGGTTCCACAGCTCAGAGCCAACCAGGGCGTGCGCTTTCACCAAATCGACCATCTCGCGCTCGAACCAGGTGATGTGGGCGATGATGTCCTTGAGCGACCACTCGCCAACCACCCCCAACTTCAGCATGTCTTCCCGGGCGATCGAGTCGATCATGGTATTCCATTTCGCTCGCTCCTGCTGCAAGGTGTCTATAAATTGGGAGACAGTTGTGGGTGATGGCATTTCAGTTTTCCAAAAAGGATCTTCGCCTTTATTTAGGCTTATAAGCCAGTTTATCATAATCCGAAGTAGAGTAAGAGAAATCTTTTTGTATATAAACGCGCTTCGATAAACCAGCGGTGGATTTCAAAGCCTTGTCGATGTAGTCGTGGATAAAATTTTCGATATTAGATTTGTCTTACTTCACTAATCCAATAGTTTCTATATAATTTTCACCTTCAATATTCATTATCTTCCGACGGCGACCGGAGGATCTGACCAATCCTTGATCTCGATTATCACATAACCGATATATGCCGCTTTTGACCAGGGAGGAGGTGATGGTGTAATTGATTCTCTATCAACAATGTTTTTTTCTGCCCAAATTCCTTCATTGGGTTTCCAATCATAGATTTTAATGTTGGTAATATCTTTTTGCGCAAAGTATAAATCTTCTGGAGTTAAGTATATGATCAATTTAATTGGATTACTTGGATCTATGGTGTCTTGATCAGTATTACCTATAAACTCATAATTTAATACTGTTCTTAAGATATTTGGATCATAATCATATTCATAAATAGATGGGAGGGATTTCGCATTTATTGATACATGCCTTAAATTTTCAGGCATATCAACTCGGACACCATATTCGGTGAAATTGTATGAGATTTCCCTCGGTGTATTATCATTTGTTCCAGCCATTGCGTTGCCTCCAAGTGTTCAATATGAAATTTGTCTTTGAAGAGCTTCTATGATCTGATGCTCCGGCACCTGCTCTAGATAGACTTTACGCCACCTTGCATCGCTGATCTTCTCAGCCATCTCCATTAACTGCTGCATGCCTTTTTCGATACTTTTTTGCCTCCTTTCCTCATCCCCAGTTTTTTCAAATACCGAGGCGCAGGTCACGTATGCCAGGATGGGGAACTCCATGCCCTGCGATCCATTCTTCTGCAGATAATCGCATAATTCCAGAGCGAATTGCATAGCCAGTTCGTGTTGACCTGCCTCAAGCGCACACCGTGCTCTTCCTGCCAACGCCTCCATCGCAAACCCTGCAGCCCTCAGCTGGTTGAATTCATCCCAGGCATCCGTAAAGCTTTGCGCAGCCAGATCCCATTCTTCCAATCTTTCAAGAGTCAGACCAAGATAGATCTGGCCAGCTGCACAGGCGAAGTTGTCATGAACCCGCTGGCAGTCAGTCAGTGTTTTCTCAAGGATTTCACGCGCTTGCTGGTGTTTCCCCTGTCGGTGATAGGTCAGTCCCAGGTTGAGCTGATTGTAGGCGATCAGGCGTGGGTTCTCTAAGTTTTCCACCAATTCTAGGGAATTTTTGAAGGTATTTTCAGCCTGCTCCCATTGCCCGCACTGGGTGTAAATATAACCCAGGTTGATCAAGCTGCTGGCTTTCAGGTTGTGTTCACCCAATCTATCTAAAATTTGGATCGATTCTTCGATCAACTGGACAGCGTGCATAATGTCCACCAGCTGGTAGTAAACCACCACGTTGCCCAATGTTTTGGCCAGGGTATCTTCATCCTTTAATTTTCGGGCGTATTTCAATGCCAGGTCAGCTGACTGCCGGGCTTGCTCCATCTCACCTAAGAATGTCAGGGAGACGACTTTTAATCCCAGGATCGAGGTCTCCAACTGCCGGTCGTTTGCTTTTCTGGCTGCCTGGAGGGCTTTTTCGTAGGACAGGAGCTCCTTTTCGTAATCTCCTCGCGAGTTGTAGAAAAATCCTAGCCGGCAGTAAGCGCGTGCTAATTTAGTATCGTCCTCCAACTCCTCCGCGATGGCGACCAACATCTGGTCGTCAGCTTTGCGACCTTCGATGTCTCCCAGGATACCCCGTATTTCGTCCCGCTGAATCAGCACCCGCCAGCGGTTTTCGAGATCATGTTCGCTCAGTAATTCCAAGGCTTGCGTAAGAAATCTTTGCGCCTCCCGCATTGCTATCTGAGCTTTAGCGTGTAATCCTGCCCGGAAGAACCAGTCCGAAGCCATGTCATTCTGTTCAGCCTGGAGATAATGATCGGCGATCACCGTCGCATATTCATCTGATCGCTGGCTGGCCTGGGTGACGCTGACCAGCCAATCGGCGCTCAACCCGTGATAATCGCGCCTGTCTCGCTTGGGGATTGTCTCGTATGTCACATCCCGGAAAAGGATATGCTTAAATCTGTATTCTTGAGTATTCGCGAAGGTAGATTCATCCCGGGGATAGATCAATTCCCGGCTGTTCATAGACGTTAAGCTCTCCATTATCCTGTATTTCAAGTCTTCTTCAGCCAGCATTGCAGATGCTTGACCCACCTGGTAGATGGCGTCATCCCAAAAATCTTTACCCAGCACCGCTGCCAGCTGTAGCACATTACGTTCAGCCGCTGGCAGACCGTCCAGGCGTGCCTGCAGTATCCCTCTCAGGGTTGGTGGAATTTCCAGATGATCCAGCAAGTCTTGCTTCACCCACCAGGTATCATCCCCCTTCAGGATCACCCCGCTTTCGACCAGCATCTTGATCAATTCTTCGATGTAGAATGGATTTCCCTCCGCGTTG
>JBFFIU010000322.1:0-4123 GCA_041556275.1 Anaerolineales bacterium | reverse complement strand
TTGCCAGTCATCGATAATGGCTTCAGCAATTTGCAGATATTTTTCATCATCCGGAATCAACAGGTCGAATGATAAACTTATGCCTTCATCATTTTCACGCACAGAACCGCCTGAAGCCGGGATCGAATAACCGGCTGTTCTGATCAATTGGATAGCGTTTTCCGGATCGTAATGAATTTTTTCGATACCATCATAGTACGCCCAGCTTCCAGGAAAAATCGGACCATGGGCGATTGTAGCTTGGCCATCGTTAAGCTCGTTGACCATTTTCTGACGATCAATGCCCATCAACAGTGCCCGTCTGATATTGACATCCTGGAAAAATGGTAGCTCAGGATCGTCCAAGTTCATAAAGATTATCGATAGTAAGGGAACCTGTCCGGAATGCATATTAAGATCGGTTTCTTTTAGCGCCGTAGACAAAATATCATTGGTGATCTGGCTGATACCTAACACTTCTCCCGCCTGGTATGCAGCAAGGGCTGACTCTGCATCAGGATAATACAGAAATGTGAATTGCTCGATAAAGGCCGGATCGGCGTAATAATCCTCAAAAGCGCTCAAGGATACGCCGGTGATGCGATCGTTTTCCGCGAGAAGACGATCGAAACGAAAAGGACCACTTCCAATCGGCTGCAAATTGAATTCCGCATCGATAATCTCTTGAGCGGAAAGATCACCGAGTAAGTGGAAGGGCAAAATGCCAAATGTTAGATAATCAAGAAATGGCGCGTATGCCTCTGGGAGACGAAATTGAAGTGTGAAATCATCCAAAGCTATGACCTCAACAGTCTGCCACAAGGCCTGTACGTCACCGGGTATTGGAAGTTCTTCTGATTTGAGTAAATCAACTGTAAATGTCACATCCTGGCTGGTAAGTGGTTGTCCATCATGCCAGATTGCATTCTCGCGTAAGGATATATTGTAGTTTGTACCGTCTTGTGATAATCCCATCGACTCGACCAGATCATTTACTGGCAGACCTCGGTCGTCGAATCGGAGTAAACTGCTGAATATCAAGCGGTCGATGTCCCGGTCAGCTGAGTTCGTGGAATCCAACAATGGGTTCAAGCGGCTGAAGGAACCAATTAAGGCTTCTGAATAAACTCCTCCAGAGGATGGTTTCACTTCAGGAGATATTGGCAGCAGGGTAGGCTGCTGGCTGACGAGTAATATCGCGATGGCCACTAAGGCCAAAACAACGATCGCGATCTGCCAAACCATTTTTCTCATAGGCAACAAAAAAGGGCGTTCCCCGGCAGGGCCGTGAATCGCCCAAAAATCGGCGAATTAACTATCTAGTACCACCATTCAAGCGCAGAATTATCCTGTCAGGACAACTGTTGCGATACACAATGCAAAGAATAAGATGCTAAGCACGACCGTAATCTGAAAAAGCGTTCTTTCAACTCCACGCCGAGCTGTAAAGATAGCGCCTGACTCACCACCTGTCAACCCACCCAATCCAGCGCCCTTGCTTTGTAAGATCACGCTGGCAATTAATGCAATTGATATTATAATCAACGCGATATCCAGATATCGTTCCACAAATGCCTCCGAGAAGGATTACTTGATAACTTGTCTAAGCAGGCGGATTATACCTTCCGTTAGTTTTTTCGTCAAATAGCATAATGCACGAACTGATTATTAATTTACATATGCACACGACTTACTCCGATGGCTCTGGCACTCATGCTGAGATCGTCAAGGCAGCTCTGAGTACAGAATTGGACGCGATTATAACTACAGATCACAATATTTTGGTGAACGGACCAGAGGGCTACTACCAGGATGGTGATCGGCGAGTATTGCTCATTATAGGTGAAGAGATACATGATACTACGGCGACCCCACAAAAGAACCATTTATTAGTGATGGGAGCCAATCGCGAGATGGCTGACCAGGCTGATGACACTCAGCGATTGGTAGATAAGGTAATAGATTCTGGAGGATTAGCTTTTATCGCTCACCCGGTTGACCCCGAGGCACCAGTTTTTGGTGAACCTGATATCTCGTGGGAGAAATGGGAGGTTGAGGGGTATTCCGGAATAGAACTATGGAATGGCATGTCGGAGTTTAAGTCGCTGCTGAAAGATAGGATCAGTGCGATATTTTATGCTTTCAATCCAAAATGGGTTGCCCACGGGCCATTTCCGGAAACTTTACAGAAATGGGATGAGCTACTATCCAATGGTAAAAGAGTGGTCGCAATCGGCGGATCAGATGCACACGCATTTCCCGTTTCCCAGGGCCCGATGCACAAGACACTTTTTCCTTATGAGTTTCATTTTCGAGCGATAAACACGCATGTTTTTGTTCCTCAGCCATTGTCTGGTGAGGTAGATAATGACCGGGAAATGATCTTCGAGGCACTGGCCAATGGACACGCTTTCATCGGGTATGATCTCCCAGCTCCAACACGAGATTTTCGTTTCACAGCCCAAGGAAGAGACGAAACTGCTTTAATGGGTGATGCGCTCCCGGTCGGGCAGGGAATAACCTTGCAAATCCATCTTCCACAACGTTCACAGTGCAATCTTTTGAAGGATGGCGAGGTGATAAAAACCTGGAACAAACGTGAAATATGTACGTACATCACCACTGAACCCGGGGTTTACCGCGTAGAAGTCTACCTCCGTTACATGGGACGCCGTAGGGGTTGGATATTCAGCAATCCGATTTACATCCGAGAATAATTCAATATACGATGATATTCTTCAAACCAGATCCGACGAGGAATTATGAGATTTGAACTACATGCTCCGTTTCAACCGACCGGAGATCAACCGGAAGCCATCCGTCAGCTGGTGGATGGTATTCAAGATGATTTTAAACACCAGGTGTTATTAGGTGCGACCGGAACCGGAAAAACTTATACGATCGCATCGGTCATAGAGCAAATTCAAAAGCCTACTTTGGTCATGGCGCACAACAAAACCCTGGCAGCGCAGCTTTATGCAGAGTTTAAAGATTTTTTCCCAGATAACGCGGTAGAGTATTTCGTTTCCTATTACGATTATTACCAGCCTGAAGCTTACGTTCCCCGTCATGATCTTTATATCGAAAAAGAGACGGATGTCAATGAAGAGATAGAACGGTTGCGATTAGCAGCTACGACCTCTTTAATGTCTCGCAAAGATGTGATCATCGTGGCTTCAGTTTCATGTATTTACGGTCTTGGTAATCCAGAAGCATATGGCAGGGTGGTGATTAATTTAGAAAGCGGCACCGTCTACAGGCGAAATGCACTGCTACGACAATTAGTGGAAAGCCACTATGAACGCAATGATATGGAATTACGTCCCGGAACGTTTCGCGTGCGGGGCGATACCCTGGAAATCATACCTGCATACCAGGATAAATTCGGCTACCGAATCACTTTCTTCGGTGATGAAGTCGAGCGCATCGTTGAGTTTGACCCTGTAACAGGTGAATTGCGGCGGGAATTACCGACGGTTGCCATTTACCCGGCCAAGCATTTTATTACTGAAGAGGAAAAACTGCGTAAAGCTATTCAAGACATCGAGTCTGAGCTGGGCGAGAGGTTGACTTACTTTCAAAAACATGAGATGTTATTGGAAGCGCAAAGGTTGGAGCAACGAACCCTATATGATCTGGAAATGCTGCGAGAGGTTGGCTATTGTTCAGGGATTGAGAATTACTCCCGTCATATGGATCAACGCCCGGAAGGTTCTCACCCCTGGACTTTAATGGACTACCTGCCTGGGGATTACTTGCTGGTGATCGATGAATCACATATGACCGTGCCGCAAGTACGGGGGATGTTCAATGGTGATCGTTCACGTAAGAATGTGTTGGTTGACTATGGTTTCAGGCTGCCTTCAGCGCTTGACAATCGCCCTCTCCAGTTTGATGAATTCGAGGAGCACATGGGGTACACCATCTACACCTCAGCCACTCCGGGACCCTATGAAATCGAACGAGCTGACCAGGTTGTGGAACAGATCATCCGCCCGACTGGTTTGGTTGATCCAGAAGTGGAGGTACGACCGATCGAAGGGCAGGTCGATGATTTGATCTCTGAGATCCGCCAACGTGTAGAACGCGGGGAGCGGATTCTGGTGACAACATTAACCAAACGGATGGCGGAGAAGCTCTCGGA
>JBFFIU010000321.1:0-4147 GCA_041556275.1 Anaerolineales bacterium | reverse complement strand
GCCAATCAAAAATCTAGGTGAATTCATCCAATTACTTGAAGAACGTGATCAGCTGGTGCGGATAAAACATCCTGTGTCCGCCAAGCTCGAGATCACCGAGATCACCGACCGGGTATGTAAATCGCCAGCCGAAAAGAACAAGGCTTTGCTGTTTGAAAATGTGGATGGCGGGAATATCCCCGTTCTGATCAACGCATTTGGTAGTCGAGAGCGGATGTCCTGGGCTTTAGAGGTGGACGATCTGGAGGAACTGAACCATCGTCTGGCTGAGGTAATCGATCCACGCCTGCCAAAGGGCATGCGTGAAATGATCGGGCGAGGTCAAGATTTATTGGATGTGCTGCGATCGATCGGTTTGGGGCCAAAGAAAGTGAAACGGGCGCCGGTCCAGGAGATCGTCGAATTAGAACAGCCATCACTAGACAAAATACCTATCCTGCAGTGCTGGCCTGAAGATGCCGGACGGTTCATTACATTACCCCAGGTGATCACCCGGGATCCTGAAAGCCAGATTCGCAATGTAGGCATGTACCGGCTGCAGGTGGTTGACGAAGGCACCCTGCTTGTGCACTGGCAGCGCCATAAGGGGGGCGCTGAACACGAAAGAGTCGCCCGGAATTCAGAGGCAGAGCAGATCCCAGGTGCGATCGTCCTCGGAGGTGACCCAGCCAGCATGTGGTGCTCTTCGGCTCCCTTACCACCCAACCTTGATGAATACCTTCTGGCTGGTTACCTGCGAGGAACACCCGTTGAATTCGTCGATTGTGTCTCCCAACCTCTCGAGGTACCCGCCAATGCGGAAATCGTGATCGAAGGATACATCGATCCGCACGAGCACCTCCCCGAAGGACCATTCGGTGACCATACAGGTTATTACACGCCAATAGAGCCATTTCCCGTGTTCCACGTCACCGCGATCACCCAGCGGGCTCAGCCAATTTACCCCACAACCATAGTGGGCATCCCTCCGATGGAGGATGTTTGGATGGGAAAAGCGACCGAACGATTATTCTTACCGCTCATTCGTCTTTTCTTACCAGAAGTCCTTGATGTAAACATGCCCGCTGAAGGAGTTTTTCACAATCTGGTCCTGGTTTCCATCAAAAAACGCTACCCCGGACATGCCCGAAAAGTGATCTCAGGCCTTTGGGGACTCGGATTGCTATCATTGGCGAAAGCGATCGTGGTGATGGATGATTGGGTCGATGTACAAAACGTCAGCCAATCTGCATGGCAAGCCCTCGGAAATGTCGATTGGTCCCATGATGTCATCCACATGGATGGGATGGTAGATCACCTCGATCATGCTTCCTATCAACATTCCTTTGGGGGAAAAATCGGTGTCGATGCCACTGCCAAACTGGCTGACGAGGGATATTCACGTTCGTGGCCGCAAGTTGTCCAGATGGATCCGGAAGTCATTCGGAGGATCAATGAGATTTGGGATGAACTTGGCATATAATCGAGAGAACAACACTCTTATTTGAATTGGATTTAATACATAAGACAGGAGAACTAAACGTGAAGGTGAGAAGTCAATATTTATGGATTTTCATTACCCTGGTAGCACTGCTGGGATTAACCTTAACATCCTGTGCAACCTCCCCAGAACCGGCGACATTAAGGTTGGCCGTGCTGCCCATCCTGGATGCACTCCCCATGTACGTAGCCCAAGAACAAGGATATTTTGAAGAGAACGGGGTTATGGTCGAATTTATCCCGGTTGGTTCAGCCGCAGAACGCGACCAGATCATGTCAGCCGGACAAGCGGATGGAATGATCAACGATCTGATCTCTACCTTATTGTACAACCAGGATACCACCCAAATCCAGGTTGTATCCTTCGCTCGTGTGGCCACATCGGAATTTCCCCAATACCGAATCCTGGCGGCTAAAGATAGCGGCGTCGACTCTGTGGAGGGTTTAAAAGAGGTCGAGATCGGCATCTCGGAAGGTTCGGTGATCGAATACACAACTGATCGCTTACTAGAAGCCGAAGGTTTTGCACCCGCAGAGATCAATACCATCGCTGTGCCGAGGATCGATCTGCGCATGTCTCTTTTAGATTCAGGAGAACTTGAGGCAGCCAATTTGCCAGATCCCTTGGCATCCCTGGCCATCCAGGGAGGCGCGCGGCCAATTTTGGATGATTCCAGCCATCCAGAATTTGGAAACAGTCTTATCTCCTTCAGGAAGGCGGTCATCGATGGTAATCCGGACGCTGTTCGAGGATTTCTTGCCGCCATAGATCAGGCCACTCTGGATATCAATGCCGATCCATCTCAATGGGAAGAGCTGCTCACAGAACAAAAATTGGTGCCGGCATCCCTGATAGGAAGCTACCAGATACCCACCTTCCCAAGGAGGAGTATACCGAGCCAGGCACAGTGGGATGATGTGGTTGCCTGGGGAATTGATAAAGGTCTGATTTCCGCTGAAATCTCTTACGATGATTCCGTTACCAAGGATTATCTACCGTAAATGGATGCTTATTACGGAGAATCAAACTTGTAATAGACAAATGCATGATCCGGTTAGAATCGATCACCCAAAGCTATCAACAAGGGCCTCCGGTATTCCAGGAATTTGACTGGGTTGTCGAATCCGGGGAAGCCTGGGCTGTATTGGGACCATCAGGCTGTGG
The DNA here is from genome assembly GCA_041556275.1 of Anaerolineales bacterium. GTDB lineage: Bacteria > Chloroflexota > Anaerolineae > Anaerolineales > UBA4823 > PFL25. Next base: position 1,503 of record JBFFIU010000321.1, on the reverse strand, counting down.
GAAGACTACCTTACTTTATTTGATCTCCGGGTTGGTACCCCCCACCACTGGCGAGATCATCATCGATGATCAACAACTCGAACGCCCAAGACCACACACTGGCCTGATCCTCCAGGATTATGGTTTGCTGCCCTGGGCGACGGTCAGGCAGAACGCTGAGTTAGGATTGCGCGTGCGCAGCTTCTATGGACCGGATGGAAAACATGCCCCAGAGGATATGCAGCCAGCTCAGGATGTCGATATGTGGCTTGATCGTTTAGGTTTACGCGAGCAGGTGGATAAATACCCAGGTCAGCTTTCCGGCGGGCAAAGACAAAGAACGGCGATTGCCAGAACCCTGGCATTAAATCCGGACCTCTTGCTAATGGATGAACCCTTCTCTTCTCTGGATGCGCCTACCAGAGAAGGATTACAACTGCTCACCCTGGAATTAATGACCGAAGAGAAGATCACGTTAATCATCGTGACCCATTCCATTGAGGAAGCCGCCTTCATGGGTAAGAAAATCTTATTGCTGGGTACACCACCCAACAAAAAGGCTGATATCATCCCAAATCCGTCATCCGGAAGGCCTGAATTCCGCGAAACGAGCACGTATCAGAATCTATGCCGTGATCTCCGGGAGCGGATGGACAAAGAATGAAAATCCAAAGGCGCCACCTGTTTTTGGCTGTCCTGGTACTGCTGGCGATTTGGCAGATTGCAGCCCTGATAATAAACCGTCGAATCCTGCCCACACCCATCGAAGTTGGTCAGGTGTTCATCCAAGAGCTGAGCGACGATTTAATTGAGCACTTCATGGCCAGTTTATGGCGAGTCCTGGCGAGCACAGCATTGGCGATCGCCGCAGCAGTGCCGCTTGGATTAATCCTGGGACAGTCGAAAAGATTAAACGCGCTGATCTCGCCAATGGTTTACCTGATCTATCCGATCCCCAAAGTTGTGCTTGTACCTATTGTCCTGCTATTCTTGGGAATCGGCGATCTGCCAAAAATCGCGATCATATTCTTGATCTTGTTTTTTCAAATCCTGGTGTTGGTACGCGACCAGGCTGCCGGTTTACGACCAGAGCTGATCCAAAGCGTGCGCAGTTTAGGAGCTGGAAGACGGGCGCTATTTCGATTCGTATACCTGCCAGCCAGCCTGCCAGCGATTTTAACCGCACTGCGCCAATCTGTTGGCACCGCAGTTGCAGTGCTTTATATCGCCGAGTTATTTGCGACACAAAAAGGGCTCGGCTACTACATTTACATCAACGGCAGCACGCTGTTCAATTACCCGGCAATGTACGCGGGTGTGGTAGCGATGAGCATCTTAGGTTTGGGATTGTATTTTGGGGTTGACTGGTTAGAACGGCGATTCTGCACCTGGCAGTCCGTTTATTAGTACCCATTCATTATCGCAGCAATACCCTCTGATAGAATCAAACCATGAAAGCTGTGCGAGACTTCCTCGAATTGATCAAATTCGAACACACTATATTCGCACTACCATTTGCATATC
>JBFFIU010000320.1:0-4147 GCA_041556275.1 Anaerolineales bacterium | reverse complement strand
GGTCCACCTGAGATTAATCAGGAAGGCAGTGTTACCGAGACCGAATTGATCAGCATGGTTGAAGTAGGACAGGAAGAAGGTCTCCTCGAGCAAGAAGAACAAAAAATGATCGTCTCCATTTTTCGCTTAGGGGATACCCTTGCCAGGGAGATCATGGTTCCCCGCATCGACATCCTGGCTTTTGAAGCGGATACACCGATCGATCAAGCCCTGGATGCTCTAAAACAATTTGGGCATTCCCGCGTCCCAGTATATAAAGATACTGTAGATAATGTCCAGGGATTGCTGTACGCCAAAGACCTTTTGGGGATCTGGCGAGAAGGCAAACAAAATGTCTCGCTCATTGAACACCTCCGCCCGGCATACTTTGTCCCTGAAGCGAAAAAAGTCGATGAATTGCTGGCAGAATTACAGGCTGAACGGGTTCATATGGCGATCGTCGTCGATGAATATGGCGGTGTTGCAGGCATCGTTACTTTGGAGGATATTGTTGAGGAGATCGTCGGCGAAATCCGGGATGAATACGATCAGGCGGAAGAGATGCTCTACCAGGCCATCAATGATAACGAGTACCTGTTCCAAGGGCGAATTGACCTGGATGATTTCAACGACATTATGGGCACCTCCCTTCCGAACAGTGAAGCCGATACGTTAAGTGGATTGATATATAGTCGCATCGGCCGTGTGCCAACCAATGGAGATAAGTTCCAGATTGAAGGCTTACAATTAACTGTTGAAAAAGTTAGCGGGCAGAGAATACGCAAAGTGCGTGCCCAAAAACTGTCATCCGAATCCGAGAATGGGAACAACGAACGCCATGCTGACCGATGAGCTTAAACAAAAACTAATCGAAACATCACTTGGAGTACGTCGCTGGGCGTATGCACCTTATTCCAAGTACCACGTCGGTGCTGCTCTGCTTACCTCTTCCGGGAAGATATACGATGGGGTAAATGTTGAAAATGCAGCCTACCCAACCAGCATGTGTGCGGAGCGAACAGCTGTATTCAAAGCTGTTTCCGAGGGGGAGAAAAAGTTTACCGCCATCGCCGTTGCCTCGAGCAATGGCGGTACGCCTTGCGGCGCCTGCCGGCAGGTTTTATCAGAATTCGGGTTAGATACAGTTGTCCTGGTGGTTGATGGGGAAGGTAATATCGAGCGCGAAACGATCGTTGCTGAATTGCTCCCAGGCGCCTTTGGTCCAGAAGATCTACCAGAACCTGAAACTAAAGAATAAATTCATCCTTCCCAATTTGGTGCCGGAGTGGCTGTCACCAATAAGATCTGCAGGATCCATCCCTCCTCGTCTTGCAGAGTGCGCACATGGATCCACACCTGACTCCCTTCTTGGACGGGATCATCTGGGAGAACCTGCAATGGAGTACCATTGGGTACGACCCTGATGCTGGGTGCCTGGATGCTCGGTTCTTCGCGCAGAAATGCGCCACCCCCTTCACCCGCGTTCACAATAGCGATCACAGGTGTAGCTGTCGGCGTGGGGGTGTAAGTCGGTGTCAAGGTGGCTGTGGGAGGCACGGGGGTTAAAGTTTGGGTAGAGGTTGAAGTTGGAGGGATCGGGGTAATCGTCGGGGTCATCGTTTGGGTTTGAGTAGGAGTGGAGGTTGGTACAGGTGTGGGCAGCGCGATTTGCCCTCCAAATGCCGCCCCAACTCCGCTGATGCCGATCATCATGACGATGCCAAGCAAGATGACCACCGCACCCACAGTGTAACCAAACAGGGTCAATGGGCGGAAACCGAGGATCAAAAAGGTGATCGCAGCAAGCACCACTCCCCAGGATAAATACTGCGCATAAACCACGACACCATCCGGGAAAAGGAATGCTTCTCCACTCCCCAGACCGATCCCTGCTGCTGAAAGAGGTAAATACAAACCATATGCCAGCGCCACACTCGGCAGAGCAGCGGATCTTTCCGTACGAACCATTGCTGCGGATGTCATTACGCCACCGAAAGCGACCAGCAGAAAACTTGCCCAGGATAACTGCGTGGTGAGATGGGCCTGGGTAAGGTCGATGGGAAACCAAACCCGGGCTGCAATTCCAGCCAATACACCAACGCCGAACACCAACAGGCTGCCGATGAATAACCCGGTTGAGCTTCTGATGAAGAAACGCACTGAGCCAGTGACAGTGCCCAGTGCTATCCCGATCATCGGCGCCATGAGAGGCGATAATATGGCACCTAAAATCAACAATGGCTGGGAGTTCAGTAAGAATCCAACTGCAATTACCGCGCCTCCCAGGAGGGAGAAGAGAAAGAAATCAAACGAGGGTGATGCCCGGTGGGCGACTTTATCCAGAAAATCGGTCCGATCATCCGACTCCATTGGAGCCAGGAGCCGGCGCGCTCGTCGTCTCCTCGCAGGGGGCAAATTGTCAGGATCGTCTGGGGTGATCTTGGAGTTGAATTGAGTCATTTCCGTAAGCTAGCTACAATGCGTAAAGGTTTTTCCAGGCATTCCAGGGCAGAGAAGATATCCGGCATCACCAGGTCCGCAGCCTGGAGAGTCTCCACAGCCACACCTTCAGCTGAGAACACACAAATCCCTAATTGGGCTTCTCTGAGCATCCCGGCGTCATTGGCACCTTGACCGATAGCGACGACTTTCTCGGCTCCCAAACGGCGCACAAATTCGGCTTTTTGCAGCCCTTCTTCTCCTGGTTTGACACGCACTGCCGTGAGATTCAACTGGCGATCGATGGTATCCTGTCTGCCATGCGTATCCGCAGTCAATAAATGAATGGTAAGGCGATCTTTCAGGACCGACAGCATGCGAACTATTCCATCATGAAGGGTTCCATCCACCGCCAGGGTGCCATTGACATCACACACCAGGTGTTCAAGTTCGATGAGACCCCGTCCCGGGATGTTGAGCTCGATCATGCCGTTATTATACAGGAATATTAAAAATTTCTGATCAATTGCCCTTACCAGGTTATAGTACAATTGCCGCCAACTGATCACCTGATCCATCAACCAGTGGATTTTGGTTGCTTTCATAATTTGAAATTCTGTACCCGATTTAATGGCGACTAAACCCCATTCTTTGACCATAAGATTACTAGCGTTCCTCATTAGCGGATTGCTCCTGTACGCCTGTACCTCTCAGGAGACGGTTTCACCATCTAGTCCCACAAGTACCTCGACGGCAGCTGTAGTCAGCATCGAAACTCAACCGTCAGAGACTCCCGAGAGCACAGATACACCGAGCACCCCACCACAATCCACAGTCATCTTAGTGATCCCCCCCGAAGCAGACCCGGCGCAGTTCGACGAACTTACCGCCACGCTCTCTGAGTTAGCCGCGAACGATGGGCTGGAATTTGAGTTGCGCTCCTCTTTGAGTGTGAATGATCTATCTCTCTCCCAGAGATTGGTAGTCGCGGTGCCGCCCGATCCGGGTTTAACCGAAATGGCGCAAGCGGCGCCTCGCACCCAGTTCTTAGGGATCGGGATCCAAGATCTCGAATCAACTCCTAATTTATCCGTTATTGATACCCAAGTTGCTAGCTCTACGAACATTGGTTTCCTGGCTGGTTACCTCGCTGCAGTGGTCACTCCAGAGTGGCGCGTGGGGGCACTCACCATCAGCGACACTTCTGAGGGCGTGATCCACCGCGATAGCTTTCTCAATGGGGCGGTCTTCTTCTGCGGGCTCTGTCGGCAAACTTATCCCCCCTTCAATACCTATCCAATGTATGTTGAAGCGTCAGCGGGAAGCACTTCCCAGGAATGGCAGAGCGCGGCTGGTATCCTGATCGATCAGGCGGTCCGCACCGCTTATATCCCGCTCGGCGTTGGTGATGAAAGCCTGCTGGAATACCTGGCGGGGGCTGAGCTTAATTTGATCGGCACCACTCCCCCACCACCAGGATTACAAAGCAATTGGATCGCGACCATCACCGGGGATATCAACTCTGCGCTGCAAAAGGCCTGGCCGGACCTGATCGCCGGTCAGGGGGGTCTTTACCTTCCCGCAAATGTGACCCTCACGGATATAAACCAGGATTTACTCAGCCCTGGACGCCAACGCCTGGTTGAAAGCCTGATATCCGAATTAGAAGCCGGTTTCATCGATACAGGAGTGGGGAATTCTCAATGAAATTTTGTCAAAATCAGGCATC
>JBFFIU010000319.1:0-4151 GCA_041556275.1 Anaerolineales bacterium | reverse complement strand
GCTGACCTCACCCGTCTTGGAGACGAGATCCAGGCTGCATTACAAGCCGGCGCGGAACGTATCCACGTGGATGTGATGGATGGACAGTTTGTCCCCAATTTAACCTTCGGCCCACTCGTGGTGGGGGCAATTTCGCCTCTGACTCTGGCAGCAGCGGCATTATTAGAAGTACACCTTATGATCGAACAACCGGAAACTCTGATCAATGAGTTTGCCCAGGCGGGGGCGCAATTGATCATTGTTCATGTCGAGACCTGCCCCCATCTCAATCGCACCATCCAGCAGATCAAAGATTTGGATGTCAAAGCAGGAGTCACATTAAATCCTGCTACTCCCCTGGTGGATATAGAAGAAGTTCTAGGCGAAGTCGACCAGGTGCTGATCATGTCCGTCAATCCCGGCTTTGGTGGGCAGACTTATATTCCCGGCTCAACTGAGAAGATCGCTCGCTTGCGCCAAATGCTGGCAGAGCGCAAATTAGGTCACGTCGCGGTGGAGGTGGACGGTGGCATCAGTCCGAGTAATGTCGCCGAAGTCGTCTCTGCGGGGGCAGATGTACTGGTGGTTGGCTCCTGTATTTACAATTCAAAAGCCAGCGTCGCACAGAACATCGCTGCCTTGAGGGGGGCAGTCGAGGGGATATCGTAATAGATTGTCGATAGGCAACTTGCGTTCGGAGTCCTTATTGCCAGTCCGATAAATTGACTCCCAAACGAAGCATGGGGGAAAAGAAATCTACTCCAACTATTTTTGGGGATTTGCTCTTGACAATAGTCAAAAATCCAGTATAATACTTCTAAATAAGTTTATTTTATAAACTAGTATACAAAATATACATGTTTAGAAAGCGAGGTACAAGATGTCTCAAGAACAAGATTTCAAAAAACTGCAGCAGAGAACTTACCAATCCTACCATCAAGATGGTCTGATCGACATCATCATCGGCCTGGCGATCATCGGTTACGGTCTCATGCTGGCCTTCGATAGCTCAATCTTCATATTTATGGGCTGGATGCCGATTATCTTCTATATGCCACTCAAAAATCGTCTCACGGTTCCCCGCATCGGTTATGTCAAATTCACTACATCGAATACCAAAATAGGCATTGCTGCGGCAATTGTCCTGCTGGTTATTCTCCTCGGTATTTTCATCTTCCTTGTTGCCGGTCCGAACAACATATCACCCCAGCTCAGTGCCTGGTTGAGTCAATATTATCTGCTGCTGCTGGGAGGTATCGCAGCGCTTTGTTTTGCGGGAGCAGCATTACTGACCAGGATCACGCGCTTCTATATCTATGCCTTGCTGATACTGTTCACTTTCTCTGCTGGGACCTGGCTTGGCATCCAACCCCCCATTTTCGTGATCGCTACAGGTGCGTTGATCGAAGTGGTCGGTGTATTGTTATTGGTTCGCTTCCTGCGCAATTACCCAATAGAGGCTGCACATGAGTCCCAATGAACTCCCCAGTGAAGAATTACAGCCGATCTCAGCCATCGATCCCCTCGTCCACTCTCCCACTCGTTTAAAGATCCTGGCCTACCTTTCGATCGTTGAGAGCGCGGATTTCACTTTCTTGATGCACCAGACCGGATTGACCCGCGGCAACCTTTCCGTCAACCTTCGCAAACTGGAAGATGCCGGTTATGTCATTATCAAGAAAGAATTTGTCGATCGCCTCCCCCGCACTCTGATCCGCTTAACCGGAGAGGGTCGCACTGCGATCCAGGAATACCGAAACAATATGCAGGTCGTGCTCGATGAGCTCTTAGGGGAGAAAGACTAAGAACAGTTATTGTTCTCCCGAATTACCATCTCCAAATTACCTCATATATCAATCTGGACATCAATTTTATACTCAGCAAGTCAGATCTTTAAGATCCTTCAAAGATTTTGGGCTGCATCAATGAAATATTTATGATAAAACTCAGATATTAAAGATAGGCATAATCTAAATTGATTACCAAAAAACCACAGAAAACTGTGTGATTGTTGAAATCGAAGATGAAATCCTGTATAATGACTTTGGACACTGAAGCCTCTCTTCTCTCATTACTACATTTTCAAAAATCACAGTGGTCGGGCTTGCGATCAAGCCAAGACGAGTGCGGTCGTCTTGATGGGAAATCACTTCATCAGGTGGTCTAAAGTTCGTGTCAGGTAACTCTCACCCGATGTTTACTCATCTGATGCTGCCCAATAATTAGGCCTAAGACATACTTAGCCTATTAGGGAGCTGCCATGTTGCTAGGGGGAAAATTCGTAAAACCCATCGCCTGCTGGGGGTTTGTTCACCGTGAGAATGTAGAAGACAGACTTAAATCACCCATAACTTTAATCCAGGCACCCGTGGGAAGTCTGCTGACCGGGAGCCTGGCTGCGATCCTGGAAGAGGAAGACAGCCAGATCATCTGGTTGCGTTTTGGCTGGGAAGATTTCGACCCGGCAACTTGCTTATTCTCGCTGATCAAGGCCTTCCAGGTTTCGTGCGAAAATGCAGGTGCAGAAACGCTGGAGAACATGCGCAAGCTTCCCGGTCCACTTCAAGGCTGGCAGGATTTATACGAACAGCTTGGACGTGATATCGAGGCTTGCTTTCCAGATCCAGCCATTCTCGTCCTGGAATACTTGCGCTATCCCGCTCAATCACCGCTGACCCTGACGCTGCTGCTCAAGCATTTTCTACCTGCTCTACCCGACCATACGAAGATCATCCTTATAACGCAAAAAAACTTGCCTCACTACTCCCTTCCAAAAGACGTAGAAGTAGTAGGACCTCAAGACCTCAAACTTTCCACTAACGCGATTAAGCGCATATTCCAACCAACTGGATTAATCTCAGACAAAGAATGTATACGGCAAGCTGTGCGCCTGATGACTGGCAGCCCGGTGGGATTGACCGGAATTTGCAGGGTTGGCGAGCTGCTCGGTGATGATTACGTCCAGGACATATTGCCCCAATACACTACTCGGGCTGAATTGTTCGAGCAGATCGCGCGTGACTGGCTCAGCACGCTGGATAAGGAGGATGTGCGCTCTATAGGCATCCTGTTATCCCTTGGCTACAACCATCCAGCTATCAATCAGGCCATCACTGGAAAAGGTGAATTGGCAGCCTCCCCCTGGGCACTAGAGCTCCAAGGAGGCTGGACTCGCCCGCACAGGCTTTGGCTTAAAAGTATTAATACAGCTCTACGCACCAACACTTCATTCAGTGCCGTTTCAATCCAAACTACGGCCCATTATCTTTACCAAAGCGGTATCTACATCACGGGGATAAAATTGTTGTTTTCATCGCGTGCATTCACCCATGCTGCCGATTACTTGGCCCAATATGCTGATCAGATGCTCAATCTGGGTCAGTGGCAGCTCTTGAAATATTGGATGGACCACCTGCCTCGAAACATCCTCCAGGATCAACCCCAGCTGCTGCACGCCTCCGGCGAGATCAAAAGTGCCATGGGTGACCTGGCTGGTGCCTCCCGAGATTTCCAGCTCGCCAACGAGCAGTATACTCGAAACAACGACGTCGCTGGTAAAGTTACCAGCTTGCTGGCATTATCCACCCTCGCCACCCATCTGGATCATGCCGGTGAGGTCTGGACCAGCGCCTATAAGGCACTTCAGATCGCCCAATCAGCTGCTTTACCCCAGTTGGAGAGCAGTGCAGAGCTCCAGGTGGGGACTCTCTCCTTACAAGCGGGTGATATCCAAAACGCACTCCAGCATCTCGAACGCGCCGCTGAACTGGCCCGGATCACCAGGGATACCAGCTTGTTAAAACGTATTGGCGATATGCATACGCTGGCTTTGGAGCAGGAAAAGCATCAACAGCAGCGCGAGCAGCAGCACCAGCTCTACCTGGCAGCGCAGCAGGCCGAGCAAGCCCATCTGGAACGCCTGCAGCAAGTTATCCGCGTACCCCTGGATCAAGATGGCACTGATTGGGTTTCCTCAGGGTGGCTGCAAGCACCTATGATGCTTAAGCTGGGTGGTGCAGTCATGACAAACGGTCACATATATAATGGTAAGGAGAGCGTGTGGGGCAAAATTTCAACCTGGCTGCGCGGAGGCCAGCAGAACGGACATTATCAGGAAGCGGATAAACTCTCCAATGAGGTCCACGAAAGGCTTGAGGATCCGGATAAATATG
>JBFFIU010000318.1:0-4155 GCA_041556275.1 Anaerolineales bacterium | reverse complement strand
GGTGATATATCCTGTGACCAAACTGTTACCCTTGAGTACCTAGACAGGATTAACGATCGGGCTGTATTAGATGGCTTTCTCAATAAATTTTCCTTTCAATCCTGCCCTTGCATGCAGTCAATCGTCTCGATCTTGACTGTGAAGTTTTTTCGAAGGAGAATTTAATGAAAAGTCTTCTTAGAAGTTCTGGTTTCATTGAAAACTCACCCACTGAGCAAAATCCAACTGAGATGGGGAAGTTGACTCTCCAAAAATTGTTGGTTATAAAACCGAAAGCCCTCAAGAGGTCTCATGCCCCAATTCCCCCCTTCTTTAGGAGCGGTCTTTCATCAGCAGAAAAATTCAAAGAGGTAATATTCTCACATGACAAATTATCAGCCGGATTAGTTACATTAAATTCATTACGTGTAAAAATTTGTGGTCTATAATCGGTTTAGCACTTGACACTTTTCACCGGTTTATCAAGGCAATCTGATTAAATAAACTTCATCTCCTGAGGAACAGAACATGAAAGTGCTTGTTGTCTCAGCTAATACCCTTCCTTCCGCACCATCAGGTCCTGCGTATATCGCTGGCGCAGCACTTGCTTCGGGTCACGAAGTCGATGTCTTTGAAGCCCTCTTTGTTCAAGACCTGACGAGGGAGCTAGAATGGAAAATCACCGAGTTCAGCCCGGACGTTATAGGCATCTCCATCAGACTTGTGCATGGCTTCATCATCGATGAAAACGCAGAATTTGGCACAAAGCATCTTGATCTACGGATGCGAATCAAGGAAATCGTAGATTGCATTAAAAGGAATTACGATGCGCACATTGTCTTGGGTGGCCCTGGATTTAATTACTATGCTACTGACTGGCTGGAATACCTAAACCTCAATTATGGTATCCGGGGCGAAGCTGAGCTTGCTTTTCCCCAGTATCTAAAAAAGTTGGAAACAGGGAAAGACATTTACGATGTCCCAGGATGCGTGTATCGCCAAAATGATCACTTCGATAAAGTTCCCAGGGTATTCGTAGATAATCTGGATGCGACCGCCTTTCCTGCGTACGAGCTTTTTGATCTTGACAAGTACTATGAACAAGGCATCTCGCCCGCCATCGTTACCAAAAGAGGTTGTGAATTTCGCTGCATCTATTGTCCTTACAGTACCCTGGAAGGCAAACAATATCGACTGAAATCCCCCCAGCGAGTTGTGGACGAAATTGAGCATATCTACAGGACCAAACAGCCAAAGATGGTCTCGTTCTGCGACAATAATTTCAACGTACCCAATGAACACGCGCAGGCGATATGTCAAGAGATCATAGACCGAAATCTGGATGTGGCCTGGGGTACAGGTACTATTAAACCGCTTGATCTTACTGATGATGTCCTTCGTCTGTTCAAGGACTCAGGATGTGGTTACCTGAGCTTATCCGTCGAAAGCGCCTCAGCCAGGATGTTGAAGAACATGCGGCGCGGGTGTTCGGTCGAGGACATTAAACAGTCTCTGTCGAGCTTGAGCCGCTCGGATATCCCTTTCAGTGTTTCTTTGATGTTTGGTGCACCTGGAGAGACGCCGGAAACTATTTCTGAAACACTTAGTGTCATTGACGAATACCAGGTGCCCGCGGGTGTCTGGGTGACCATCGGCCTTTGTCTCTGGACATCTCACCAGCAGATGCTCAAAGACGCCCTCTCAGATGGCCAGCTTGACGATGACAAGGCGCTCTTCAGCGGAGCGAACTATGTATCTCCTCATCTTCCCAAAGATTACATGATCGAACTGTTCGAGAAGTTAAGATCGAGAGAGAACTACACAGTACAGGTCAACAAGCTGTATGCAGACCACGAATGGTGATGTTTCTCCCATAAACTGTTTTCTTTATTGTTGAACAAGAAAGAACAGCTTTTGATGAAACTTTGTGGAGACAAATAGTGTAAAGGAAAGCGCACAAAACGGTAATCAAACCAAACATCGATGACAATCCCCCTGCTCACCACCAAACTCAACCTTCCATGTCCCTGCCCAGACCTCGTCCCGCGACCGAGATTATTCGAACAATCAAACAGCAATTATCCCATTTTAATGAAGGAGAGGTAAATGTCACCACAAACATTGCGCATTATTATCGGGTTAGTTCTACTGGTTCATGGAATCGGCCATTCCATGGCCTTCTTCCCTGCTTTGAATATCTCCAGCACGGACAAATGGCACCATCGATCCTGGTTGTTGACACCTCTGATCGGTGACACCGCATCACGAGTGATCAACATCATTCTTTTTGGAGCAGCGTTCCTCGGTTTCATCGCCGCAGCGCTGGGGTTATTTGGCTGGTTGGTACCACATGATTTATGGCGCACGCTGTCCGTCGTTTCGGCAATAATTTCGCTTGTTGCTCTGGCGCTGTTTTGGAACTCCTTTGTTGCTTTCTTCCCCAACAAGATCGGGGCCATCGCTGTCAACATCGCCGTTCTTGTATGCCTGCTGTGGTTGAACTGGCCCACAGAAGCCGATATCGGATATTAGCAAGGAGAACAATGCCCAACAGCAGATTAAACCCCACTATCACCGAAGAAATAATCGGCGCATTAGCTATTGCCGGCAGCATCGTGACCAGCCCTTTGACTCGCCCCTGGTACAGCACATGGGGCGCCACCAAGACTGAAGTGAGCATGCCCTTACCCGGGGATGACCAGGTACCTAGTCCAGTGCTCCTCTCCACGCGTGCCATCACCATCCAGGCGCCGGTCTCCGAGGTTTGGCCTTGGCTGGTGCAGATGGGGCAGGGACGAGGCGGGTTATACACTTACGAAAGGTTGGAGAATTTAGCCGGCTGCGAGATGCGCAACACGGACCTGATCCTCCCGGAACACCAGCGTATAGAAGTAGGAGACAAGGTCCGCCTCGTTCCAGAAGGGCGAGAGCCCTATTTTGTCGTGTCCGCCATTGAGCCGGATCGTGCGCTCATTCTTGCTGGAGATGATCCCCCCACCACCTGGGCATTCATTTTGGAATCAAATAATGATAATACGACTCGTTTGATTGTCCGCTGGCGGCAGGATTACGAACCAACCCCCGGTAATGTCATCGGGTGGCGTCTGGTCACAGATCCAATCACCTTTGTGATGGAGCGCAAAATGCTGCAGGGGATCAAGGCGCGCGTTGAAGCTTCTATGCCTGGTTGACTAGAAAAAAGCCTTCCCAACCCAGCTGTTTTCGCCGGGTTGGGAAGTCCATTATCGCGGCACAAATATTCAACTTGTGGGGGTGCTAATTCATACTCACCATATACGCATGGCTTTGCTCAGATAAATACGATCTGCGCGCCTTCGGTCATATCCATGAAGTCTCCAGCGGTGACGATATCGCTCACGCCATCAACAAAATCGTCCATTTCCAGATCCATCATGTCCACCGACATCTTGCAGGCATACAGCTTAGCGCCCGCGTCAACCAGCATCTCCAGATACTCGCGCACGGGCGGCACATCGATGCCATCCATCTTATCGCTCATCAGTTTAGTGGCAAAAGCCGTCATGCCGGGTAAGACACCAAGCGCGTTGGGAATACCCAGATTACCGGTATTAACGCCCATCATGCTCATCTTCATGCTGGTGTTGGCCACTGGTGCGATCTCAAGGTGGTCAATGCGGCTCTCACGAATGATATCCATTCCCCAGAAGGTGAAAAAGATGGTCACATCGATCCCGTTACCCAATGCGGCCCAGCCCATCACCAAAGCCGGGTAAGCCATATCCAGGCTTCCTTTGGAGCAAATGAACGCTACCTTGCGAGTTTCTTCATCCATGATATTAATTTATTCCTTTTCTCTTTTAGTTTTGTTATCTAGTAGGATTGATTAAACGCACCCTTCAGGTTTACCTAATCCGGAGATCTTGGCCACTTTCTTGGCTGGACCCTTGGGGAACAGGCTGAACAGCTCCTTTGTGGGAACGCCCGCCCCTTTGGTGATGTTGCGTAGGGTTGGCGCGCTTCCAGATTCCAGGCCAACCTGGCGGCAGTAGTCAATCACCTTCCAATGGTCGGAAGTCAGTTCCAGGATGCCCTCTGCCACCGCCATTTCTGCAGCAACATTCTCGTTCCACTCATTGGGATCGGTCATGAAGCCTTCTTCATTTACCTGCACTGTCAATCCTGCTATTACTTGTG
>JBFFIU010000317.1:0-4186 GCA_041556275.1 Anaerolineales bacterium | reverse complement strand
TTCCCTGTTCTGGGGATCAATTTAGGACGCTTTGGTTTTCTGATGGAAATCAGGCAGGATGGTTGGCAGGAGGCCATAAATCGCCTCATGGAAGGCGATTACTGGATAGAGAACCGGATGATGATCTGCGCAGAACAGGTTAGAGACGACCAAAAGCTGGGTGAGTGGGATGTGGTTAATGAAGTTGTTATCAGCCGGGGAAGGATTGTCCGCCCGGTGCATTTGGACACCAGTGTCGATGGTCGATTTTTAACAACATACGTCGCTGATGGATTGATCGCTTCAACTCCCACAGGCTCAACTGCTTATGCGTTGGCCGCTGGGGGGCCAATTTTACCTCCTGAGCTGCGCACGATATTACTGGTGCCGATCGCTCCTCATCTATCAATAGATAGGGCGATCGTGTTGGCCGAAGGATCATCAGTATCAATCTGTGTGGAAACCACCCACGAAGCTGTGCTGAGCATCGATGGCCAACCTCCAATCGAATTGATTAGTGGAGACTGCGTAAACGTATTTGCAAGCCACCATTCGCTCAAGTTTATCCGCTTTCAAGATCCAGGATATTTTTATCGGAATCTAACACCTCATATGAGTCAAAATCCATCTACAGGAAATTTAAGGTGACAACAGAACCAAACACGCTTTATTGTGAAAATCATCCCCACGTTGAAACAAGCCTGCGATGTAACAGGTGTGAAAAACCAATTTGCACGAAATGCGCAGTGCTAACTCCAACGGGTTATCGCTGCACGGAATGTGTTAAAACACAACAAAAATCGTTCGATACCGCAGTATGGTTTGATTACTTGATCGCCTTTGCAATTGCCGCGATTCTCGCGTATATTGGCAGCCTGATAGCAACTCGGATCGGCTTCTTCACCATATTTATCGCCCCTTTCGCTGGGATTGTGATCGCAGAAGCTGTTCGCCGTGCTTTAAGCCGCCGACGATCGAAACGATTATTCCAATTGACAGCTGCTGCTGCCGCGTTTGGTAGCGTTTTACCGGTTTTAATGGGATTAGCAGGTGGCTTCTTCTTTTCATTCTTTATCATCTGGCAGCTTCTATACGCAGTTCTGGTAACCTCAACAGTGTATTATCGATTGGCCGGAATCCGTCTGTAATTTTCATTCCCTTAAATCTATATGCTCGCTGAACTCAGCATCGAGAATTTTGCGATTATTGACCATTTAGAAATCACCTTTCGTCCGGGTTTTATCACTTTTACCGGCGAAACCGGTGCTGGCAAATCCATAATCATCGATGCGGTTGAACTCCTTTTGGGAGGTCGAGCAGAAAATTCAATGGTTCGTACGGGTGCCGAACGAGCTATCGTCGAGGCTACTTTCCAAATCGAGGATTCAAATCGCGCCCAAATCCTATCAATCCTTGAACGTGAAGCTTTGTTAGACACTTCTGATCATTTCTCCATCGGTAGAGAAATTCGAGCAGGCGGGCGCAGCGTGGCGCGCCTCAATGGTCGCAATGTCAACGTGAGTCTACTGAAGGAAATTGGCGAATTGCTTGTTGATGTCCATGGACAATCTGAGCATTTATCTCTGCTGCGTGTGCGTGAACATATAAATCTACTCGATCGATTTGCAGGCCATGAAGATTTACTATCAGCGTATTCCCAGACCTATCAAAGGTTAACCAAATTACAAAAAGAATTAGACAGATTGAGATTGGCTGAAAGTGAAGCCGCCCGCCAGATCGATCTGCTCAATTACCAGATTAACGAAATAGAATCCGCACGGCTGAACCCTGATGAGGAAGAAGATTTAATCTCAGAACGTACTCGCTTAGCGAATGCTGAGAGTCTTGCTTCAACCGCTCAAGAAGCTCTGTTAAACCTGGATGAAGGCACACCTGAATCCCCTTCTGTGACTGACTTGATGGGTAAAGTTCTAGATGCGATTAATGAGTTATCTCGTATCGATAGATCTCAGAATAAACTCGCAGAAGATGTAGAGAGTACTTTCTCCAACATTACAGATATCACAGTTGAGATACGATCTTACATTGAAGGGATAGAATATAATCCAAAACTTTTAAATCAGGTCGAAGAACGTCTCGACCTGATTGCGAATTTAAAACGCAAATACGGAAATTCGATATCTGCAGTACTTGATTATCTTGCAGAATCACAAGCAGAGAAAGATACTATCACCCATGCCGGTGAACGGATAGCAGAGCTTCAAGCCCAGGAGTCAGATTTATTAAAGGAGCTAGAACGACGCGCTCAGACACTCTCAAAGAGCCGCAAAACCGCAGCAAATAACCTTGAAAAAGAAATTGAAGACGAACTCAACGAATTGAGCATGTCGGGGGCACAGTTCAAAGTGAATATTGAAAGTAAGGAAAACCAGGATGGTTTGCTCAACTCGGATGGACGTCGCCTGGCGTATGATGCGACCGGAATTGATCAGCTCGAATTCTTGATCGAACCCAATCCTGGAGAGGGATTAAAGCCATTGGTCAGAATCGCCTCCGGCGGTGAAACATCGCGATTGATGTTAGCGCTCAAGAATGTTCTGGCACGAGCCGATAATGTCCCCACGTTGATATTTGATGAGATCGATCAAGGGATTGGAGGACGTGTCGGCACCGTTGTCGGCCACAAACTCTGGCTCTTAGCGCGCCATCATCAGGTTTTATGTGTTACCCACCTTCCCCAATTGGCCGCATTTGGTGAACAACATATCCAGGTCAGCAAACAAATCCAAGCTGGTCGCACCACAACGCAAATAACCGACCTTGGTCATGATGCACGCTTGAACGAATTGGCAGATATGTTGGGCGAGACCAGTGATAGCACGATGCATTCGGCGCGTGATATGCTGCAAACAGCTTCAAATCTGACTGAACACATACATGAGTGATCTGCAAATAAATCTTCTCGGTCCTATTGGAATCTAATTCTCAGGCTGAACCCATCCGTTCAGTATTGCTTGAATTTATGAGAAGTCTGCTCACGCAAATTTGATCTGAACTCATGTCAACATTTTGGCAACGCCTATCTGGTATATTGTTAAAGCGAACTAGAGCCCTCTTCTGCGGGGTACTGGGGAGTAATACCAGGGGTCCTGCATGAGCCGACAGCTGTTGCGGGGTGTACAGCTGTCGGCTTTGCTGATCGAACTTTTCAATTAACTCAGTCAACAAAATTTAACAGCTAATTCGTGTACAATTTTCCCATGGCATCTGTACCCAAGATAATTAGATCACGCAGAAATCAACGCAAAGATCACCAGCATAGTATTGCTGCCCGCTTGGGATATATCGCCTTGGCACTTGGCATAATCACAAGCATATTTTTCGCCATCACGATTATTACGATCACGATAACATATTCAAGTCTAACCTTGGATCTTCCCTCACCAGAAATTCTACCTTCCCTATTTAACCCCACAGATGGAAAACTTCTGCAACCCTCTCGCATATTCGATCGGAGTGGAGAAGTGGTAATCGCGGTACTGGAGAATAAAAACGCGGCTGGCCATCGTTATTTACCGATTGGAGAAGATAAATCTTCCAGCCTCTCCTCCACTCTGATCCAGGCGACAATCGCTTCAAGCGATCCAGGAATTTGGACTCATCCTGGTTTTTATTGGATCGGAACTTCTCAAAATGGTCAGCGCTCTATTGCCCAAAAAATAGTTTTGGATCATATTTTGTGGACAGAATCCCCTTCCCTCCAACGAGATTTGAGAGAACGCATTTTAGCAGCTCAAATCACTGAACGATTTGGACGTGACCAAATTCTAGAATGGTACCTGAATTCTGTTGACTTTGGGCACCTCGCTTACGGTGCTGACGCAGCAGCAAGAACTTACTTAGGAAAATCTGCTACCAACTTAAGCCTGGCTGAGTCAGCGCTCTTGGTTGCTGCTTCTGAAAATCCAGCGCTTAACTCCATCGATGCACCCAATTTCGCTTTGGAATCTAAAGATAGAATTCTGCAGAAGATGTTCAACCAAGGCTTGATCTCCAGTGACGAATTGCAGCACGCTTTGGGAGAAGAGCTAACTATTCAACCTGAAAGTGATCTTGCCGTTGACCTTTCTCCAGCCTTCACCAGATTAGTACTCGAGCAGATCAATCAATTTTTCCCTCTGGATAGAATCACACGCGGTGGTTTAAATCTGGTGACGACACTCGACTATGATCTGCAGTCTCAGGC
>JBFFIU010000316.1:0-4242 GCA_041556275.1 Anaerolineales bacterium | reverse complement strand
GTAAGCGTAAATTGGGCTGGGTCAAATCCGCATAGCTATAAATATCCTGTGGATTACCTGGACGAGTGACGATGACCATGGGCGTGTTACCAATGACGATCGGTTGGGTTTCTTTTCTGACCATACGTCCGAATTTGAGCCAATTCACGTGGTGTGTATTGCTGAATATGGCAATGTCAGCTGGGGCACCCAGGTTAATTTGTCCTGCCAAAGTGCCCGAGGGACCAAAAACAGCTTCTATCTCAAGATTTCGCCCGGTCTCTTCTTGCCATTGTTTCTTGAATGCAGGCAGGATGCCCTGGGTAAAAACCTCTTCTTGCGTGCTGAAAGCGTACAAAATTATTCGGTTTGAAGCCTGCGCATTGGCAACCAGCGCTTTCAGACCAAAGCCGATAACCACAAACAGAAGTATTATGATGAAAATCCCATCTGCAAATCTGGACCACCCCCCTCTCTTAGTGATGTGTAGCCAAATATTTCTCATTATTGTTTATTCCATCTTAGCCAATGTCTCCAGCAAGGTAGGCTCGAGTTCGTTCGTCTTGAGGATCGCTAAATACTTGGTCGGCTGGGCCAGTTTCTACCAGCTCTCCCAGCCAGAGAAAGATTAGATGATCGGCCAGTCGACGTGCTTGTCTAATTAAGTGAGTGACCAGCACGATGGTTGTCTTCTCTTTGAGACTCCTCAATTGTTCCTCGATCCGTTGCGCCGAAATCGGGTCCAATGCTGAAGTAGGCTCGTCGCACAACAATGCTTCTGGTTCGACAGCCAAAGCACGAGCCAGGCATAACCGTTGCTGTTGTCCAGTAGAAAGCCGAGATGCTGGTGTCCCAAGGCGATCCTTAACTTCTTCCCACAGACCAGCTACCCGTAAATAACGTTCAACATATTGATCCAGATCTCGCCCGTTTCCTTTGTTAAGGACAGCATTTAAACCATGAATGCGTCTCCCATAAGCCACATTTTCATAGATAGACATCGGGAGGGGGAATGGTTTTGGGGCTAGCATACCAACTTGGGTGCGAACCTCTGTTACATCCACTCCGCGGTTATAAATATTGACGCCATTTAGCCAAACCTGACCTGCAACCTGGATGTCGTCCCCTTCCTCAAGGAGCCGATTGAGACCACGTAGAAGTGTGGTCTTACCACACCCAGAAGGTCCAACGATAACTGTTATCCTCTGGGCAGGGATATCGGCCGTAATATCCTTTAAGGCATGTTCAGTGCCGTACCAGACGTTCAGATCTTTGATCTTAATATGCGGCGTCACCATTAATTAGCTCCTAACGGATAATATTCGCTCTCAAGCGCCCAGTCAGCCGCCGCGTAATCATACTGAGAATCAGAATGATAAAAGTTAGAATCAGAGCTGAGGCGTAGGCTCGTTCTTGAACTTCAGGATAAGGGGTATTGAGTTGGAAGAAGACGGCTAATGGTAGTGAAGCAGCAGGGCTGAATAGAGAATTAGGCAGTTGATCGGTGTATCCGGCAGTAAATAGCACTGAAGCAGCATCACCGATACCTCGACCAAATGCCAACAGTATCGCTGTAAGTAGCCCAGGAGCAGTTTGTCGAACAATCACCTTAAAGGCTGTCTCTAACTGGGTAGCACCCAGTACGTAAGAAGACTCTTTCAATGCGGCAGGTACCATCGCGATTGCTTCGTCCATGCCCCTGACCATGATCGGCAATTCCAGCAAAGCTAAAGCGATAATACCACCCAGGAGGGAAGCCCGCATTCCGAACCAGAGCAGAATAATAAATCCAAATGCACCATAGACAATGCTTGGAATCCCCCACAATACATCCAGGGCTAAGCGTGCCAATTCGGAAAGGCGGGTGCGAGAAGCGTAGAGCTGCAAGTAGATAGCAACAGGTAAGCCCAGGACTACAGCGAGTACCGTTGCTCCACCTGCCAGACAGAGAGATCCAATAATCGCGTTGAGAATTCCTCCCTCCTTGCCCAGATAATATCCCCCCTTGGGAGTCTGGATAAGCATGGCCAAATTTAGAGCTGGCAACCCCCGCCAGATCACGGTGGCTACAATTAAGGCTAAAATGCTCAGAACTAATACAGTTGAACCGACCATCAAGACCTTAAAGAAGCCTTCTTCGACTCTCGAAGTAAAATTCTTCAACTGGAAGCTCCTATTCGCGGCGAATTAAACGTGTAAGGATCAGTCGTGAAGCGATGTTAAAGAAGAGAACGATAAGCAATAGAATCAAAGCTCCGGCCAGCAAGGCCGAGTCATACAAAGGGATGGACATCATCTCTCCATATTTATTGGCAATAAGGGCGGTCAGAGGGTATGCTGGATCAAATATTGAGCTGGGAACCTGGTGGACATTTCCAACAACCATCATTACGGCCATCGTCTCACCAAAGGCTCGGGAAAAGCCCAGCATAACAGCAGCAATCACTCCTGACCACGATCGCCGCATCACAACGCATCTTAATGTTTGCCAGCGAGTCGCGCCTAGGGATAACGAGGCTTCTCGTAAGCCGTGCGGTACGGCGCTTATCACCTCCTCGGCCAGAGAGATGATGATTGGAAAAACCATCACTGCCAGCACCAGTCCCCCGGCTAACAATCCGTAGCCAGTGGGGTTGTCGTTACGAAATAATGGGAAAATCCCTAACCAACGATTTAGGGTGTAACCAAGGTGGCGGCTGATAAAAGGCACAATGATCAATACGCCCCATATTCCAAAGACTACGGAAGGGATACCAGCCAGAATATCGATGAATGTTTTTACGAGAGATCGAATTTGGGTTGGAGCATATTCCGCCAGATATGTTGCAGTCAACAAGGAGGGAGGTATGGAAATGATCATTGCCAAAGCTGTTACCCACAAGGTTCCCATGATAAAAGGATAGAAACCGAAGGCACTCTTCATTGGATGCCAGGTTGTAGAAAATAGTAATTCTTCCAAAGGTTTGGTAGATAGGATTGGCCAGGCGCGTACTAACAAGGCTAAAATGATCAGCGGTACCAGCATAATTGCCCCAAGGGTCAACAAACCCATAGCCTTTTCTGCTAGCCGATCCTTGTACCTTCGCTTTCTTTGGATATTGGCTGCGAGCATCTTACCTAGGGTATACGTCGCCATCTCAATCCAGTTTCATTAATTCTTGTTCGAGCTTATCTCTCGGCAAGGCGATATATCCAGCTTCATTTACAAAATTCTGACCATCGGTCAACACCCAGTAGATAAATGTTTTAACCAATCCAGATGGTTTACCACGGGTGACAATGTTGAGGTCACGGGCTGGTGGGGAGGGATAATCTCCTGAAGCAACTGCATTAATCGCCATCTCCTTCGTACCGAAAATCTCGCTTGGGTCAGCCTTACCGTTATTGTTGATGTCAATGGGGAATACCCGCGCACCGCTGACTGGTAATCCGGTTTTCATATCAAAAATATAGTTCAAATTGTTGTAGCCAATACTCATGGGGTTTTTGATCACTGCATTTAAGAGACCTGGGTCACCATATACTCCTATGCCCAAAAGATCCTCCTGAGTTGAACCCAAGTAATCAGCCCAGGTTGCTGCAGCACCACATGCGTCGGATCGAGTGAAAACAAAGATAGGATCTGTAACTTCAGGATTTCCCATCACTTGTCCCCAAGTCGTGATTTCGCCTGTTATAAAGATCTTGGTAAAAATTTCTCTGGTGGCACCTTTCTGGGATATGTTCTCCCATACTGGATTGTTGCCATTGATGGTAGGAAAGACCGCGTCCTTGGTAACCGAAACCCAGAA
The DNA here is from genome assembly GCA_041556275.1 of Anaerolineales bacterium. Taxonomy (GTDB): domain Bacteria; phylum Chloroflexota; class Anaerolineae; order Anaerolineales; family UBA4823; genus PFL25. The sequence goes on along the minus strand of JBFFIU010000316.1, from coordinate 472 downwards.
AGCCCCTCTCGCGATCTCTTCCGGATAGATCACCCGAGATACCATGCCGATGTCAACTGCCCCAGCTAAAGCATCAGCCATCCCCTTTCCCGCTCCTCCAGCCGAGATATCAAATTTAATTTTTGGGTAAAGCTTTTGGTATTCCTCGCTCCAACGGATTATCATAGGATAGAGTGCCCATGCCCCTGAAATGGTAATCTCACCTTCCAGGGGTGATTCGCCCTCCGCGTGAGATTCTGATGGTCCACAGCTAACCATCACTAAAGTTAATATGATTAAAATTCTAAGAATTGTTTTCACGTAGTTGTTTACCCTGTTTTTCTTCGAAGATCCTTCGTGGTTTCGCAATCAACAGAGGTCTGTCAGCGCAGTTCAATAAGGGCTTGATCAATTCTCCATATATCCGGCGCCTCAACCGATTTTTTGGTTCCGCTGCGATTATGATCAAATCGTGATCACCTTCGATCATTTC
>JBFFIU010000315.1:0-4250 GCA_041556275.1 Anaerolineales bacterium | reverse complement strand
TCCCTTTTCCTCGAACTGCAAATCAAGTCGCTTAACAACCGCTGAAATAACCTCGAGTAAATCAACTGAACGAAGTTCTAATTCATATGCACCAGCTTCCACCCGGCTCAGTTCCTGGAGGTCGTTTACCAATCTTTGCAACCGGTCCGCCTCCCTGTAAATTCCCATATACGTTTCGTCATTCTCTGGAAGAACCCCATCCATCAGGCCTTCCATTGAACCTTTGATAGCTGTCAAAGGAGTTCGCAGCTCATGGGACACATCGCCGATCAGTTGGCTGCGCATTGATTCAACCTGCTCTAATTTCGTCGCCATTTGATTGAAACTAACCGCTAATTGGGATAACTCATCGAGTTCATCTTTCGAAGGATCGCCAGGTACATGCACCCGTTCATCGTAGTGCCCAGCAGCTATGTAACGGCTCGCGACCATCATCTCTTGAACTGGCGTGACTACCTGCCGGCTGACGAATATACTGACCACAATTGCAGATACCACTGCCGCAAAGGCAGCGATGGTCAGAGCTTCATTAACTGCACTCCGGAAGTTGGTGAAGAGATCGGCATTTAAATCCATCCCCATCATGGAAGATCCCATCATATCTACCATCATCGAGCCCATGGCTGCCAGGTGCCGGTCAAATGAGCGAGGGATCACAAACTCTGCAGCTGTCGCCAGGACAATGGCTCCAATTAGGATAACCACTAAATATGAAATAAATATCTTCCAACCCAAATGCCGTCGAATGTAGGCAAGCATAGTTATTCCACCTCATCCACAAAACGATACCCCACGCCACGGACTGTCACGATAAATCGTCCCCCTAACTTTTGGCGAATGTGGCCAATGTGTACATCAACCACTCTCAATTCACCATAGTATTCGTGGCCCCAAATTTTTTCTAAAAGCTGTTCTCGGCTCATGACCATCCCACGATGTTCGGCCAGTGTGCGGAGCAAATCAAATTCCGTCGCAGTCAGATCTACCAGTTGGTCATCAACCCATATTTGACGACTACCATTATCAATGCGCATATGTTCAAAGGCTAACACCCCACCTTCAAGAGATCCACGACCGCTTCGGATACGCCTCAGAGCGGCTTTAATTCGGGCTACCAGCTCACGTGGGCTGAAGGGCTTTATGACATAATCATCTGCACCTACCGAAAGCCCAACGATCTTATCGGTTTCTTCTGATTTGGCTGTCAGCATAATTACATATGCATCAGACTCCCTCCGCAACCTGCTGAGCAATTCAATGCCGTCCATACCGGGAAGCATAATGTCCAAAACAATCAGATCAGGCTTATATGCTTGTGCAGCCTTCAGCCCAGATGGGCCATCGCTAGCTGTATAAACCTCATATCCCTCCGGGCGCAGGTAGGAAGACACCAAGTTCAGAATGCTTTCTTCATCGTCTATGATTAATATTTTTGCCTCAGCCACGAGATTTCCTTGGAAATTATTTTAGTATTGATTGTAACTAAGAAACGGTCAAATTTTTAACTGAAGTTAGCAGATATTTATTATCCTTCATCTCTGATCATTTCGAGAATTTACCCTGGTATTGCAGGTATATCAGGCAGAAGCAGGATTGGGTTCACAATTTATTTAATATTATCAGTCAAGTGTGAAGGGAATGTAAAGCCAGAATGTAGTTTGAGTAAAATTCATCTACAAAGGAAATAACATAAATTGATGATATTTAATGTTTCGCCATGTAACTTACTGGTGAAATGACCGGATTTGCTGAAATAGGCGAGCAGAATCGAGCTCCCGGAGGTCCTTCCCGGCTGAGTTATTTCTTGCATCATGCCGCTGGAGCACCCGTTATAATCTAGCCCAAGAGGATCCATAAAAGTGAAACCATTCTCTTGTAAATCGGTTGTTTTGATTCTGGCCCTGGGAAAGGGAAAATATCCCCTTGCATTGGTTGCAATCTGCAGTGTTTTGGCTTTGTTGGGAGTGGCAGCCTGCTCTGCAACATTACAGACTTCGAATGCAACCCAGTCCCTGACCCCCACCATCGATACAATAGGTCAGGGGCGTGAAGTGTACATGCGCATTTGTGCTCAATGTCACGGAGAAAATGGTGAAGGGTATGCAAATGAATTACAATCCCCGGCGCTGAACCAAAGCGAACATGCCTACCACCATCCCGATCAGCAAATTCATGATTGGATTGTCAATGGGAAATTGGGGTTGGGACGGCAGATGCCCCCATTTGGCGAACAACTGACCGACAACGAGGTCCATGCAGTGATCGCCTACCTGCACACACTGTGGACACCCGAGCAGTTAGAAATCCAGCAGGATATCACCTCTCACTGGCTTGCTACTCCGGAGCCTAGCCGAGAACCATGATTTTGTTGGATGGTTGAAAAGTAGAAGCGCGTTCCAAGACACCAGTTATTGATTTAGGCAATATTATTCGTAATTGCGTTGGGAGATTATGAATAGCGCAATTCTGGTTGATAATACCTGACTTAAAGCGCGTTGTGCAGCTAGCGTATCCCGTTGCCAAATTATCGGCTCCCGAAATAATCACCTATCTAAGAAATTCAACTATTCTTACGCTCCTCCTGAACCATAGAGGGTAGGATCAGTTGGTGTGCGACCGCTGGGGTCCCAAACGTACACCCAATCGCCTTCCTGCGCCCAGGAGAAAAGCCAATTCGCATCCCCCGGCGAAAGATTTACGCAGCCGCGAGACTGCTGGTAGCCAAAGCTGCTATGCCAATAGGTGCCGTGAAAGGCGCGCGACTGATCAAAATACATCGTCCAGGGGACATCTTCCAAATAATAATAGTCTGATCGATCTGCGGTGAATGCGCCTTGCATGGTCTCGGTTTCTTTCTTGGAATAAATCTGGAATAAACCGGGTTGCGTCCATGATCCATCACTACCTGTGGCAGCAATAGCCGCAAACACCAAGCGAGATTGGTCGTAAACTGCCATTGTTTGCTCTTCGAGGTTAACCTCGATCCAGCGTCCGTTATCAACACCCTCTGGTGGCGTCGTATTCGGGATAACCCGGCTGATCTGGCGACCCTCTATCCATAGATCAGGTCCAATCATATACCAACGCTCATCGTTAATTTCCTTAATGTCGTAGATTTGGACCATCTCATAACGGTAATATATCTGTCCCGTGTAATCATTTGGCACATAACCAGGGGAGCGTTTCGACTCCACTTGGTTGCGGATCCAACCAAATTGCAAATTGGGCGTTCGCTGAAATGTTACACCCTGGAGAGAACTGGTAGCACCAATTCGTGAAAGGTCTTTACCAGCCATCCAAATCCCTGGATCGACCATGTAATAACGCCTACCTTGCACTTCAGCCGAATCGATGTAAGTTACAAAATCAAAACCAGCTTCTATACGCCGCAAGATTGGTTTACCTCTCACTACATCATCTAACGAGCTAAACAATGGTGCATTATCAGTAATTACCTGGGCATAATAATAGGGGACGGTTGTTAGGATTTGATCAGGTTTTCTAACAGGCAATGGTCTGAGGGGAAATGTGATCCCCAAATCAGCCATTTTCGAGAGGTATTCTATAGGACCTGCACGCAGACAATCGCCGGAATATTGAAAACCTTCACCAGGCAAGCATAATGGCGCATCATCCATGTTCCGGGCTTGATCACCAATGTAGGCAGCATTGGCTGTCTGGACATTAATAAGCCAAAACCCAATCATAAATAACACGACAGGAATTCGTTTTTCTAGGGTATCTAGCATTTTGATCGTTTCCATCTTTGTGTAATGTGCTTTACCATAATCTAGATGATCTGACCAAATATATTGTTACCCTATATTGGATTTGGCAATTTTTCTGAGGTGGTCTGCTGTTTTGCAGATTTTGGCATATCTCGAAGCAGTCATTCTCTTTCATTGTTGATCTACAAGTGGAAGACCTGCTGCTTTCCAAGCATTAAAACCACCATCCAGGTTCCAGATATTGGTATAGCCCAGGTCTACAAGAGTTTTCGACGCGGTACTGGACATATTACCACTGCGACAGTAAAGCACAATTTTTGCATCTTTATCGACAGGCAGCAGATCCAAATTTTGATCAATCTGGTCAAATTGAATGAAAATATCAGTATTTGGGATATCCCCCTCAAAAGGAATGTGCACATTAACGAAAGTGAAATCTTTTTCTTCCAGCATGGATTCTAATTCTGGTACAGTAATATTGGTGTACGTTCCGCCATTAACTGACACTTCTTGCCCCACGCT
>JBFFIU010000314.1:0-4268 GCA_041556275.1 Anaerolineales bacterium | reverse complement strand
GTTCACCCAATGGGTGAAAATCAGAGCCTGAATACAAGCCTTCAAATTTTCAATCCCGAGGGACAAAAACGTCATTTTTTCCCAAAATATGATCGAAAACCGGCTTAAAATCACTCATATTCCCCCGAAATGATGATTTTTTCCTTTGTAAGCTTTTCCCTTATCGAGTGGGTGACGTAGAATCCGGGGTAAATAACTGGCGATTATCCGATCGCCAGTTATTTGATTTAAGAGTTGTGAACGTGTTTCTAAGATGGCAATTTCAGCAACAAACATTGTTCTTTGATCTTGACTCACCCAGCGCTTGTTCCTTCTATTGGCAAACCAGCTGATTGCCAATCCTCAATCCCCCCTGCATATCGTCTGACATGCTGATACCCTTTCGACACCAATATATTATATGCTGCAATACTGGCAATACAGGTCGGATTGGAGCAATAAACCACAATCTCCTCATCCTTGGATAGCTCTTGCAGTCCCTCTTCTGGCGAACTGAAGCTGATCGAACCAGGGATGTGAGCCATTTGATATGCCCAATCGCCAAGGACCATGACTAACTTGAAATCATCTCCACGGTCCAACTTGCTCTTCAGTTCCTCACGGCTGATTAGATTCATTCTGTTTCTGTTCTCCTAAAGAAGTTATTAATGGATATTTATTCCCAAGATTACCATATTTTGACCGACGATTTTGTTTGGTTTCCTTAGAAGAAAAACTTGACTTTCAGATCAAAATTCTGCTATAATACTCACAGATCCTGTTGGTATATGTTGGTACAGGTTGGAATATTCGCGGTGTAATCATTCTTGGAGTAAACATGGCCAGGGAGCAGCAAGCGAAACCTTTATATCAGATGGTCGTAGAATCGATACTCGACCAGGTGAGTTCGGGAGAGCTGCAGGCGGACGAGAGATTACCGTCTGAGAGTGAACTGTGCGGGATATATTCTGTTGGTAGGAACACGATTCGCCGGGCGATCAGCGAGCTAGTCAACGATGGCGTTTTGCGCACTGTTCCAGGCGTGGGGACATTTGTTGTCGACCAACGACTCGATAAGACCGCAGATTACTTATTTGGCTTCACGCAGGAGATGAAGCTGCTCGGGAGGAAGGTAACGAGCCATGTTTTAGAGGCAAAAATTATCCCCGCCGATACTTTTCTATCGCGGCGACTGCAGGTCCAGCTAGGCGCGGAGATCGTTTTCCTGAACCGCGTGCGCTTGATGGATGGAGAGCCGACTGCAATTGAGCGCTCCTATATACCACATGTGTTATGTCCCGGGATTCTAAAGTTTGATTTCTCAAAAGAATCTCTTTACGAAATCCTCTCTACGGTTTATGATAAGAGACCCGATCATGCTGAGCAGGTAATTGAAGCTAGTCTGGCTACCTCGGAGGTATCCCAGCTATTGGAATTGATTCCACCGGCTGTGGTAATTGTATTTCGCAGGGAAACCCGCATGGCTTCCGGTCAGGTGATCGAATACGTTGATTCAGAGTTAAGAGGCGACCGTTTTCGTTTTTACACCAATCTCAGACTGCTTTCCTCTCCAGAAGAGTTGGCTTTCCGGAGATTACCCTTACAGCTGGCGACTTGATAGCGCATGAACAGCCATCAAAGAATTGAGCTCTAGCGATGAAACAGATTTCTGAATCAGAACTCGAAGAACTCGTGCAGCGAATTGTGAGGCGCACATTAGCGGGTGATGATTCCGGGACGGAATCACAAGGCGGGGAATCATCCGTGCAAAGTCAGGAATCTGGCCAAGTTGAACCTGATCTATCGAAAAAGACGAGGAGGATCGCCTTGGGAGCTGATCACGGTGGATATTCTCTCAAGGAGAACCTGAAGCCGTTCCTGCAGGAGCAAGGCTACCTGGTAGATGACTGCGGTACACACAGTTCAGATTCGGTGGATTATCCTGATTTCGCCTATGCGGTGGCGAATAAGGTGAGTGAAGGAGAGGCATGGCGCGGCATTATCATCGATGGCGCGGGGATTGGGAGCTGCATGGCTGCTAATAAGGTGCCCGGTGTACGGGCTGCCATGTGTTATGACCATGCCACTGCGTTGAACGGACGTGAACACAACAACGCGAATGTGCTTACTCTAGGTGCCGGAATGATCGAGGCTGCTTTAGCTCGTCAGATTGTGATCACCTTTCTCAACACAAAATTCGGTGGTGGACGGCACGCCCGGCGGGTAGATAAAATTATGAACATTGAAAAGAAGATAGGGAACTAGAAACCTATGTTATCAGACCAAGTGAAAGTTGAACAAATCGTTGAAATTGTTGCCCGTGAGGTGTTGATTGCGCTGGGCGAACAGGCACAACGTTCTGATGCAGAAGAGTGCGATCACTGCAGCGAAGAATGTACCGGCGACATATGCGTCAGGACCTGCTTTGACCGCGTGGGGCGGGTGGTGAATGCCGGAGCATCCCGAATCTCATCATCACTGGGTGGCATCCCGGAGGATCCGAGTATTGCCAGGATGATCGATCACACCATTCTCAAGCCAGATGCCACTCCGGATGAGATCGCCCAACTGTGCTACGAAGCCCGTAAATACGAGTTCGCCTCGGTGTGTGTGAATCCAACACACGTCAAGATGTGCGCGGAACTGCTGCGCGGCAGTGGCGTAAAAGTGTGTACGGTGATCGGCTTCCCGCTGGGTGCATCATCCCCTGAAGTGAAGGCCTATGAAACAGAGACCGCTTTGCGTGATGGCGCGACCGAGATCGACATGGTGATCAATATCGGCGCATTGAAGGCCAAGGATTATGATCTGGTCGCCAAGGACATCAACGGTGTTGTGCGCATGGCGCACTCGGCTGGTGCCCTGGTAAAGGTGATCATCGAGACAGCGCTGCTCTCGGATGAAGAGAAGAAGATCGCCAGCCTGCTGACCAAGGAAGCCGGCGCGGATTACGTCAAGACTTCGACCGGATTCGCCAGTGGGGGAGCCACAGCTGAAGACATCGCCATGATCCGTGAAGTCGTTGGCCCGGAGTTGGGCATTAAAGCCTCCGGTGGAGTGAAGGACTTTGCAGATGCGGAGAAGATGGTCTTTGCTGGGGCGACCCGAATTGGCGCTAGCGCTGGGGTCAAGATCGTGCAGGGTGAAAGGGAGAAGACGGGTATACCCTTGTCTGTTGCAGCGTAAAAGGCTGAATCACCCCTAATAGGATGGATTATGGAGATCGCCAGGGTCATTGGAACCACAATTTCAACCATCAAAGATGAGAAAGTGCGCGGCAGTAAACTGCTCATCGTTCGTCAAACCAACGAGACTGGTGAGATTGTCGGTAAATCTTACGTGGCTGTTGACCTGGTAGATGCTGGTGTAGGTGATCTGGTGCTGACCGGACAAGGCTCGAGCGCCCGCCAGACCTACCAGACAAAAGATTGTCCGGTGGACGCGGTGGTCATGGCGGTGATCGACCACCTGGAAGTCGATGGCGAAGTTGTATTTCGAAAGACTTAGCTGGCTTAGATGAAAACTTCTATGGAAATGGTGTGTTTCTTAAGTAACGAAATGACAAAGAGCTGATTATGCGGATCGCTAAAGTTATCGGCACAACGATATCTACTATCAAAGATGAGAAGCTGACAGGTCGCAAGCTGCTGATCGTACGGCCGACGGATGAGACGGGCGAAGTTTATGGTCAGCCTTATGTGGCCGTGGATACGCTAGATGCAGGCGTGGGCGACCTGGTGTTGACGGCGCATGGCTCGGGCGGCCGGCAGACTTACCTGACCCGCAACAGCCCGGTGGATGCGGTCATCATGGCGGTGATCGATCACATGGAGGTCAGCGGAGAAGTAGTCTGGCGTAAGGGAAGCATATGACAGTATCTGATAAGGATTTACTCTCAGTACAAGAGGCCCGCACAATGGTGGAGCGGGCATTCGAAGCCCAGAAGATCTGGGCCAATGCCACGCAGCAGCAGGTTGACCGGGTTTGCGCGGCGATGGCGCAGGCCGCCTTCCTGGGCGCTGAACGATTGGGACGTATGGCGGCGGAAGAGACCGGCTTCGGCGTGCCTGAGCACAAAAAATTGAAGAACGAATTCGCCTCTCGCCACCTGTGGAGCCGGATCGCCGACATCCAGACGGTGGGCCTGTTACGCAAGGATGAGAAGAACAGGATCTACGAGATCGCCTGGCCGATGGGCGTCGTGGCGGCATTGGTTCCCAGCACGAATCCAACATCAAGCGTGATGAACAAGATCTTGATCTCGGTCAAAGCGCGCAATGGGATCGTGC
>JBFFIU010000313.1:0-4271 GCA_041556275.1 Anaerolineales bacterium | reverse complement strand
TGCGGGTCAAGATCAAGTTTGTGGTCGAATTGAGAATCCCCTCAAAGGAAAGCAGCCGCGCGGCGGGTAATGACGAGCGGAACATCGAAAAGATCGGGGCGCCATCCATTACGGTCGATTCGAAGTAGAATCTACGACCTTGAACTGCAGCCAGGTCGGTGAGCTGCTGGTATGCATGCACAACAGGGCCTTTATTCGCGGTGATGGCGTGCATCCCCATTTCCAAAGCGCGCTGCAAGTGATCGACAGCGGGTTGTCCATTCTGGTAGTTCACCGGAGTGTTCTCAAACAAGACATCGGCTTCGCAGCTTTGGATGAATCCGAATGAATCTGGGCGATTGCGTCTGGGGGAAAGCTCCTGAAGTGTGGTTCCAGCCTCCATGATCTCTAAAGCGCGCCCCAAGTCGATCCCGGCTGGATCTATCGCCATGCCATGCCGTCCAGTTGAAATGCCGGTGACGGTGAAGGTCAGATCGTAATTTGAGACCAATTCGTCTCGTTTACGCAGCAGCAGTTTAGCCAGAGCCTGACCAACATTTCCAAAGCCGAGCAGGGCTAGCCTGTAATGAGACATAGAAGACTCCTATAAATTTATGGCTTTCCTGGATGGTGAAGGTTTTTATGCGCTTCTAAAGTTGCAGATAAATTAAAAATTGTGAACCAAGAATCTAAAGTCGCCTAGATTGGCGGCCAGGGGTACGGACGCCGGTTTGGGTGTGGGTTAGGGAATTGTCTCGTCGCTATCAACTTGCGGGTACGATTGGCAAGCGCAGTGATCTCCTGAGGGTTAAGATAAAGGCTAATCTGCCCAAGGAACTCTGATCCTGGTTTGATTTGGGCTTCGAGACGGTGTAAATCTTGACACAGATCTTCCGGAATGGTATCTCCGGCAAAGTCCCAGATCACAGTACGTAATTTTTCGTTCTGGTGGAACGATATACCGTGATCGATCAACCAAATGTGGTCGTCCGGATCGATCAGCACGTGACTACCTTTCCGGTCGGCGTTATTGATTAATAAGTCAAATACGACAACTGGTCGCAGACGTTTAATGTCAGCTGCATTGAAGTTGAAATAATTGTATTCTGGATCATGTTCGACAAATAATTGTAAAGAACCTGGACCAGCTGGCCCATCCTTGCGATAGACAGTTGGCGGCACAAATTCCCAGCCTAATGCTTCACTGACCAAAAATGCCGCCACTTCCCGTCGAGCAAGGCTTTCCCGTGGAAAATCCCATAGTGGACGCTCGCCTCGGGTCGGTTTGTAAACTGCCTGTAGGCTCTGGTCCTGATAGGTGACCTCCACGGCAAAGGTGTAATTTGATCCCCACAGGAATTCACCCTTGATGGTAAGCTGACCATTTTCAAGGGGAGATAAATCTTTACTGATCATCATGGATAAATTAAGGCGCTGGATCAATGATCCAGCGCATGGATATTAACACTCTACAATGGATCAATTTCTCAGGCATTCAAATGCATAGTGATAACCATAGATCAATGTTTATGGCCATTTTTTTTGGGACAGAAATGACCTTCAGGGTCCATTGGTTCACCACATTGTGTGCAGAGAGGTCGCCCACGCGAGGCTATCTCGACACCCCAGTTGCTCATTGAGCGGAGTTGGGCCCGCGTACACCAGAATCGAACTACGCCAGCTTGCTCAGTATCCACTTCCTCAGGGACTGCCTCACGCGCAACCAAGATAAGCAGATCGTCTTCCACATCGTATCCCAAACCGATCTCGCCGACCCGGAAAAGGGGCTCTACCGGGGGATGGATATGCATTTTCTCTTCTTGATAATCTGATGGTGCATCCGGTAAGCCCGGGTATTTCTCATCCAGCTCGGTAAGAAATTGTTCCAGCCCGATTGCCAGGGATTGGATTTGAAATTTTTCGACGATCAAGGTCACCGTGCGGTCATCCTGCCAGCCTTGAAGATAAAAAACGCGCTTACCAGGCGGGCCGATTGCGTCAGTTAATATATGTGTGACTGGTCGAAGGTCGATTTCAACTTGTGGCATTGTAACTCCATGCGGTGCTGAGTTCGGTTAGTATACCAGAATCACCCTTTCGTAAACTTAAGAGAAACATCATAATTTAACATCAGTAATCGGTTTCCAAATTCTCCGATATAGAGGGCAGTAATCGAAGCCGGGGATACACTGAGTCGCTGGAACATGTCAAGTGGTAAACCCAGGTAGAATGCAACAGCCAGCTTAATCGGATCGGCATGTGAAACACAAACAAACATATCTTCTGAATCATGTTGCCCACACAAGGTCTCAATCTCCCCCACGAAACGATGCTGAGACTCTTCAAAGCGTTCACCACCAGGGAACCGGAATCGCGACGGGTTTATTTGAACTTGACGCCAGCTTTTACGTTGGCTCAGATTTTCAATTTTCTTTCCCTGCCATTTACCGACATCCGTCTCGATTAACCCCTGGCGGGTAATTACTTTCAAGTCCAATGCTTTGGCGATAGGTTCAGCTGTTTCCATAGCACGTTCTAAGGGGCTGCTGTAAACTGCTTTGATTGGTGCCTGACTCAACTTCTTTGCCACCGCCTGTGCCTGGGATCTTCCTTTTTTGTTCAAATGTATGCCGGGCTTTCGTCCGGGCAGGCGCTGTTCTTTGACGTAATCGTTTTCACCGTGACGGATTAGCAATATGATGGGCATAGAGATAAATTTCCTGGTTTTAGAAAGAATTGTGGTTCTTGTATGAATAGTGTTTGGATAGCTGGTCACCGGGGGGCGCTGCTGGATGGTTTGTGCTTGTGCTTGATCTCCTGGATCGTCTTCTGTGGGAGGTCTGGAATCTCCTCAGTATCTTCTATATCAAGGGCCAAGCGCTGCGCCTTTCTCCAGCGGGCAAGTCTCCCTTTAACTTGCGCTTCATAACCCTGTTCACTGGGTTGGTAGAAGTAAGTGCCAAGAAGTTGGCGGGGCAGATATTGTTGAGGGAGGAAGTGTTCTGGATCCTCATGTGGGTATTGGTAGTTTTTTCCATGACCCAATGGTTCAGCGTCTCGATTGGCGTCTTGAAGATGTTGCGGGACAGCAGTTATACCATCATCCTCGATCAGCTTAAACGCTTTGAAATATGCTCCAGCCGAATTCGATTTCGGCGCAGTTGCCAGGAATATAGTCGCTTCCACGATGGGATAAATGCCCTCTGGTAAACCAATATAGTCAAAGGCCTGGGCTGCCGCGCTGGCGACCACCAAACCCATCGGATCGCCCAGTCCGATATCTTCTCCAGCCAGGATGATCAATCGCCTTAAAATGAAGCGCGGGTCTTCACCTGCATAGAGCATTTTTGCCAACCAGTACAGCGCAGCATCGGGATCTGAGCCTCTTACGGATTTGATGAAGGCTGAGATTGTATCATAATGGGCATCACCATCTTTATCGTATAACACAGCCCGGCGTTGGATCGATTCCTGGGCAACCTCCAAGGTGACATTGGTCACCCCTTTTTTATCTGGTGGTGTGCTCTCGACGGCCAGCTCCAAGGCGTTAAGCGCGTTGCGCGCATCACCGCCTGCCACCCGGATCAGGTGTTCTATGGCTTGATCGTCGATGCTGATGGTGAGACTCCCATAACCTCGCTCTGCATCTTTGATGGCAGCATCCAGGATCGAGCGCACATCTTCATTTTCTAACGGTCTAAGCTGGAAAATACGCGAGCGTGAAACCAATGCACCAATGACTTCGAAATAAGGATTTTCGGTGGTTGCACCGATCAAGACGATCGTTCCGTTCTCGACATGGGGCAGTAATGCATCCTGTTGAGCTTTGTTCCAGCGATGAACCTCGTCTACGAAGAGGATCGTCCGCTTGTTGTAAAGTTTGCGACGTTCGAGGGCTTTTTTGATCACTTCCCTGAGCTCGGGTTTGCCCGCAAGGACTGCGGAAAGCGTATCAAAATGCGACTCGGTCTGGTTGGCGATGATCTGTGCCAGCGTTGTCTTGCCGCTCCCAGGTGGTCCCCAAAGGATGATGGATGAGAAAAGGCGGTCAGCTTCAATGGCACGTCGCAGGAGACGCCCCTCGCCGACGATCTCTTCCTGACCCGCGAATTCAGCCAGGGTGCGCGGCCGCATTCGAGCTGCCAGAGGCGCTTCCAGGTCGAGCCGCTGTTCAAAAGCATGGTCGAAAAGGTCTTTCATCTCTCTAATTATAACGTTCAATGTCATCCGTCTGGTAATTCAAAGGTATTTATGCACTCAATCATCGTACAATAAACGGGCAGTGGAAAATC
>JBFFIU010000312.1:0-4278 GCA_041556275.1 Anaerolineales bacterium | reverse complement strand
TGCGTCGGTCCCCTTCGACTTTGCTCAGGACACGGGCTTTGCTCCCTCGCCTAGCAAAGAACGCTAGAGTAAACCAATGACAATTTCAAATTGTCAGGTAGCTAGAAGAAATGTTGAAGGTTTATATTTCCCCCAACCTGGATAAGGCAACAGAACTACTTCGCAACGAGAGGTAAAGTGATAAAATTCACTATCCTTGCTGAGCACTTTCGCAAATCCGTGCTATAGACCCGGTTGAATCATTCTACAAGCCAGTTCTGGTTCTTGCGGTCAAAGTGCGCGTCATGATAAATGAGCAGGCACGGCCTACGGTTCAAAAGACAAGAATTGTTATCTTGCAAAAGGTGTGGAAAGTCACTATCACGATAAATTACATCTCTCTATAATTTTGATTGGCAAACCTTTACGGTGACGGAAACAGGATTGCCAGGCAGAGAATAGAACTGGATCATATAAGGAGAAAAATCATGCCAGCAGCCAAATTTCAAGATACCTCGTTGCCCACTTCATCAGCCGAAGTTACACAGCCGGTGGCCGGTGCCATCATGCACAAAGAATATGTGAAAACCATCGGACGCATGGCGTATGTCTGGGGCTGGGCAATGGTAAACAGCTTCAATCGCAGAGCGGGTATTACGCAAGCCCCAGCGCCCGGGCGCTTAGGTGGCGTTGTCCCAGTCGCCCCCCGTGGGCGTCTCTGCATGCTTAACGACTACGTTTTGCCGAAGCAGAGTTTCGTGGCCTGCCCGAACCAGGACGTGGTTTACGGGGTTGCCTTCTGCTCACTCGATGAAGAGCCATTCGTCATCCAGGTGCCTGATTTCGGTGAACGCTTCTGGGTCTATGCCCTCTATGATGCCCGTACAGACCAGTTCGGTGAAATGGGCAAACCTTATGGCACAGAACCGGGTTTCTACCTGCTGGTCGGTCCTAATTGGGATGGCGAGGTTCCAGAAGGTATAACCACGGTGATGCGCTCATCAACAGAGTTTGGCTTTGTTGGCCCACGTATTTTCTTGAATGATACCGACGAAGACCGCGCCGCTATCAAACCTCTGGTCAACCAGATCAATGGCTATCCCCTGGCAGAGTTCGATGGGCAGGTAAAGATCAAAGATTGGGATGATGTGCCCGATTTCCCCACCCCGGAGGTCGAAGGTGAAAATAAATGGGTCATGCCGGAACCTTTCTTCGATCAGCTACCCGGAGTGATGGATGCTGTTGAACCACTGCCCGGTGAGGAAGCCCTTTATGCCAGCATCCGCCAGGTGCTCGAAGCTGCTGAAAGTGATCCTGTTGTTAAGAAGGCTCTGGTTGAATCTGCCGTTGAGGCTGAGAAGGAAGTTATTGACCCGCTATTTCTCTGGAAGCACAATGGTATCCCTGCTGGTAACGGTTGGAACCGCTCTGCTAATAACGCCGAGTGGGGGTACGATTACCTAATGCGCACCAGCACAGCGCGTTCGAATATGTTCGACAACCGCCCCAGCGAGACACAGTACTTTTACACGGATGGTGACTCCCAAGGCGTGCAGTTGGAAGGCAAGTACCTTTACAAAGTGACATTCCCAGCCGGCCAGCTTCCGCCAGTCAAAGGTTTCTGGTCCATAACCATTTACAACAAATATCATCTTTTTGAAGTTAACGATTTAAATCGCTATTCACTGGGTACGAAAAATCAGGACCTCAAATTCAACTCTGATGGGTCGCTGACCCTTTATGCCAGCACCAAATCACCGGGGGAGGATAAGGAAACCAACTGGCTCCCCGCGCCGGAAGGCACTTTTTCGCTTTATATCCGGGCTTATTGGGGTGAAGAAGCGATCCTTGACGGCAGTTGGAAACCGCCTGTCATTGAAAAGGTGAAGTAAAAACAATAGGACTGGCAAACCTTGAAGGTCTGCCAGTCCTTATAGATACTCAAAGCGAGGTAAAGGAGAAATTAAAAGAATGGAGATGACGAAAACGTCCCTTAAAGCTTAAATCCTATTTCTGCAATGGAGGAATTGATGTCCGATAAACCAAATATCATCTTCTTTCATATTGATAACGTCAGCCAAGGAGACTTTGGCTGTTATGGAGGCGCTTTTGCGCTTGGAGCAGAAACCCCGAACATTGATCGATTCGCGGATGAAAGCTTGCTGCTGACCAACTACAATGTTGAGGCGCAGTGTACCCCGACCCGATCAGCACTGATGACCGGTCGCCATTCAGTTCGCACCGGTTGCATCACTGCCTTGCCGGGTTCTGGGCTGGTAGCCTGGGAAATCACCATCGCCGACCAGTTGAAAGCACTCGGTTACCGCAATGCGATTTTTGGCAAATGGCACTGTGGAGAAGAAGAGGGAAGGTACGCAACAGACAAAGGCTTTGACTACTGGTATGGCATCAATGGTTCCTGGGACGCTGCTTTGTGGCCTCAGGACAAATGGTTCCAGAGAGAAGACTTCGCGCCCGAACATGTTTTGGAATCGAAGGGCAGCGGTGATCTGCGAGAAATTAAAGTCCTTGACGCTGAGACCAGAAGGGACATCGACCTCGAATTTCTGGAGAAAGCCACGCAGTGGATGGAAGATTCAGTTGAGGTAAACGAACCTTTCTTCATTTACTTCAACCACTCAAACATCCATTTCCCAACATTGCCGCGAGAAGAATTTGAGGATTCGTCAGATGGCGGACTCGTGGCCGATTGTATCCAGATGCTAGATATGGATTTAGGTACTTTGCTGGAAAAGATCGATGCGCTGGGTATTCGTGAGAACACGATTGTAATTGTAGCGGGGGACAATGGCAGGGATACATCGTTTCACGGCCCGAACAACCGCAGCGCCAGCGGAACCTGGCGCGGTGGGTACTTCTCAACTTATGAAGGGAATAACCGCACAATTGGAGCAATCCGTTGGCCGAAGGAAATTGAACCCAGAACATCGGACGAGATGGTGCATGTGGTGGATTGGTTCCCAACCCTGCTGGCATTGATTGGGCATAAGGAGAGCATTCCAACCGACCGTGTGGTGGATGGGGAGGATCAATCGGCTTTTATCACCGGAGAGCAGGAGCATTCCAACCGGGATCACTTCCACATGTTCTTCGATCGCCGCCACGTTGGTATGCGGTGGAAGAACTTTAAGGTACTCACCCATCGGATTGAAAGCGGTCCATCACCTGTTGAGGAACTTGCTATTCCACATATTTATAACTTGACTGCCAACCCAGATGAAGACGCCCCCTACAATTATGAAGGTGCTCATTCGTGGGTGTTGTATAAAGTATTCATGCCGAAGGCTTTGGAATTACAAGAATCACTAAAAGTAGACAGTGTCCCCTTCGGCGCACCCCTAGATTTCAATCCCTACAACAAATGAACTTTTAATCTTGCATAAAATCGAACAAAAATAAGACAAGGAGAAAATCATGTCAGAAGCACTGAAACCTACACCAAACTATAACACCCCCATTCCCGAAAGCATCATGACGCCTGATAAAGTCGAAACACGCATCGGCACCTTGGAGTTTTCCGATGGCCTGCCGAGTCCAGAGACCACTCAGTTAGTCTACGATAACCTGGATTTCCTGCGCGGTGTGGAAACCTTCTTGAACGGCATCCCGATCGCCTCCCTGGAAGCACTGCGCCTTGGGCATGTGCAGATGGGCGTAACCAACAGCAACCAGATGCTGCTGGCAGACCAATTGCTGGACTCAAACCCGCTGTTCCTGACTGGCAACACCGATACAGTTTACTGCTCGGGATTCCTCGATCTGGAACGCGACGGTCCCACGGTCGTCGAGATCCCGCCTGGCTGCGGTCCTGGTACCGTCAATGATGCCTTCTTCCGTTTTGTGATCGATATGGGCGCGCCAGGTCCTGACCGGGGTCAGGGTGGCAGCTACCTGATCTTACCGCCCGAATTTGATGGCGAGGTGCCCGAGGGTTATTTTGTGGCCCGATCACCCAGCTATGTCAACTGGGTAATCCTGCGTGGTTTCCTGGTGGATGGCAAGACGGATGCGGCAAATGAAATGTTTAAAAACGGTGTGAAGATCTACCCACTCAAGGATAAAGCCGTACTACCACAAATGGAGTTCATCGGTTTCTCAAAAAAAATCCTTAACACCATCCATTCCAATGACTTTGAATTCTACGAGGAACTGGATGTAGTGATCCAACGCGAACCTGTGGCGTTGATCGATCCAGAAATTCGCGGCTTGTTCGCCAGTATTGGCATCGTCAAGGGCAAGCCTTTTGCCCCGGATGCACGCATGAAGGGCATCCTGACT
>JBFFIU010000311.1:0-4283 GCA_041556275.1 Anaerolineales bacterium | reverse complement strand
GGCAACGGACATCCACTTGCCGCAGTGGTAACCCGCCCCGAGATCGCCGAAATTCTCTACAATGAATTCAGTTACTTCAGTACATTTGGTGGCAACCCTGTTGCCTGTGCCGCTGGATTAGCTGTGCTTGAAGTGATCGAAAAGGAAGCGTTGCAGCAAAATGCGCTCGAAGTAGGTCAATATCTGAGAGAACGGTTGGCAGTACTACAGAGGGACTATCCTGTGATCGGTGAATTACACGGTTCGGGACTGCTCCTGGGAGTAGATATCGTTTATCCCGATGGCGCTCTTGATCCAGAAATGGCTGACGATATTATGAATCATATGCGCGAGAATGGCGTTCTTATTGGCACCACCGGGAAAAATTACGCGACCCTAAAAATCCGTCCGCCGATGGTGTTCCGGGTGGAACATGCGGAGATATTACTTGAAGCCTTGATAAAGGCGCTGGACGAACTTCTGAGCTTGCGTACTGTGGGTATGTGAAAAGTGGCAACCCGACTTGTTTCAGGTTGGATGAGCTGGATTTGGACTGGGTAGATGACCAGTTGGATTGAGAAGAAAAAAGTTGTAATCCAATCCACAAATCAACCACCCCTGATTCCTTATTCTGAAAAGGCAATTTCTTTGAGATTCAATGCCCCCAATGGTTGTCCAAAAAATCACGGCGAAGGATTTACTCCCTGTGCAGATGTATAAGGATTGTGAGAGAGTATGCGGATGACCACTCTCTCACTTAAGTCCAACACCGCCCACAAAAATCGCTTGGCGTGCGCGTCGAGCGATTTTTTGCATCATTTCGCTTTGAACAAAGGGGGAAACTGGATCAATTGGGGATCGAAATAGGCTCTTTTGATTAAAAATCAGCTAATTTTGGTTCGAGTCCGGTTTCTAAAATTGAAGGTGCTTTCAATCATAAGCATCAGCTAGCGAGTACGAAACCATTGAATTAGGTACAACAAAGCAAATTATTACAGTGCTATAATCCGGCAAGGCAATGAAGGCAGCTCGAGAAAACATTTGAAAGGAGAATGGAAATTATGGCTAACCAACCAAATATTGTATTCATGCTGGGGGATAACGTCGGCTGGGGTGACCTGAGCTGCTATGGCGGCTTGGTCCCTACCCCTCGGTTGGACAAGCTCGCCAGTGAAGGCATGCGCTTTACCAACTTCAACACCGAGGCGCAGTGCACCCCCACCCGCGGCGCCCTCCTGACCGGGCGTATGCCGATCCGGACCGGAACATTCCGGGTTCCGCTACCAGGCGAGCCTCTTAACTATGGGCTCTCCCCGTGGGAGTACACCCTAGCGGATCTGCTGTCTGATGCCGGCTATGCCACCGCCTGTTTCGGCAAGTGGCACATCGGCAATGCTCCGGGGCGCATCCCCACCGATCAAGGTTTCGACGAGTGGTGGGGCATCAGCGAGTCCTCGGATGAGGCTGATTACACCTCCCACCCAATGTACCCACCAGAATTCGAGCGCCCGAAGATCAAATCCTCTGTCAAGGGGGGACCTGTCGAAGAAGTGGACGACTTCAACCGGGAAACCCGGCCTTTTATGGATGAAAAGATCACGGAGAAGACGATCGACTTCATCCGTCGCAGCGCCGCCGAGGATAAACCGTTTTACGTTTACGTCCCGTTCACCAACGTACACCCCCCGATGATTCCCCATCCGGATTTTAAGAATGCTACCAATAGCAATAAGGCAGTACCGAAAAGCATCGCCGAACTTGATTTTCGCGCCGGCCAGGTTCTAGATGCCCTCGATGAGTTAGGCCTGGCCGAGGACACGATAGTCGTCTGGGCCAGTGATAATGCCGCCGGGACCCTGCTGAGCGAGACAATGGGCTCGAGCGGATATTGGCGCGGAAATTTTGGTGGCGGCTGGGAAGGCTCGATCCGCACCCCGGCTATGGTCCGCTGGCCCGGCCATATCCCCGCGGGCGTAGTCACCGACGAGATCATCGCTACTTATGATTGGTATCCTACCCTGGCGACACTGGTTGGCGAGGGTGACCGGATACCTGCCGATCGACCGTTTGATGGACTAGACATGTCCAGGTTCTTACTTGGGCAGGCCGACACTTCTGGCCGTGATTATTTTGTCTACCTGGGTACAGATAGCGAGGTGATCGCAATAAAATGGAAGACGATGAAAGTCCACTTCCGGTACACCGAATCCACTTCGTGGATCGCCCCCTATATCAAACCGCAAATCCCGATGGTCTGCGATCTGATCTCCGATCCCCATGAGACGATTGATCTCATGCAAGCCGACTTGACCTACGGTTGGGTCATTGGTGCGGCGATGAGGCCGATGATAGAACTCAATCAAAGCGCCCAACAGTTCCGTCACATTGGAGTGGGAGAAGAAGATTTCAACGGCTACGATTGATTGCAAAGCAGTAGCCAAACAACTTAAGACAATTTTTTAGAACAGGAGATAAACCATGACCACAGATCCAACTAGTTTACGAACATCCCCCGAAATCCCGCTGAACCTAATCACGCCAGACGAGATCGACACCCGGCTCGGGAAGCTGTACTTTACCGATGGGGCGCCCTCCGGCGATACAGTCAAAAAGATCCTGGATAACTACGATTTCGTGCGTGCCTTGCAGGTCTACATGGATGCCCATCAGGGAGCTTCAGTGGCTGCCTTTATCAAAGGCTTTCGGGAAATCGGTGCTGAATATAACGATATCATCATCTTTTCGGAGTTGATGGATTCGCAAACGCTGTTCCTGACTCCGAATGCCGACACAGTTTACTACGTGGGAATCATTAACCTGCAGGATGGTCCGATGGTCTTCGAGTCGCCACCTGATGCTCTCGGTGTGATCGATGACACCTGGTTCGGCCACGTCATCGATTTCGGACGCCCTGGTCCCGATCGCGGAGAAGGTGGTCGTTTCCTGCTGTTGCCACCCAATTACGAGGGCTCACTGCCCGACAGCGGTTTCCATGTTGCACAGTCCCGGACGAACCGGGTGCTGGTGCTGGGCCGCAGCTTCCTAATCGATAATGACCCCGCACCCGTGGTCGCGATCATCAAGGAACGCATCAAAATCTACCCCTACACCCCGGGCGGCGTAGGCACGAGCATCAAGACTCTGCTCCTGGGAGATGTAAAACCCGGAAAGCCAGGTGATGTTAAACCGGTCCGGTATATTGAGGGCAGCGGATTGGCTTTCAACACCATCCCACCGTCAGACGACACCTATTTCGATCTGCTGAATGAGTTTGTGCAGGAAGAGGAAGAAGGCGCGTTCGACCCCGAGATTATGGGTGCACTGGCCGCAATCGGCATCATCAAGGGCCAGCCGTTCGAACCCGATGAGCGCATGCGAGGCATCCTGGCCGCAGCCGCGGACGTGGGTAACGCAACCGGGCGCACACTCAACTTTGCCTTCCGAGGAACACCGGAAGAGGACTTCGCCTACTACCCGGGATCGGCCTGGTATAACATGCTGTTCCTCGGCGGCTTCTCCTTCAATACACCGCCGCCTGCCGTGACCCCCGAAGGGATCAAACCCTATCCGCCTGTTGGCCATCGCCGTCTGGCTTCCCGCTTCTCATTCTTCCACTGGGCCACCGGTATCACCCCTGCGATGTGCATGCGCATTACAGGTGTCGGCTCGCAGTATTTAATGAGCTGCATGGATTCCGATAAGAATATCTTTGATGGCGGAAAGACCTATAGATGCACGTTGCCACCCAATATTCCCCACGCCAACTTCTGGTCGTTCACGGTATACGATAACCAGACCCGCTCCATGCTCCAGACGCCGCAGCGTTACCCAAGGGCTGGCAGCCAATCATACCCGACGCCAGCTGCTGTGTCTAATGCCGACGGGTCAACAACCGTGTATTTTGGCCCGGAGGCGCCGGCGGGTAAAGAGAGTAACTGGATTCAGACTCTCCCCGGTAAAGGCTTTTTCGTGATTTTACGTCTGTACAGCCCGCTACAGCCGTTCTTCGATAAAAGCTGGCAACCCGGAGAGATCGAACTGGTCTCGTGATTGCCCTGGCCTGATGATCAATCTACCTGGCAAACTTCATTAAGGACAAATCGAAGAGATCAAATATGTTTCAATTCTTTAAATCATTGAGTTGGAACCCCAAGACCTTCGGTCCTGACCTGGGTTCGGGATTAACCGTTGCATTGGTCAGTATCCCCGAGGGTATGGTTTATGCCATGGTTGCGGGTGTAGACCCGGTATATGGCCTGTACACCGGTATGATCACGACAATAGTGGCTTCTTTAACCGGCAGC
>JBFFIU010000310.1:0-4287 GCA_041556275.1 Anaerolineales bacterium | reverse complement strand
CCAGCGTTCATCCTGAGCCAGGATCAAACTCTCCGCAAAAAAATGCATCCCGAAGGATGCGTATCTACGTAGTTCTTACTTCACACTTATCCCGTTCTTCCTCAGGTACTTCCTTTCACTCTTCAGTTGTTAAGGTACTGTCTGTAAGGCGGGCTGGATTTTATCAGCCTGAACACCCCTTGTCAAGGGTAAACACGTCGAAACACCGATGTCCATTTCCAGGCATCGGCGAAAAGATTGATAAAATACCTTTCCGTCTTTACTTATTCAGATTGTATGGATCTGCCTATGAGTGGGCGAGATCTTTTTCAGATTAATGTGATTGGAATTATAAGCCGAATTGCCCGCTTGTCAAGCGCAATTGATGAGTGTCCCGCTGGAAGATCAACTACGAGTCCATTTCCTGCCGCCCAGACAGCGCTCTGAGTAATGTGTGCTGGTCGGCATATTCCAGGTCACCGCCAATGGGGAGACCGCGTGCCAGTCTGGTGATTCGCACGGGTGAAGATGACAGTTTCTGGCTCAGGTACATCGCCGTAGCATCACCTTCCAGGCTGGGGTTGGTTGCCAGGATAACCTCGCTAATCCCTCCTGAGTGAATCCGCTCCACCAACTCACGGATTTTTATATCCTCTGGCCCAATCCCTTCGATCGGTGATAAGGCTCCATGAAGGACATGGTAGCGCCCATGGAATCCCTCCGTGCGTTCTAGTGCCAGAACGTCCAATGGTTCTTCGACGACACAGATCGCATCCTGGTCGCGGTCTGGGTTTGCGCAAATCTCGCATTCAAGGCGACCGGCAACTGTGATGTTGTAGCAAGTCTGGCAGTAAGTGGTTTCTGTTTTGAGAGCAGCCAGGGCCGCAGCCAGGTCTTGAGAAAGATCATCGGGGGCGGTGAGCAGGTAGAAGGTCAGCCGGGAGGCGGTTTTTGGCCCGATCCCCGGCAGGCGTGAGAAAGAGTCGATCAGATTCTGGATAGGTGCGGGAAGCAGCATAGGGTAGGTCTATTAAATCGGTAAACCACCCGCCAATGGCCCCAGGCGATCGGCGGCAAGCTGGCGCGAATCTTCTAATGCCGAGTTGAATGCGGTTAAGATCAAATCCTGCAGCATCTCGACGTCCGCGTCTTCCAGCAAAGCGGGATCTATCTCTACCCCCTGGCATTGTTGATCGCCAGTCATGACGATCTTGATCGCGCCACCACCAACGGTCGCAGTGACGGTCTCTTCGGCCAACTGAGATTGAGTCACCTGGATCTGTTCCTGGAGTTTCTGCAGCTGTCCCATCATATCCATCGGATTTTGACCTTTTGACTTCTTGGATCTTTTAGCCATGTGTTTCTCCTGTCATGAAAAAGTGGATTAATAATTTCACTATTGGATGTCCACGATCTCACCACCCAGGTCTCTCAAAGCTGAGGCGACCATGCCATCATCGTCCACCTCTGTAGGAATGTCGTTGGACTTGGCGGCGGTGATCACGCAGCGGATCGCGATCTCGGTGCCCATGACTTGGGAGGCGATTCCTTGAACCAGGGTGATATCCTCCCGCTTGGACATCATGTTCCTGAGCAGATCGCTGGCGAATCCCAGGATTAATATGTTGCCGTGCATATGCCGCGATTGGCAAGAGTTCAACAATGCGTACAGGTTGGGTCGCTCTTTGCGCACCAAACGCATCACTTTAGGCCAATTTTGGTTCAGCGAGTCAGAAAGACTATCATCCACCGGAGAAGACCCCGAGGAACTGGGGATTGATTCCTGTATGGATTTGACTTCTTCGCTTGGAGGAGAGGAACCCTCGCCTGGAGATTGGGAAGTGATAGGGACTGTTTTTGAATTCTGTTGAGCACCTGGTGATTGAGATTGGCAAGCTGCTATGAAGGCTACTTCAAGCGGCAATGCCGGCTGCCAGGAGCCCCTAGAATCGACAGCTGCTTTGTTGAACAGGCGGATGACCTCCAGCAGGTGTGATGTCTCCATTTCACCTGCATGTTGCTTGATCTGATCTGCCATTTCCGGAGTGACATCGCCGGGATTGACATCCCCCAGCTGGATCAGCAACAGGTTGCGCAGGTATTCAACAATCTGGCGGGCGAACTGGCGAACATCGCTGCCAGAGTCAAGCGCCTGGTGAATACGCTCAAGACCTGAACTCATATCACAATCGATCAGCGCCTCAACCAGTTCGATCACCACTTGGCTGGTTGCTGTGCCTAGTACAGATTGAGCAAGCTCGAGGGAGATGGGTTCCCCAGTGGATGCCAGCTGGTCGAGTAGCGAAATTGCGTCTCGCAGGCTGCCTGTCGATTGACGAGCGATCAGAGTCAGTGCTTCCGGGGATGTTTGAATGTCTTCTTCTTTGGAAAGATCTTCAAGTGTTTTGACAATAAGATTTACCGGAATGCGGCGAAATTCGTGGCGTTGGCAGCGAGAAAGTACCGTGGCTGGAATCTTGTGCACTTCAGTGGTTGCCAGGATGAAGATGGCATGCGGCGGAGGTTCCTCGAGTGTTTTCAGCAGGGCGTTAAATGCTGCTGTAGAGAGCATGTGGACTTCATCGATCACATAAACTTTGTATCTGCCCTGATTTGGTGAGAAGTTGATTTTGTCACGCAGGTCGCGCACATCATCGACGCTGGTGTTAGAGGCGGCATCGATTTCGATTAGATCAAGGAATCGCCCGGAATTTAGTGCCTGGCAGTGCTCACATTCATCGCACGGTCGCTCGGAAGGATCCGGGTTGAGACAATTGACCGCCTTGGCCAACAACCGCGCCGTGGTGGTCTTCCCGGTGCCGCGTGGACCGGCGAACAGGTATGCGTGTCCAACCCGCTCACTGGCTACGGCATTGCGCAAAGTCTGGATGACGTGATCCTGCCCGATAACGGAATCCCATCGGCGCGGTCGATATTTACGGTATAAGGCTTGGGGCATCAGGGTTCCTTCGAGAAGTAGTGTATCAGATGCATGCAAGGAACGCAACTATTCCAATAAAATTCTTGTTGTTTACCATCGAATCTGATACTGCCGGAGCGCTTAAGGTGCATTGATGGTTTTTTCAATCTCCAGTTCAGGATCGATCATTGTTAATTGAAATCGCTCAGCTGGCACTCCCAGGTTGAAGGATCGGATTTGATCGTTAATAGTTGCGATTTGCTCCTTGAAGGACTGCACCGCACGTGTCCATTCCGATTCCACGAGCAGAATTTCAGAATCTTTCGCCAGTGTCTCCTGTCGCCAGGCCCAAGCTTGTGTAAACCTGACCCGCGCCGCCTCTAGATCACTTTCAATTTGACGTAAGGTTTCGATCCAGGGTAGGGTGAAGCCAGCGGATTTTAAAATATGGTGAGCTGCCCGCCATTCGGGATCCTCGTGAGGATTATCATCTAGCTGTAAAGGTTCGCCTTTTCCAGGAAGATCGTCGAATTTACCTTCCTGGATGGCACGGCGGATGATCTCTTCAATAGATAAATCTGGCATGACTGAAATTCTAATTGATGAATTATTGAGACTTAATCGCAATTTTTCAGAAAGGATGGATGAATTCTTTCACCAGCATATCTTTGAGGATAACATCCGCAAAGTGTGATGACCTATTTTTCGATCGGTCCGTGTAATTGAGTTTTACAATCGGATTACCAGCATTGAGAAACACGATTCATGGAATTGTGTAGGAATCGTGCACCTGTCCTTGATCATCACGCAGCACGACCGTCGCGCCCGACTCCCAAACAGGGTAGTCCAATTCCCAGTAAAGTGTAACAGCGGTAGTCGGACCATTTCGTGTGTAAACGTAGACTGCACCATTCTCGAATAGCGTGATTTGGGGGAAGTTGTAGACATCACCACCATCAGATACCAACTGCCACCCGGACATGGATATCTCGCCAGGGCCAACCCGCTTCAGGAAAACGCGCTCTGATTCGAGATCACCTGCCCCGATCACGCTGTCGATCATGACTTGGGACTCGCCGGTAAGCGGTGGTGGCGTGCTGGTCGCCGGTATGGGGGATGTTGCTTGTGTACCAGTCTCCAGGTCCTCTGGCGGTAGCGCAGTGAGTTGGTTTACTCCCACCACCGATCTGCGTATGATCAGCACCTGACCGACCACCAATTGATCAGGATCGGCGATCTCATTGGCCTCCATGATCTCAGCCACCGTGACATTAAATTTGACCGCGATCGCTCCCAGGGTATCTCCGGATTCAACTGCGTACTCCAGCTCAGTCATTTGGGGTGTTTCAGCAGCTGATTCGGAGGGGGTTTCGGTCGCTACCAGCGCT
>JBFFIU010000309.1:0-4310 GCA_041556275.1 Anaerolineales bacterium | reverse complement strand
GGTGGATTGTCTCTGGGCAAACTCCTCCAACTCCTCCATCGTCACGAAGTCATCCACAACCATTTCGAAAAAGCCTTGAAAGTCTTCCTTGTCGCTGTACTCTTCAGCGATCGCTTCCAGATCATAGTGCTTCTCGTCCTCGCGAATGAAACGATCCTCCTCCAAGGGCAAGCCGGTCATGGCTCTCACCAGGTTAGCAGCCGGTCGTAGACCCCCAAAGGAATACCGGATACCGCTTTCTTTTGGATGGAGACCATAACGAGTGACGGTTTCTACAAATTCGCTGATCAATTTGTCAACATGCAGATCGCCCAGGCGCATTGAGACACCTACAACTTCAGGGCGTGACTCTCGGACTTTGTTGACAACCTCGTGGATCGGTACCGCTGGACCTAATTTGATCGGCACATAACCCACTTCAAGGTCTTGCATCCAATCGGCGAAAGATTCGACGCCCAGGTTGTGAACACACTTTCCAATGGCGCCAACCATGACTCGTCTCCGGATGTCAGATTCGGATGGCTTCTCCTCGGATGCTCCTGAGGGTGTACTCATATCTATATCCTCCTGAAAAAAACGTTAGTAACAAAACATTGTTATGTCTGGCAGAACATAACAGCGATCATCGTGTCCAGGTCTCGAAAGCCGTAACGTTGCGGCGCTCGAGAGAATTTCACATCCCGTCCAACAAGCTTCCCATCCAACAAATATTCTTTATTCATGCGCTTCTGGGCCCAGGAAATTACCTCATCAATAGTTGGTGTAGGTACTTCAGCCAATTCAGCGATACCGCGAGTAGCCAGTAAAGCATATGGAACATCCTCGGAAAGATATCGCGCACTGAAGTCTGGAAACAATCCTTCCTCCACTTTTCTCATGGGGACCTTGAGGCCAGCGTAGCTGCGGTTGGTGACAAAGTAAGTCTGCAGTGATGAGGTGTCTTCAATATCGTCAGCATAAGACATACACAGCCATTCATCAAGTGTCCGGACAGTGTGCAGGTCTATACTGGCGTATCGTTCTTCAATGCAGGTTCGCAAATACTGTATCTCGTCGCTTAAACATTGTAGGATATCTGCCGTCTGCGCATCGATACCTTGGTAGAATAACGGCGCTTTCTCGAAGAGTTTTCCATCCCAATCCTTGAACAAACCATACATTACCCCAGGGTGGATGAGCTGACCGGTACCCGCCAGAGTAAGGCTTAAGAAACTGCCCATCGGTTCGAGGGGTAATCCTAATTGACTGCTGAGAAAAGAAGCCAGTTCATTCGCCTGTTCGGGTGGACAGGTGGCAAATTCCACTTGTGCTTTTACTCCCAGAAGATCAACTTCCTGACCGTATTCCCTGATTCGACAAGCCCAGGGTAGGGTCTGCAATCCAAAAATGGTGATCCGATCGGTTTTACTTCCGAGAATATCTCGGACGCAGAGATCGTAACATCCCCGTGCTGCTAATGCACCTATTAAAGTACCATCCTCAAGGTAAGGGGCGATCTCCTTCAGAATAGTCTCATGTGCGAAAGACGGCAATGCTAACAGTACCAATTCGGAACCGGGAATTACCTCAGCTGGATCCGAGCTGATCCCCTCCGGGAGACCGAGGACAGAACCATCCGGGCGAACAACCCTGATTCCACCTTGGGCAGCTGTACCCTCGCGCCAAAGTTGCGCTTCATTTTCAAAGGACAGGTACACGGATACTCGATGTTCACCTTCAGCAGCGAGCAGACCAGCAGCAGCATGGGCAGCATTACCCCCTCCGCAAATGGTGATTTGCATTTTTCTCTCCACAAATTCTTTATCCAACTAATAGTATAGATCAACCTCGCCTAGCGTCATCAGTCGCAAATCAGATTAATCCGGAGAAATTCTTCTAAAGACGCTTCAACCGATTAACTTTGCATTTCAAGTCTGAATGCTTTTGGAAGGAGCGCGCCTATCACAATCACACCACAAAATAAACCCTTAACTATCTACCTGAATATATTCAGGAAAACTGGTCTTCATCGAATGGATACGATCCCTGAAATGGGAATTTTATCTTCCCCTGAGAATTTGGCGAAAACAGAATATCCTCAAAATCGAATTTATACCATAGATTTGATCACATGCATCAAATCGATCAAATTTGCGTCATTTCATGAAGAATCGCTGTGCTCAATCCGATATCTTCATCATGCTATAATCCCTGCGTGAACAGGTCAAGATATCGACGCATCATCTTTTTCTTCGCCCGGGTGATCCTCAGCGTTATCTTCTGGGATATCATCCTGCGCCGGATCGGCTTCAGAAAAACCGTCAGTCGCACTCGCCCTTCCCGTTTGCGACGGATCGCCAAGGATTATCACGATATGGCTGTACAGATGGGGGGTGTGTTAATCAAAATGGGTCAGTTCCTTTCGGCAAGGGCAGATGTGCTCCCTGAGGAAATCACCTCGGAACTCTCTGGTCTGCAGGACGAAGTTCCTCCTGAAGACTTCAACCACATTCGCAAGTTGGCGGAAGCTGAATTAGGAGCGCCGTTGGATGAGAAATATGACGGTTTCAATGAAGAGCCATTAGCAGCCGCATCACTTGGGCAAGTGCATCGCGCCAGGCTCCAGGTTAGCCACGCAGAGACTTCTCCAGACTGGATTGATGTGGTTGTCAAGATTCAGCGCCCTGATATCGAAATGATAATTGCTACAGACCTGGCTGCGCTAGGTACTGTCAGTAATTGGTTGATGCGCTACAAGCCAATCAGTCGCAGAGCAGATATTCCTGCTCTGCTGTCTGAATTCTCCCGCGTCCTTTATGAAGAGATCGATTATTTGGCTGAAGGGCGCAATGCCGAGACTTTCGCTGAGAACTTCAAAGATACCCCCGGCGTGCAAGTTCCAGGCGTGCTATGGACGCACACTACAAAGCGGGTACTTACCTTGGAAGATGTTTATGCCATAAAAGTCACAGATTATGACCAGATCACCGCTGCCGGAGTCCCCCGCCCTGAGGTCGCTAAACGGTTGTTCGATATCTATTTAAAACAAATTTTTGAGGACGGTTTCTTCCACGCCGATCCCCACCCAGGGAACCTGTTCGTGAATCCCAATAGTGCAGGTGAAGAAGGGTGGCAATTGACATTCGTGGATTTCGGAATGGTAGGTCGAGTGACGCCTTCTGTGCGCGCAGGGATAAGGGAATTGGTGATTGGAGTGGGAACCAAGGACGCTGCTCGCATGGTCAATTCCTACCAGATGCTGAACATGCTCCTTCCCTATGCAGATCTGGAATTGATCACCCAGGCTGAAGCAAAGGTATTTGACCGCTTCTGGGGGAAGTCGATGGAAGAGCTGCGTGAGATCCCCCTTGACGAGATGCACGAATTTGCCAAGGAATATCGTGAGCTCGCCTACGCCATGCCCTTCCAATTGCCGCAAGACTTGATTTTCCTTCTAAGGACCATCGCTATTCTATCTGGGATGTGCACAGGTTTGGATCCTAAATTTAATGTTTGGGAGAGCATAACCCCCTATGCTGGAAAGCTTTTGGCCGAGGAGGATGGTTCGAGCTGGGATTTCCTGGTAAAAGAAGTCGCAGCCATATTCCAATCATTAATTGCGCTTCCCCGGCAATTGGAGACTGCGCTAGGGAAAATTGAGCGTGATGAACTCGGTGTGCGAGCACCGATGATTGAATTACAGGTGGGGAAACTCGAGCTGACCATGCGCAGGATCGTCTTCGCGTTGATCTTCCTGGCGCTGCTAACAGGTGGAGTTCAGCTACATTTGGGGGGCGAAATAATATTTGCCAGGGTGCTTTATGGCGGGGCAGTTGTGAGCCTGGTTGCGATGATCCTTGCCAAGCCCAGTCAAAGGTAATACCTGGTTGCGATCTTATTCCTTCTGCTGGGATTCTAGTTTGTCAATCGTGTGGTTGATGATCTCGCGAGCAGCAAATAGCATTTCTAAACGCGCCTTGCGGCGGTGAGCGAGAAACTCGGGAGGCAGGATCGCTTTAATGCTCTTGCGCATTTCTTCTCTGGCGGTTCTGGCGTGCTCCATTGCCTCTTCCGGGATGAACTCACAAAAATAATCATGCTTGGTTTGGTTATTCTCTACCATTGCATTACCTTTCCTATCAGGATATTTCAAATTCGATTATTGCACAGTGACGGAAGCATGTCAAGATAAAACAAAGCTTCAGGCGCCATCCGGGTTGGGGGCGGGTAGTACGCAAGACGCCACATTTTATCAATTTGAAATTTCATAACGACCACTGTACATCAACATTTAGCAGAATTCTCCAATCCTTCCTTGACGAAGAAGGCGG
>JBFFIU010000308.1:0-4315 GCA_041556275.1 Anaerolineales bacterium | reverse complement strand
GGTGGCAGCCAGGTCTGCGGCTTGCCCGCTCAATTCAGCCTCCATTTCCACCAATCGCAAATTTTCCAACTGCTTCAGGATGGTGATGGCCCGGCTGGCCAGGTTCGCTTCGCCAGTCCTGTGAGCGATTGCGCCAGCCACTTCGGCTAACAAGAGCGACGGAGCCAGGAAGTGATCCTCTTTGGTACGTCTGCCCTCCAGCCAGTTACGGCTCGCTTCGTGAAAGATATCACCCGCAACCAAGCGCGCCACCCAAACGCTGGCGTCGACCACCACGTAGCCGTTCACTCCCGGCCCTCCGCCACTGCCTCCAGGCTGGATACATCCCCCGGCCAGCGAGCGCCGATCTCGGCGGCCAGCACATCCAGGCTAGCCCAGGTATCATCAGCTGCTGCTCCTTCAGAACGCTCAACCGGAACCAGCAATGCCACCACCTCACCCCGGTAAGTGACCTGGATCTGTTGACCTTCCTGGCGCACGAGTCTGATCAACTCACTGGTCTGCTGTTTTAATTCACGAATACCTACGGTTATCATGGGGACCTCCTGAGCATGTACCTACATTTGTAGACACATTGTACCATAGCCAGGATGTTTTCAATTAATCTGATCAAACATATTCAGGAGACGCTGCATCTCCCCCGCAACGGGTGCGGAATTTGCACCCTCTCACAGTAAATGTCCCGCCAGTAAGCAGGACAAATAAAGGACAGGCGCAACGGGTGTCCCGCTGGGAGGCGGGATAAACTAGGGATTAGCATCCCCCTACAAGTGTGGGATTTGCACCTAGACGGGGACAAGGCAGCGTCTTTACGAATTAATATAGGATTTCATCCAGGTAATGATCCTCGTCGTGTTGATCGGCACAATCTTCACAAAGGACGATTTCCGTCTGTTCGATGTTTGAACAGGTCAGGCAAATCCATCGAGCAATAGAGTCTTTCTCCTTCTCTTGACACGATACACAGTTCAAAAAGCGCGGCTTATTTCGGGACACTTCTCGAGGGTATTCTTCACCTTTTTCGGGGTTGTTGATCGCCCTCAAGGTCAAAATGTGCTCGATCCAATCGCCAAAGTCATACACATATTTGAGCCTATCTCCCACCTGAAGCCCAAGGCCAGCGATTTGGGTGTCAGCACCTTCTCCGCCATCATATGGATTTAAACTGCCGAGATCAACCTCCCGATACCGCTTTCTCTTCGAACCCTTTCGTTGCACAAGTTTCCAGAACCCGCTCAAGTGGTCAAAGAAATCATGTTCGAAGGCTGATCGCAGCGCTCTATCAAGTTCGAACAAAGTTTGCTTGCCCTGAATTTCGATCTCGCGCCAGATTTTGGCATCGTGCTTGAAGGCAGCGTTAAAGCGGTAAACCTGCTGTCCCTCTACCCGGGAGAATGCCTGCGGGGGTGCGCTTACCCGCTTTCCGGAAGTTTGCCTGAGGATGATCTCAATTGGAGAAAGGATGCCATCACTATAACCGATTTGCCAGCCATCATATGTCATGCGGGCATCTTCATCGATAACAATCATCCAGTGGTCAGGAGGATAACCATCCTTGTCTGGTAATAAAGCGTATGCAGTAGGAACTGCAGCACGCTCATAGAGTTTCTCGGAGGTTGCCTCTTCTAATAAATTAAAAAATATGTCCGCCAGCTGACGGTTGCGAGCCTCGACCAGCTCCTTATTACGGGCGGAGGCTGACTCCCGCTCCAGCCGGAATAGGCCCTTCTCCCAATCCTGGCATGTAACCAAAATATGATCTTTATGGTACATCTTTTGGGAATGGAACCACCGTTTTATGTCCAATTGACTTATGATCTTCTCTTGTAAGCCGAAGATTGTTTCGATCTGCTGAGGTTCCTGCTTCAGCTGGAAAGGAATGGGGTGACCTGCTAAATCGATAAACTGGAGCCCTTCGAGCGGAAAATTCAATGGCAGGTAGGAGTGAAAGATGATCTCAACATCCAGCAAACCCGTGTTGATCATCTCACGGTCAAGAGATTTGCGGAAGCGGGCGCCCTGAAATGCCAGTCGCAGAGGCATGACCAAAGAAGCCTCGGGACACACCAATAAACGACCCTCTTCTTCGCGTATTTTACTGCGGATGGCCTGGCGGGGTTTTTTTGCCTTCGATGGCCGGATGGCTTGTACCTGGTCGATCAGGTCATCTATGGGGATTGGATCACTGAACGGATGCAGGATATCTCCAATGATCTCAGCATAAGTGGGTGGTTTTTTTCCCTTTTTCGACATCTGGTTATCCTTTCAACGATGTGCCAAAGGCATTCGTGGTTTATCATCTGTACAGCCTGACGATGATAGGTTGTGCATCAAGTATGAATTTTTGACCAATAATTTTCTGCCATTACACCTAACGGAGACAGAAGTATTTCATCATCCTTCACCAGGCCGAAAAAAGGTTTGTGATCCTGGGTACAGATGGTGATGGAATTATATCCGTGATGAACTTTGAAACGTATAACAATTTGTGGTATGATATAAAACGTAATACCATATTTATATCGATGGGAAAAATGTATGGATATTGTCACTGTATCTCCCAAGTACCAGGTCGTTATCCCACGCCGGATCCGCAAGGAATTGGACATCCGTCCTGGGCAGAAGATCCAGGTTATTCGCTATGGAGAGCGGATCGAGTTCATCCCGGTGCGGCCGATCCAGGAGGCGCGCGGCTTCCTGAAAGGGATTGATACCCGTATCGAGCGGGAAGGAGACCGGCTGTGAACGTGGTTGACTCTTCGGGGTGGTTAGAATATTTTGGGGAAGGGTCCAATGCGGATTTCTTCGCGCCAGCCATTGAAGACCTCGCGCGGCTGGTTGTACCCTCATTGAGCATCTACGAAGTGTTCAAGAAAGTGCTTCAGCAACGGACAGAAAGCGAAGCCATTGAAGCCGTGGCAGTGATGCAGCAAGGAAAGGTAGTTAATTTGGATGCAACGGTTGCTTTGTCTGCAGCCAAGCTTTCTGTGGATTTAAATCTCCCAATGGCAGACAGCGTGATGCTGGCCTCAGCGCAACTCCACGATGCCGAGCTTTGGACCCAGGACGGGGATTTTAAAGGTATCGAAGGGGTCAATTACATCGAGAAGCGTTAGGGATTGACTTTGGTTATTAAGGTTCAATATTGCCCCTCAGTACTGCGGGGCAGGCTGGGGACAGGCTCTGGGGTGTAAAAATTACTATCCATGAAATACTATCCACGCTTGTCCCCGCTTGTGAGCGGGACTATCGCCTGGTCGGACAGACCGGGGGAATTACGTTAATTTCCACTAATAAATGTTATTTGCCTGGTTCAAATGCTCTGCGTTGGAACTAGCAAAGGTGGGGGTGCCGGGGATCCCAAACTCCCGGAGAGCGGGACAAGCCCTCGGCCTCGTCCCGTGACGGTTCCGGGATCGTGATATTTCCGACCGAGGACGGGCCCCCGATCGCCAGATCGGGGACAGTGCAGCATCTCTACTGCAAAGGCTATAAACACGCAAAAAGTGGCTGTTGCACCTGGATTTCATTTTTTGTATAATGAGGCTGAGGTTTCGAGATCGGAATACCAGCAGGGGTAAGTCTATTAAGAGTCTAACCCAATGAAAGGAGAGCAGATAATGGACCCAAAAGAAACGGCAGTCGTGCTGATCGAATTCCAGAATGATTTCACTTCAGAAGGAGGTACATTGCATGACGCGGTTAAACCGGTCATGGAGAGCACGAATATGCTGGCAAACGCGGTCGAGACGGCCGCTAAAGCGCGTGAGCTGGGTGCTACTATCGTGCATGCACCGATTACCTTCACAGAGGATTACCATGAGCTCACTTCCCAGCCTTATGGCATCCTCAAAGGGGTTGTGGACAGCAAGTCGTTCCGCAAAGACACCTGGGGGGCGGAGATCGTGGATGTGTTGAAGCCACAAGAGGAGGATATCATTGTCGAGGGGAAGCGCGGACTATGCGGTTTCGCCAGCACGAATCTGGATTTCATCCTGCGCAGCCGGAATATCAAGACGATCGCACTAGGCGGCTTCCTGACCAACGTCTGTGTTGAGTCGACCATGCGGACCGGATATGAAAAAGGGTACAACGTGGTGACCCTCAAAGATTGCACAGCCGCATTGAGCGAAGAAGAGCAGCGCCTGGCGGTGGAGAAAAACTACCCCATGTTCTCGCGCCCGATGGACCACGACGAGTTTCTAGCAGAGTTGGTCGGCGAAATGGCAGTTGAGACAGAGAGTCGCGGCTACAGCGCATAAGTGCTTCGATAAGGATCCTATAATACCCCGAACCCTGGTTGATGTGGGGCTGT
>JBFFIU010000307.1:0-4332 GCA_041556275.1 Anaerolineales bacterium | reverse complement strand
TATTTCTTCACCGAGGACGGAGTTGTTAAAGCTGTTGACGGCGTGGACTTCTCGGTGTACCCGGGAGAAGTATTAGGATTGGTGGGTGAATCGGGGTGTGGCAAGAGTGTCACCTCACTCTCCATCATGCGCCTGATCGGCATCCCCGGGAAAGTCATGGATGGGGAGATTCTCTTTGAGGGCCGCGATCTTCTCAAGCTTTCTGAAGCAGAGATGGTAGATATGCGCGGCAATCGCATCTCGATGATCTTCCAACAACCCCAATCCAGTCTCAACCCGGTCTTTAAAGTCGGTGACCAGGTTGCCGAAGTGCTCCAAATTCACCAAAACATGGGAAAGGATGAATCATGGGAAAGAGCGGTTGATCTGCTGCGCCTGGTTGGCATCGCTGATCCGGAAGAGAAAGCCCATGCCTATCCTCATGAAATGTCCGGTGGACAGGCCCAACGTGTGATGATCGCCATGGCATTGGCGCTCAACCCACAGCTGCTTCTCGCCGACGAGCCGACCACTGCCCTGGATGTCACCATTCAAGCTCAAATTCTGGATACGTTGCGCGATTTACGGAATCGTATGGGCACTTCCGTGATATTGATCACGCACGACCTGGGTGTTATCGCTGAAATGGCTGACCGGGTGGCCGTCATGTATGCCGGGCGTATCGTCGAACAAACCAATATCGATTCAATATTTTCCAAACCTCTGCACCCCTACACCCAGGGGTTGATCGCTTCCATTCCGGTGTTGGGTAAGATCAAAGATCGATTGGATGTCATCCCTGGATCTGTGCCAAACTTAATCAACTTGCCCCCGGGGTGCCAATTTGCACCACGCTGCAAAGCGCGCATCGAACAAAACTTGGAAATTTGCACCGAGGTAGAACCTGATCTGCTTCCAATATTGCCCAAACACACAGTGAGGTGCTGGCTCTACCAGAGCAACGAACAAGAAGGTCATTCAGCCCCCCTACGAGCATCCGAGATAGAAGCGGTCGTTTGATCCCTTGCATAAAAGAGGCATTTAATGAGTGAACAAGTAGCAACCAATACTAACGGTAGAGAAGATTTGGTCGAGGTAAATAATTTAATAAAATATTTCCCCGTGCGTGGCGGTTTTTTACAGCGAGTGCAAGCTTGGGTTCAGGCAGTAGATGATGTCAGTTTCTCGGTCAGGCAAGGAGAGACGCTCGGTCTCGTCGGCGAATCCGGCTGCGGAAAAACCACCGTCGGGCGCACGATGCTGCGGTTGACCGACCCCACAGGTGGAGAAGTCTTGTATGAGGGAATTAATGTTTTTGATCTGCGAGGATCCGATTTAAAGAAGATGCGCCGTAATATGCAGATCATCTTCCAGGATCCATATGCCTCGCTCGACCCGCGCATGCCGATCAGCGAATCGATCTCCGAAGGGTTGAAAATCCATAACATCGGCACGCCCAAAGAACGTTTTGATATCGTGATCCAAACCTTACGTAAGGTTGGTCTGGAGGACTACCATGCTCGTCGCTACCCTCATGAGTTCTCCGGCGGTCAGCGCCAGCGGATCGGTATTGCCAGGGCTTTGGCGCTGCAACCGAAATTCATCATCTGTGACGAGCCTGTGTCTGCCCTGGATGTTTCCATCCAGTCTCAGGTGTTGAATATACTCAACGATCTGCAAAAAGAATTCGGGCTTACTTATTTATTCATCGCTCATAATCTCTCCGTCGTTGAACATATATCGCACCGGGTCGCAGTCATGTACCTGGGAAAAATGGTCGAGCTGGCGCCGCGCGAGGAGTTATTTCGCAACCCGCTGCATCCCTACACTCAGGCGCTGATGTCTGCTATTCCTATCCCTGACCCGGATTTGACACGCGATCGGATCATCCTCTCCGGCGACGTCCCCAGCCCATTAAATCCTCCCAGCGGTTGTCGTTTCCATCCACGCTGCCCTGTGGCTATGGATCACTGTAGCGCCGAAGAACCCCCCTTCAAGGAAGTGAGCCTTGACCATTGGGTCGCTTGTTGGAGAATTGAATAAGAGCTGGTATACCTGCGGCTATCCAGTTGATAGCCGTTTTTTTAATCCCTGATGGTTCCAACAGCATTGGCATGTGATTGTGGCTTGTGTTACAATACAGCCCGCCTGAATATTTCAGGGGAAATTATTGGGGCGTGGTGCAATGGTAGCACGGCGGTCTTTGGAACCGTTTATCCTGGTTCGAATCCGGGCGCCCCAGCCTGAATGCTTACCAACACGGATAGACCTTGTGTTAGACGAACCTCCCAACTCCATACTACAACACGTACCCATTGGGTGAGCCTTGTGATGTGCATATAATGCTATGCTCACCCTTTTTTTCTACCAACTCTGATTGATTTAGGATGACAGTTAACAAAACTTCAAATATCGCAGCAGTGATCTTGGCGATTGATCCAGGGAAGCGGATGAATTCCGCTACACCGACAGCATTACATCCCCTGCTGGGTCGACCATTGATCCAGAATGCAATTGAGGCTGCCCAAGAAGTCACTGAAATTAAACCAATCCTGGTATTTAATCAACTTGCAGAAGAAATGCGGCAGGAGCTTGATCCGTACGCGGGTAATATTCTGCTGGAATCGCAACTCGATGCTTTGAAAGCCGTATTGCAAGACCAAGGTGAAATCGATTACGTGTTGGTTACTCACGCTGAAATGCCGTTGATCACCGGTCAGACACTCAGCAATGTTGTTGCGGCCCATCAGACCGCTATCACTGATGAAAAACCCCTTGCTCTTGTCACGATATTGACCTTTGCAACTCATGAGACAAGCGGGTTCGATCGAGTGATTAGGGGAGAAAACGAAAAAATAATCGCCGTTTCCCCGGAAGCGATGGTATCACCAGGGAAAAACGAACCCCGAGAGTACGATGCAGGGGTGTATTGCTTTACTGCCGATTGGCTGTGGCAGGCATTGGAAAGCGCTTCCCCCTCCCCCACCATTGGAGGATTCCTGAATGAACTGATAAAGCGCGCAGTCCAAGATGGACTCCCTGTGGGCTCTGTATCTATCGATGATCCGAACGAACCATTGGTGATAAGCACAAGGATCGATTTAGCTGAAGCAGAAGCCATCTTGCGTCAGCGGGTCAACCAGGATCTAATGCTCAATGGCGTGACCATCATAGATCCAAAAACGACATATATTGACGCAAATATTGAAATTGGCAAAGACAGTGTAATCTGGCCCAATACATACCTGCATGGTTCTACGCAAATCGGGGAGAATTGTGCAATTGGACCAAATACGATCCTGCGCGACACGCGGGTTGGGAATCACTGCATAGTCCTTTTCTCCGTATCAGATGGCGCGATAATCGAGGATAAAGTGGATATTGGCCCATTTGCCCGCCTGCGAAAGGGTGCACACCTGGCTGAAGGCGTTCACATGGGCAATTTTGGCGAGATTAAGAACGCCTACCTGGGTTCCGGCACGAAGATGGGTCATTTTTCATACGTTGGGGACACGGACGTTGGAACGCAGGTAAATATCGGGGCTGGTGTCGTCGTAGCTAATTATGATGGAAAACGCAAACATCAAACCGAGATCGGCGCGCGAGCATTCATTGGAAGTGATACCATATTAGTAGCACCATTAAAGGTAGGGGAAGACGCTCAAACCGGTGCGGGCGCTGTTGTAACGAAAGATGTACCCCCTAATACCTTAGCCGTTGGAATGCCCGCCCGGGCGATTCGCAAGAAAGAAAAAGATGATGGACCCTGACATATTTTATTTGATCGCATTGATAATTTTCCTGTCCCTTGATTTACTGACCTCAGCAGCTCGTTCAGCACTCATCAACACCAATTTAGCCCGCTTGCTCTCCCAACGTGACGAAATGGTTTACCAGGTGCATCGCACAACTGCGCTTCTCTCCAATATTCCGCGCACGCAAGCCAGTCTAAACCTATTCCAGTCATTCCTGCGTTTCCTCATTGCAGGCCTTTCTCTCTTGCTGTTTGTCCCCTGGGGAACCAATACATATCTGGTGGCAATATCGATCGGCACGATGATAATTGCTGCGATCGTCGTCTTCTTCCTGGAATGGGTTGTTGAAATGGGCGTTTCAAAACACCCCGAGACCTGGGCAATGCGGTTAAGCTCTTATGTTAAAGGGCTGCATATCCTAATGAAACCGATCTTGTTATTGCCGAACCGTTTCATTGGTCCACCTGAGATTAATCAGGAAGGCAGTGTTACCGAGACCGAATTGATCAGCATGGTTGAAGTAGGACAGGAAGAAGGTCTCCTCGAGCAAGAAGAACAAAAAATGATCGTCTCCATTTTTCGCTTAGGGGATACCCTT
>JBFFIU010000306.1:0-4337 GCA_041556275.1 Anaerolineales bacterium | reverse complement strand
GGTTCGCAAAGCGCGCTCCGTGTTTTCTACCCCAGGGCGGTCTGCCTTGTTGACCACCAAGACATCGGCGATCTCAAGGATGCCGGCTTTGATAGCCTGGATCTCATCCCCCAGACCAGGCGCTTCCACCACAATGGTGGTATGCGCCAGGCTAGCGATGTCCACCTCGGCCTGACCCGCGCCGACGGTCTCGATCAGGATGACTTCAAATCCCGCTGCGTCGAAGACCTGGGCCATGCTGGCCGTAGTCGGAGCAAGGCCACCCAAGGATCCCCGTGCGGCCATCGATCGGATGAAGACCCCTGGATCCCCAGAGAGATCGCGCATTCGCACCCGGTCTCCAAGGATAGCGCCCCCGGTGAACGGACTGGAGGGATCGACAGCGACGATGGCCACCTTGAACGGAGCTTCGCCAGGTGGCGGTTGGCGGTAATAGTGAGCAAGGCGGTTGACAAGGGAGGATTTTCCTGTCCCCGGCGCGCCGGTCACGCCGATATAGTGGGCGCGTCCAGTATGGGCAAAGAGTTCACCCAAGGCTTCCTGGCCGGAGGATTTATCGTTTTCGATCTGTGAGAGCAGTCTCGCCAGAGCGAGGCGTTCACCAGACAAAACAGAAGCTGTCAGCGACATTTAACTGAGGGAAGAGGGATCAGGAGGCAGGTTCACCCAGGACAGCCTGGCGGACATCGCGTATGATATCTTCGGTCAGCGTCCCCGGACCATAGATACCCACCACGCCGATCTCCATCAAACGAGGCACGTCCTCATCCGGGATAATGCCCCCCAAAAACACC
This sequence comes from Anaerolineales bacterium, assembly GCA_041556275.1. Lineage (GTDB taxonomy): Bacteria > Chloroflexota > Anaerolineae > Anaerolineales > UBA4823 > PFL25. Next base: position 3,543 of record JBFFIU010000306.1, on the reverse strand, counting down.
CTGACGTGCTCTTGTCCATTGGCCTTGAGCAGCTCGAGCACGCGCGGTACCAGCGCCATATGGGCACCGGAGAGTACGGAGAGGCCGATCACATCGACATCCTCCTGCAAAGCAGCCTCGGCGACCATCTCCGGTGTTTGGCGCAAACCAGTATAGATGACTTCCATACCGGCGTCGCGCAGGGCACGGGCCACGACTTTTGCACCGCGGTCATGACCATCCAATCCGGGTTTGGCGACCAGGACGCGGATCTTTCGTTCGCTCATCCTACCTCCCTGGAGTTCATGATTGTGTCACCGATTATACCGCGATCGCTACAAGGCGACATTCCACAATGAAAGCGAATATCAAAATTCGACGAAAATTTTATCACTAAGGCAAAAGATGAATAGATGAGAATAAGCAGTGAAGACAGATAGAAATTTCAAACAGCTGCAATGATCTTTCTCAGGTTACCAAGCGCTGTGGGGACTATGCCTAACCAGCATTTGAACAGCAGCCAGATTGAACCATCGCGAAAGTAAAAAACAGGATTAACCAGCTGCCCACTAGGATTGGATTTGGAAATCTTTGATCCAATACCTCAAATAACAGGGCAGCAGGGGATGGAGGTGCATCCCCTGCTGCCCCAAATACCAATCCGGCAAGATTTTTAGATAGATATTACCCCGGATGAGGCTATCTGCCAGGTACGCAGCTTTGAGCAGTAGATATGGAAACCTCCCGAGAATATAATCCCGGAAGGTTTTTAGCCATTCCGTAATTGGGATATTTCTAATTGTGCTGGGCGCTCAACAATCCACTGATGGACCTTGAAACAAGGCTAGATTTACCTGTCCTAATTAGACTGATTGAGGATAACGGGTAGATAACTATCATGACTTTCGGAAGGTGCATCTGGATCTGCTGAAATAGTCAGCTGGGTGCAGGCAGCAGGACCAAGATTACCGAGAATATCCTTTCCACGCACACAGAGATCGTAGTCACCTGGCGGGTTTAGGACGTCAAATGTCGCTTCAACAGCCTCGCTGGGGGAATCGAAATTACCATCTTGAGCGGTCAAGGGATTCCATGAACCTGCCGCCAAACTGAATTCCCCACTTGATATGTTCAAACCACCACTTGTTGAATCATCAACAGCAGCTGTTAATGTGACTCCTCCACCTGAGATCACTGGATTCGGCGAAATTTGGAGATTGATCGTTTGTGGACCTTGGCCATCTACTGATAAAGAAGTGCATTGCTCCTGACCTGTAATGTTTACGGTATTTGTCGCCCGCACACATACATTAAACTCGCCATGAGCAGCCGGGGCTGAAAAGGTAGCTGTAACAGCCTCCGCAGGTGAATCATACATTCCGTCCTGGGGATCCATCGGATTCCAGGGACCACCATCGATATTATATTCAGCGGATTGAATATTATTCGTTCCGCTATCTGCTGCTGTCGCAGTTAAGGTTACTCCTCCACCCGATATCACTGGATTAGGTGAAATTTGGAGATTTGTCGTTTGTGGACCTTCGTCGACTGAAAAAGGGGTGCATTGCTCTTGACCTGTATTGCTTATAGAATTTGTCGCCCGAGCACATAAATTATATACACCTTGATCAGGCGGGGCCGAAAATGCAGCCGTCACAACCTCCGATGGTGAATCATACGTTCCATCCTGGGGGTTCATCGGATTCCAGGGGTTACCATCGATACTATATTCAGCGGATTGAATATTATTTGTTCCACTATCTGCCGCAGTCGCAGTTAAGGTAACTGGCGATCCGGGAGGTGCTGGATTGGGGGCGATGAGGACGTTGGAGATTATGGGTTCATCAACATCGATAGATCCGAGCATAATTTCCACTCTATTTTTATCCGGACTGGGGCTCGTAATTCCACTAAAGTTCAGATCGCCGGTTAATTGAAATCCATCCGAGAAGTCGTACCCATCCACATACCACGATTCCGTTCCTCGAAAAACCCCTGAAAAATGCCCCAATGGCTGACCATCTAGTCGGAGGTTATCCAGACTCAATTGGGCTGGGGATGTCTCGCGTAAGGTAACACTGATCTGCAGATAATTCAGATGGCTCAGGGCATCATCCGCAGCTGCCTGATCGCCTCCATATACCAAATTCTCGACATTGGTTGAAAATTGATCGTATTTCAATATCCAATTGCCACTACCGTTGTCGACCGTGATGCTCAATTCATCCAGATCGGGATCATAAGCAAAAGTTATTGCATTGGGTGAATTCCAGGTAAGGTGCAGATCTGTGCGGTATGCGCCCCCGAGATCTAGATCAGGAACCCCGAGGTAGATTTCTTCATTGCTACCGCTGGTGAATTCTCGGAATTCGACTTCACCAAGCAGGGTAGCCGTAGAGTCCGTGCCAGAGATGACAGTCGGTGTACCAGCAGAATAAGCATACCCAGGGATCAGAGCGCATAAAATCAGAAGTATCAAAAGGAGAAAATATTTACTTTTAGAGTGGGTCATCATTCAGTTTTCCTTGTGTTGATTTTGTTAAAAGGTTGCGGATAGCCTGAAAACATAAAATCGGTCAACAAGACCATAAAAACTTTCATCGCCGAGCTAGTATTATAGGTAATAGAGCTGCATCGGCAGCTGATAATTTCGCAAGCTGAGATACAAACCAGATTTCAATAAGTTAGTCCAAAGGTGCTATTGACGGGGCTCAATTGAGCAGATATCTTGAAAGCATGAGAAGATTCGTCAGGAACAAGCCATTGCGAAGTCTTGGCTGGCAGCTATTTGCGATTTGGCTATTGTTGTTTGCCTCTGCGGGTCAATCAGATGCCGGGGAATTAAATGAAGACCTAAACCTTTACCTACCCATCACCCAAAAATCCCCAGGTCCAGGGGGGATTCCTGCCCCGCGGCTCAAATGGCAGCACGGCGGCTGCTACAGCTCTTGGTGCGAGACCGGCTGGTACAGCTCTCCCGCAGTGGCTGACCTGGATGGTGACGGCTCAAATGAAGTGATCGGTTCGGCGTATTCGGTCGTCGCCCTGGATGGGGCAACTGGCGCGCTGCAATGGCGGGTAGCCTCGGGACACGACCGGAGTGAACTGGAGGCGAGCAATGTGGGGCGCACCTGGCCAGGGATCGTGATCGCCGATGTGGACGGGGACGGCCAGGTCGAGATCGTCACCGCGCACGGCGGTGGCTATCTCTCCGTCTACGAGCAGAATGGTTATTTCGCCTCCGGCTGGCCCCAACAGCCCACAGGCGGAATGGAGCTGCGCGGCCTATCAGTCTCCGACCTGGATAGTGACGGCAATCTGGAGATCATCGCCACCGGTGCGGTCTACGAAAAAATCAACACCTGGGTCTACGAACATGATGGCAAGTTGCGTCCCGGCTGGCCGCAGCTGAGCGACGAGAGCGGCTACGCCTATGGAGTCTTCAACGCCAACGCGGCGGTCGGCGATCTGGATGGGGATGGTTCAGGCGAGCTGGTCGTGCCTTCCGACGTGCACTATATCTGTGCTTACAAAAATGATGGTCGGCAGATACCAGCCAACGCC
>JBFFIU010000305.1:0-4352 GCA_041556275.1 Anaerolineales bacterium | reverse complement strand
GACCGTCCACTCCAATTGCGAGATGATGATACCTGCCTGGGCGGTCACAGTCAGCGATTTCTCGTCGATGGCGATGATCTTGTTCATGCGCTTCATGTCGAGCAGGATCCCACCAAATACCGGCAGGGCGCCGCCTTGCGAACCCGACCCACCACCCCAAGGTACCACCGGAAGGCGGTATTTATTGGCGATATCCATGATTTCGGAGATATCTTCTGCCGATCCCGGGTGGACAATAAAATCCGGAGGATGTAAGGGCTGGCCGCGATCCAACCACATCTGGGGCATCCAGGCCCAATCTGTCGAGTAGACCAGCTTATCGCTCTCCTCCACCGAGACATACTCCTGACCAACGATCTCAGCCAATTCGCTGCGTACCATCTCCACCAGAAATTTATCTTGATTCATAATTTGAGGATCCCTTTTTGTTGACAATAATCAATAACCCATCAAACTGCTGAGCAGCAGCCAATCCAGTTCTTCGTAATCACGAGCAGTTATCAGCTCTTGAATGCGCTTCTGATCTATTGAACGCACCAGCTCCACTAACCTTAAGAAGATCTTGAAGCTGTTGCGCAGGTGCTTGGTGGCCAGCTCCGCTGGTTGAGTGCGCATTGCTTTTACGTCCAAACCTACCATTCCCTTTTTGTAAAACTCGTGTTGATCCAATACCCGCACCTGGTTGAATGCCCGCCGTAAGTCAACTGCGCCAAAGGTGCGGTCCTCGTCGAATTTAAGCCCGTTCTGATCGTTCAGGTGCACGCTGTACAATCTGTCAAACGCCAGAGCAAAAGCCATCTCATCAGAGGGATCAAGACCCGCCAGGATGGCATGGGCACTTTCCACCAGGCAGCCTACCCTTTCAGGGTCCACCGACTTGAATGCCAGCGTTAAGGCATGCCCTATAGTGGGTATGTAGGCCAGGTCCATGGGTTCATTGGGCTTAGGTTCAATTGCGATCCTCAAATCAGGATCATATGCAAGAAGCTCGTTGACCGCTTCCAGCAGCTGGTGGGTTGCCCGGGCTGGATCCTTCGCTTCGCGCAGGTAAGTCCCTTCGCGGGCCAACCACAAGACCATCAAATGGGTACCCAACTCCTGACCAATTTCAACCGCCTTTTTCGCCCGTTCAATGGCGTACTGGCGGGCGTTTGGATCGTTGGAGGTAAAAGCACCATCAATCGTACTTGGGTGCTCCCATAATCGTGGAGCGACGAACTCCGCGATCAAACCATTGTCCTCCAGCTTCCTGCGCATCTGTTGGGCTTGTTGACGGATCTGCGCAGCCGACAATTGATCCAAATCTGGGACGGCATCATCGTCGTGAAACTGCACGGCGTCGAAACCAAGTTCTTTATAGCTTTCCAATTTTTGATCAAATGTGCGTGATGGGCGCACTTCAGGTCCGAATGGATCTGCTCCCTCATGAATATTCCAGGGGCCAAAAGAGAATCGATAACCATACTTCTCCATCAATGTCTCCTTCTATAAACAATGGCAAGATTGCTCATGGTTCCATAACCAGCTTCAGCGGAGTATTTTCCATGAATTGAAGGGTTTCCTGCAGAGAGCGAACTCCTCCCGAGGCTCCCACACCGGTGACGCAAAGTGCGCCCACCGCAGAAGCAAAGCGGACAGTTTTTTCCAAGGGCCATCCCAGCCAGACACCGGCGATGAATCCTGCTGCAAAGGCATCGCCGGCACCGGTGGCATCAACCACCTGCACATCGAATGCTGGGTATCGGATAGACTCACCATCACGATTCATCACCAGACATCCATCGGGACCCATCTTCAGGCCGACGACTCCAGGTCCGTGCTCGAGGAGCGCTCGCGCCACCTCCTGGGGCTCTTGCAGACCAACGATGGCCTGTGCTTCTGGCAAGCTGGGGATGAAATAATCGACATAGGGCAAGCTGGGTTTCAGGAGCTTCATCCAGCTGCCGGTGTCATCCCAAACCGTATCGAGGAATGTCATGACTCCATTGGTCTGTGCATAGCGGAGTAAATCGGCAGTTGGTTCGCCATCTATGCCTGGCAAGACCAAACTCCCACCAAAATGGAGGATAGATGCTTCAGCCACCAACTGCATTTCGACATCTTCCTTGGTTAATTGCGCGTTGGCGCCAATATAATGAACGAAGCGCCGCTCACCATCTGGATCGACCATCACCATCGTAGCAGAGGTGCCCACTTCCTGATCACGCTTGACACCCTTGGTGCCGATACCGCGTTCCTGCATCACTTCGACGAGGAAATCACCAAACGGGTCAGCGCCAACCTTGCCGATCACCTCCACGGGTAGACCCAATTTCACCAGCGCAGTGGCCGCGTTCACTGCGCAACCACCGGTATAGAGCCCCATATCATCGACCAGCACCAGCCGACCCGGTTCAGGTACCGAATGCATCGGCCTTCCAACCACATCTGCAACCAGAATACCTAGGCAAGCGATGGGTTTATCCATACCATTCATGAAACGGACCCTTCTGAAAGGAGCTTAAATTCTTCCACCAGAGCGGGGTAGAGCGCCTTGTAACGCGGGTAATATTCCTGGTATACGGGAACATCTTCACCGGGTTGAGTGCTACCGGTGATCTGGATCATGCGATCGCATGCTTCAGACACTCCTTCAAATATCCCCGCCCCTACTCCAGCCAGGAGAGCAGCTCCAAAGGCGGCCCCCTCGGTGGTATTGACGGTCACCAATTCCACATTCAATACATCTGCCAAGATCTGCTTCCACAAAAGGCTTTTTGCTCCACCGCCAGAGACTCGCACCTGGTGAATGAACCCCAGGCCAGCTTCACTTATCAATGTGAAGCTATCCTTGAGCCCAAAAGCGACACCCTCTAACACGGCGCGGGTTAAATGTTCCCGGCGGTGACGGATAGTTAATCCAACCCACGCCCCGCGCGCATGCGGGTCCGGGTGCGGAGTGCGTTCACCTGTCAGGTACGGCAGGAAGAGCAAACCATCCCCCCCGGGGTGTATATCCGCAGCCTCAGAGATCAATTCATCGAAGCTGAGGTCGGGAGCCAGTGTGTCACGGTACCATTGCAGGCTGCCCGCTGCGCTCAGCATCACCCCCATAAAATGCCATCGTTCAGGCATTGCATGGCAGAAAGCGTGCAAGCGCCCCTGGGGTTCAATAAGCGGCTCAGGTGTCGTGGCGAACACCACGCCGGAAGTACCCAATGTGAGCGCGATTATGCCCGGTTCGACAGCGCCAACGCCCACAGCCTGGGCCGCCTGATCTCCCGCGCCCCCGACAACCGGCGTTCCTTGGAGGAGTCCGGTCCCTTCGGATGCTTCTGCACTGACGACACCAGTAACTTGAGGTCCTTCGTAAGTCGGCGGCAGCCATTCAGCGGGAATCTCGAGTGCCTGCAAAACCAGATCAGACCAGGTTCGCTCATTCAAATCGAAAAGGATCGTTCCCGACCCGCCGGCCTTATCCATCGCATAATCACCGGTAAGTCTATAGCGTACATAATCTTTCGGAAGCAAGATATGGCGTGCTTGGGCGTAAATTTCCGGTTCATTCTCCTGCACCCAAAGGATTTTTGGAGCGGTAAATCCAGGTAAAGCATCATTGCCGGTTATGCGGATCAATTGCTCTGCCCCAACCCTGTTTCGGATCTGGTCGCATTGTGCACCGGTGCGCTGGTCGTTCCACAGTATCGCTGGACGGAGTACCTCACCGGTCTCATCCAACATCACCAGTCCATGCATCTGTCCAGTCAAGCCGATCGCAGCGATCTGGTCCCCCTTCACTTCCGCTTGATTCAGAACCTTGGCGATACTATCCCTGATACCCTCCCACCAATGGCGCGGATCTTGTTCCGACCAAAGTGGACGGGGAGTAGACAGGGTTAAAGGGGTTGTGGCGCTGATCAGGACCCGCCCATCCTGATCGATGAGCAGAGCTTTAGCCCCGGTTGTCGAAATATCAATGCCCAAAAGGAATCTCTGGCTCATCTTCCATTACCTAACTATCGTCATGTGTAAGTATTAAAAATTCCCTTAGTTTGTCATACTGAGGCGTAGTGAAACGGAGCCGAAGTATCCCTGAGACCAAAGCCAACCGAGTTAATAGGGATTCTTCACTCGCTTCGCTCCTTCAGAATGACAATTCAGATAGGTTTTGGTCAAAGAAAGCAATAACTTGCACCTCGGGTTAACTACTTATTGATGGGAAATAAAAAACCGATCTGTGTTTCAACGGTCGAGTGAGCACAGATAATTTCAGGAAGAGTCTTGTAACGTCCAGGCATCAACCATTATGCTCCGCTACTGCTCTCGATATTTTCTTGAACGGCTTCAGCCTGACTTGAAAAAGGTTCTTCCTG
>JBFFIU010000304.1:0-4379 GCA_041556275.1 Anaerolineales bacterium | reverse complement strand
TGGAAATGTTCGGTTACCGTCCTGTTGAGTATATGGAACTACTGAATTGGGTTGGGGAGGATGTCTGGTTTGCCCATTCCGTTCATGTTAATAAATCGGAGATCAATCTTTACAGTGAAACAGGTTGTGGAGTGGCTCATTGTCCATCATCGAATATGCGCCTCGCTTCTGGAATCGCCCCTATTCTCGATATGCTGATGAGTGGTGTTCGAGTGGGTCTGGGAGTTGATGGTTCGGCGAGTAACGACGGATCACATTTGCTTGGCGAAGCTCGCCAGGCAATGCTGATCGCGCGCTTAGGTGCCGCTCTTGGCGGGGCATCGCTATCTGATGATCGTTCTCCAGAGCTGATGACCAGCAGACAAGCATTGGAACTCGCTACAAGAGGTGGCGCTTCGGTGCTTAACAGGGATGATATTGGTTCACTTGAAGTTGGGAAATGCGCTGATTTCTTTGCGGTCGATCTTAATCGATTGGATTACGCCGGCGCATTGGTTGATCCGGTTGCCGCGATTATTTTTTGTGCCCCTGTCAGTGTGGATTTCACTGTTGTCGGGGGCCAATTCGTGGTCAAAGAAGGGCAATTGGTCACCCTTGATTTGCCGCATTTGATTAAAAACCATAATCTGGCTTCTCAAGAATTGCTGGCAAACTGAAATTAACGATCTATTGAACTCATCAAGCATAATCAGGGATTTTATGTCTGAGAACTCGATCGCAAAATTAACCCTCACTCTGGTCGATGTTGCCATGGGGCGTATCCCCGCCGATACGGTTATTCGAAATGGAGTCTGGGTTTGCGTCCAATCGGGAGAGTTTATCCCCGAGACGGATATTGCCATAAAATCAGGTCGCATTGCTTTTGTAGGTGAAGATGCCGGTCACACAATAGGTGATGATACGCAGATCATCGAAGCAGATGGACAATATCTGGTGCCGGGCTTGTTAGATGCTCACATGCATGTTGAATCTGGTATGGTCACTGTGACCGAGTTTGTCCGCGCCATCATTCCACACGGGACGACCGGGATATTTATTGATCCTCACGAAATTGCCAATGTGTTCGGATTGGAGGGCGTGCGTTTGATGGTCGATGAAGCAGCTGCTCAACCAATCCACGTTTGGGTGCAGGTTCCCTCATGTGTTCCCTCAGCACCTGGTCTGGAAACGCCTGGTGGTTCCATCGGACCCCAAGATGTAGCAGATGCTATGCAGTGGGAGGGCATCATTGGTCTGGGGGAGATGATGAACTTCCCTGGTGTGTACATGGGGGATGAAGAGATGCATGCCGAAATGGCAGAAACAAGATTGGCTGGAAAAGTTGTTGGTGGGCACTACGCATCATTCGATCTGGGATTACCCTTCCATGCTTACGTTGCAGGGAGTGCAGAAGATGACCACGAAAGCACGCGCATGGTGGATGCCATAGCGCGGGTTCGCCAGGGGATGAAATCGATGCTGCGCGATGGTTCAGCCTGGAAAGATGTTGATCGTCAGGTACGGGCGATCACAGAAATGGGACTCGATTCCCGGCACTTCCTGCTCTGTACGGATGACTCCCATGCTGAGACTTTGGTATTCGAAGGCCATATGAACCGGGTGGTGAAAAGAGCTATTCGTCAAGGATTGGCTCCCATGATCGCTATACAAATGGCGACCATCAACACAGCTCAGCATTTTGGGGTTGCGCGGGACATCGGCATGATCGCACCTGGGAGATTTGCTGACATCCTGATCGTCGATGATCTGCCTGAATTTCAGATCAATAAAGTTTTCGCACAGGGAAGACTTGTTGCCCAGGCTGGTCAAGGGTTGGTTGATCTCCCTCCATATGATTACCCAGATTGGGTGAAATCCTCTGTCCATTTGGGTCGTAACTTGACCGCTGAAGATTTTAATCTGTACCTGCCAAAGTCTGGTGGGCCATATCCTGCTCAGGTATCTGCAAATGTAATTGGTGTAGTAGAAAACCAGGCGACGACCCGTCACCTGAAGATGGATGTATTGGTTGTAGATGGTCAGGTGCAGGCTGATATGTCCCGAGATATCGCAAAAATTGCCTTAGTGGAACGCCACAAGGGAACAGGCGGTGTACAAGTTGGGTTGGTGCATGGCTTTGGATTCAATGTTCCCTGCGCTTTTGGCACGACTGTCGCCCATGACAGCCATCATTTGATCGTTGTCGGCACGGATGAGAAGGATATGGCTAAAGCAGTCGCCACTCTTGTTGACATTGACGGAGGGCAGGTAGTTGTGCGCCAAGGTCAGGTGATTGGACAGGTCGCACTTCCCATTGCCGGTTTAATGTCGAATGAGCGCGCAGAAGTGGTTGCAGAACAAGCATCCTCCATTCTGGCCGGATTTAAGGCTTGTGGGTGCGCATTGAATAATCCTAATATGCAGCTTAGCCTGCTGTCACTTGTCGTGATCCCCGAATTGAGAATTTCTGATTTGGGTCTGGTGGATGTTGTCAAATTTGACTTCATCCCAGTTATCAATTCATAACGTAAATCGCAAAAAACAAATTATGGTGAATCAAACAACAAATTCGAATTCATTATCTCAACGATTACACAAAGATTTAGCAGCTCTCATTGATTCTACGGAACCAGGAGATCGCTTGCCGACCGAACCCAAGTTAGCCCAACAACTAGGTGTATCGCGGGCTACCTTAAGAGAAGCGATGCGCACTTTCGAAACCCAGGGCTTGATAATTCGTCGCCAGGGGGTGGGAACTTTCGTTGTTCGTCCAACCCAGATCTTGGAAAGTGGTTTGGAAGTGCTCGAGAGTATTGAGACTTTAGCCAAACGGTCGGGTCTCCCAGTTGAACTTGGAGATACAACTATCGATAGAAGAGCCGCCTCAAATGAGGAGAGAGATGCTTTGAGCCTTGAAATCGGCGACAATGTGATCTCTATCAGCAGGGTCATATTAGCTGAGGGTCGCCCGGCGGCTTTCCTTGTTGATATCCTGCCTGAACGGGTATTACCTCGGGATGAATTACCTTCAGATTTCAGTGGTTCTGTGCTGGACTTGTTGATCGAGAGAGGAAATCCGCAGCTGATTAATTCACACTGTGAGATCGCAGCCATCGCGGCAAGTTCTACTGTTGCCCGTGCGCTACACATCCAACGCGGTGATGCCATTCTTCAATTTCGTTCGCATTTGTTTGCCCTGGATGGGCGTGTTGTAGATTACACTTATAGTTATTTCTTGCCGGGCTATTTCAGATTTCATGTGATTAGAGACTTGAACAAAAAAGAGTAATAAAGTGCTTTGTTTAATACTAAGAGTCCTAAAAAATAAAATTACCAGTTTATGGTAGATCAATTGTTTTAAACTAAATTAAAAAAAAAGGAGTTTCTCATGCGAAGTTTTAACGGACGTGACATCTTGTCACTCAAAGATTTTGGTCGAGAGGAATACTTTCGGGTGTTTGAAGTAGGTGATCGGCTGGCACCTTATGCCAGGGATCGCCAAAACACCGATCTTCTCGCACATAAAACCCTGGTTACTGCTTTTTACCAACCGAGCACGCGCACCCGCTTGGCTCACGAAGCTGCTATGCACCGTCTGGGAGGTCATGTACTTGGATTCTCTGATGCCAAGATGACCCGAGCCGGAGACTTTTATCAGGAATCAATCAAAGATACGGTGAGGATGCTCGAGTTTTATGGAGATGCGCTCGTCATGCGCCATTTCCAGCAGGGTGCACCCCACGAGGCTGCCAAATGGGCCAGCATTCCCGTGATCAACGCTGGAGATGGCTGGGGTGAGCATCCCACTCAGGTGCTTACCGATCTCTACACAATTCTTCATGAAAAAGGTCGCCTGGACGGCTTGAAGTTCTTGCTGATTGGCGATATGCGCATGCGCACTATGCACAGCATCTCCTATGCAATGACCCAATTCGACATCGATGCTTTCTATATATCTCCTCCAGAGATGAGCCTGACCGATGACTTCAAGGCCGAAATCACCGCGCTCAACTTGAATTTCAAGGAGATCGAGCATGTCGAGCAGGCGATCGCAGAGGTCGATGTGATCTACATGGAACCTGTGGTGCAGCCAGATTACACGAAATCACGCGATGAACGTACAGGCGATGTTGGTATGACCCCAGCCAACTACAAAGTGACCAAAGACTTACTGCGCAAGGCAAAACAAGATGCAATTATCCTGCATTCCCTGCCGCGCATGGATGAACTTCCACCCGATGTGGACGCTACCCGTCATGCTCGCTATTGGATTGAAGCGTTTAATGGGGTGGTTGTGCGGATGGCACTGCTGGCGTTAATCCTTGGGGCTATGGAATAGAGGAGAAAGAAATGCAAACAGATTTAAGCGGCCGAGATTTGATCGGCGATCTGGATTTCAG
>JBFFIU010000303.1:0-4397 GCA_041556275.1 Anaerolineales bacterium | reverse complement strand
GGCCAGAAAAAACTGATTAGTGGTAATGCATCACAAACCCGCGCCATTAACGCCACATCCTCCTTGCATGAAGGCCGCTTTAGGCGCGTCTCGAGGTCGATAACGTGCACACCGGTTCCATCCGTGGACAGGTAAGAGCTGTTGCCATCCAAGAATAGATCAAAGCGCTCTTCTCGTCCACCCAGTATGAAGGAACGTGGGGCGGTTGACATGGCCTTTGTGACTAAATCTGGCGAGATGCGCACAATTTGCTTCTCGAAATCAACCCGTGCACCATGGCTGGCAAAAATGTCCAACGCCTTGGGGGATGGGAAATGCACACCGATCTCGTTTAAGATATGCAGCGTCTTACTTTTTAAGTTCTTCAGCTCTGATTGAGTCAACACCTCGCCCTTAATTGGGGAGGTGAAGGCGATGATATCCGGTGTTTCCGTATACATAATTCATCCTCGGCGCAGTCCTAAGGTGAACCATCAGGAAGGTTGGTGGATTCTCGGTACTCCTCAAGGCAATTTTGGCAAATACAAGCTCGGCGAATCGCATCCTCCGGGACTTGTGCGAGTAATTCGTGTGGAAATTGCTCAAAATCGCACCAGCACTCGGTCGCGTTTGGGTCAGCAGCTAGCGCACACTGGTTGGGTTCACCGCATAACGGGCATCTGGCAGGATCTGGGGAGAGACTGTTGATTGGGTTGGTAGACGAAGACATATGTAATTACTCAGTGTTTTCCCACATCCATCGGGCGCCTCTACTAAATATTCCTCGAATTCTCGTTGGACCCGCATATGGAACCTGGTTATTGACGACGTAATGGTTCGTAAATTCATTCGATTCCCCTGCCATGAGGTCGGCTATGATGCGGCCAAAGGTCTGCGTCGTGGGAACGCCTTCGCTTAAACCGACGCCGTAATAGATGTTTTGGTGATCGCCCATCACGCCAACCGAAGGTGTTTCATTCAAGGTGTAGGTCGTTGTACCTCCCCAGGCATGGTCAATCTCTAAACCCTGTAGTTGAGGAAAGAAGGAGAAGAGATCCTTAATAATGCGCCGGGTGTATGTTTTATCGTTCCCAGAGCTTAATGCATCACCTTCATAATAGGCTGCACCAGACCCACCCATGATGATTCGTCTATTAGCAGTTAAAACCAGATAGCTGAACATGGTGCGCATGTCGTATAAACCCTGCCTGTTACCCCAACCGATCTATTCCCATTGGGATTCGCTTAAAGGTTCGGTGGCAATCTGGAAAACACTGATCGGAAAGACACGGTTCTTGAAGAATCCGAGTTTATGGGCGTACGCGTTGAGGGCGATCACCAGGATTGGCGCCCGAATGTCGCCCAATTCAGTGTCGATGTGGTTTGATTTTCCTGGGATTATGCGGGTGACGACAGTCCGCTCTCTGACCTCGATACCAACATCTTCAACGATATGCTTCATCCCGCGAGCAAGTTTAGCCGGATTGAGGATAGCACCATGAGGAATATTCAAGCCGGCGATGAAGCGAGGCGATTTAATTTCGGTTTTGAGTTTATCTCCGCGCAAAAGAGTCGACCCGAGACCAAAGGATTTCAATTTGTCCTGATACGCTTCAAGTTCGCGAACGTGTTTTTCGTTCAGCGCCACGCCCAACATCCCGTTCTCTTCGAGATCACACTCGAGGCCGTGTTCTGCTATCATCCTCTTAATGAACTTCAGACCGTAATATGAAATTTCCAGGTTTGCCTGGCGGACTTCTGGTTCGGCATCCTGTGATTCTCTGATCAGGTCAGTGGCGATACAGAATCCCCCATTGCGCCCGCTGGCGCCGTAACCGCAGCAAGCACCTTCCAGCAGGACGATATGCTTATCTGGAAATTTACTTCTGATGTGATAGGCTGCTGATAGACCTGTAAAACCACCGCCGACGATGACCACATCAGCCTGGTGACTGCCTCTTAGAGGTTCATTTAATTTCTGATTCTCAAGATCGATTGTCTTAAACCAGAAGTTGTCAACAAAATATTCGTAGAGATCAGGTGGCCTCAGGTTCTTGCCCCGATTGTGTGAACTGGAAAAATATTTCATACGGCTAGAGTGGACTTGTTACACTGACCTGGGTAAATATTTCCCGCTTTTCGAGTTCCTCGAAAAAGGGTTCCGGATCGACTACGGCTTCGGGTGGATACACTCCGGGTGAAATGCGCCCCTCGGCAAGCCAGATAGCAGCAACTGCTGGGCCGACACCAGTGGGTAAAGCCCCTTTGCAGGTAAGCGTACCCAGGCGATAAGTCATCTCTTTACCTTCTTTGCTGCCCTTGATCTCAGTAACAATCTCTTTGGTCCAGTCTGGCGGCCTTGTCTTCGCGGGTTCCAAGAGATCGGTGATGGAATGAACATAACCAGACAACATGGCAACCATCATTTCGCGCGGTACAACCGAAGTTCCGTTTACCTCTACAGGTTCCTGACTATCAAAACCAAACTCTACCAGCACGCGCACTTTTTCGACGGTTTCTTTTGCCATCCCCCAATAGTTGATCTTAAAGAAGCATTCCTGGATACCTTTGTCTTTGAATGTAATTGGCAGCGTGGCTACCTCGGAGTGCAAGGAGAGATGCATGGGCAGCAAACCCAAAGGCTGTGTGAACCAGTAATCCTCGAAGCCGCTCAGGGGTTCTTTGGCTGCGAACTCACCGTTCTCAAATACCATTGGCCGGACAGTTATCTCGTCCACTATGGTGGGTACAGCGTAGGAGAAACGCAGGTCATCCGCTGGTGGTGGCTTAATGCCATCGTAGATTTTTATGCTTTCGATCGTATCCAACCTGTCGGCTGCATAGCGGGCCTGAATATTCGGCACTCCAGGAGCAGATCCCATACATAACACAGCACTCACACCTCCAGCAACGTAGCGATCGTGTAATTTCAGCTGCTCTCTTGTCCCGAAGAATAAACCTCCCATGTCAGTGTAAGGCACTCCTACCTTGAGACAGGCTTCCATTACTTGAAGGTTGGTGTAGTAGACCGTCGCATTCAGGCAGGCATCCGCGCCCTCCAATGATTTTAGGAAGGCACTTTCGTCGTTGACGTCAACTTTTTGGATGCTGATTTTCGGGCTCTGCAGATAATCAGCCACTACCTTCGCTTGGTCTACATTGATATCGGCAATGACGACCTCATCTACTCTATTGTCGTTTGCCAGGTCCTGCACGGATATGCAGCCCATCTTTCCAGCTCCCCCGAGTACATAAATACGCATTGCGAACCTCCAGAATGTTTAGACCAGGGATATTAGGGCAAATACTCTCCAAACACTCCTGGTTTAGAGTAATTATTCAAGCCACTCTACTTCTTCTCCGACTGTGATGCCGCGCAACTTCAGTTCATCGAAAAAGATCAAAGGATCGATGGCTGTCTCCGGGGGCACGACACCACGCACATCCACATCGCCGCGGACGATCATTTGCGCACAGATGCTTAATGGGATGGCGATGTTCTTGTAATAGGCTGCTTTCCCACCCCATTCGCTCATTGGAGGATGTTCAGTCC
This sequence comes from Anaerolineales bacterium, assembly GCA_041556275.1. Lineage (GTDB taxonomy): Bacteria > Chloroflexota > Anaerolineae > Anaerolineales > UBA4823 > PFL25. The sequence goes on along the minus strand of JBFFIU010000303.1, from coordinate 865 downwards.
AGAGTTTGATCTTGAGGTTTTTGCCATCTTTTTTCCCAAATACTTCCACCACCAATCCATACCCCCAGACTGGAGTTTCCTTGGTGCGGGGTGATCGAAGCAATACTTCGAGCATCATGTCGCAGGTGTTCGTCTCAACACCCTTGTAGGTGAAGGGCTGCTCATCAAATAAACCCCATTCCAGCATAGTTTTAGCAAGATTCATGGCCTGGGGTGGGAAACATCCGTGCACAGATACATTTTTGACACCCAGGCTTTTGGGCATGGTTCGTGTTTCAGGATGAGGGATATAACAGACTTCCTGAACTCCGATTTCTCCTTTATAGTCCACCATTTTTAATCCCTCAAAAGGTCCAACCATGTGGCGCTCTCCGTTTTTGACATAAAACCTGGTTTCCGTATTAGGATTGAATTCCCACAGAAAGGTCACTAACAGGCCAGGAGCAGGTGCAGGACAGCGGAAGGCGGCGAAATTGATCTGGATCTCTTCGACTTCATCCATCTGGTTAACAGCATGTTTGGCCATAGCGTTGGTGATCCCAGGTGTCGCCCCCACTCCGGGGATGTAGACCATACCTTTTTCTTTGGCAACAGCATCATGGCTCCACTGGTCTTCTTCTGTGGCTACATCCAATCCATTCACACCTACCTCAACACAGGCCTTAGTGACCACCGGATCATATTCACAGGGTAAACCACTGATCACAACATCATGACCTGGAAACAATTTCACCATTGAGTCATAATCGTTTGCATCGAACTTGACCGTTTTTAATCTGGGATCGCCAATTTCCTTGATAAGTTCATTGGCCGCATCCAGATCGTAATCAGCAACCACAATTTCATCGAATTTACTGTATTGTGC
>JBFFIU010000302.1:0-4455 GCA_041556275.1 Anaerolineales bacterium | reverse complement strand
TATTCTTGTAAAACTTCCGATAATCCGCGCCTGTGGAGCGAGATGGGCATGGCAGAGTATGACAAGACACCCTTCATGGAATTGGGTAACGAAATCAATCACCCCATCGGATGCGCCAACTGTCACGAGGCCAACACGATGAAATTGATCGTGACCAATCCGGCTCTCGAGGAGGCGCTGGAAGCTCAGGACCAGGATTGGCGCACATTTACCCGCCAGGAAATGCGCACCGTTGTATGCGCCAACTGCCATGTTGAATACTATTTCAAGGGGGAAGGGAAATATCTCACCTTCCCCTGGCAAAACGGCATGAATATCGATCAGATCGCCGAATTCTACGCTGAACTGGAATTCAAGGATTGGGAACACCCGCAATCCGGTGCCCCGATGATCAAGATCCAGCACCCGGAGTATGAGCTCTTCACCGCCGATAGCACACACTTCAACGCAGGGGTAGCCTGTGCGGATTGCCACATGCCTTTCACCCGTGATGGCGCAGCGAAATTTTCAACTCACGATGTCAAGAGTCCGCTCCTGAACGCTGAGGCCGCCTGCGGGCAGTGCCACACAAGCGTTGAATACGTCACCAATAGGGTGGCCACCATCCAGAATCAGGTTTTCGAGACGATGAGCGCCACACAAGATGCCCTTATCGCCGCGATCACAGCCATTGAAGCAGCTGCTGGGCACACCGGTGTTGAGCCAACGCTCCTGGAAGAGGCTCGTCAGCTGCATCGCGAATCGCAGATGCGCTGGGATTTCATTGCCGCAGAGAACAGCATGGGTTTTCACAACCCAGAGGAAGCGCTGCGCATCCTGGCCGCAGCCACCAACCTGGCTCGCCAGGCTGAACTGAAGGCTGTGCAAGCTGCAGGGACCACGGATATCCTTCAAACTAGAGGCAATTAAACCTGCCACAATCAAAAACTGGGAGCAGAAACGCTTGCTCCCAGTTTTTATTCTGCAAATAGAAGTAACCTTACATCCACTCCTGCAAGCGGTCCCGGTCCATGACCTGGATTTGCCCTCGCTGTACTTGAATTGCACCGCTACGCTCGAGTTCCCGCAGGGAACGCGCCACGACCTCCCTCACTGTTCCCAATCTTGCCGCCAATGCATCCTGCGTGAGTCTTTCTTCTCTGGCTCCCTCCAATTGCTCTATAGGTAGCTGGCTGATCAAACGCGCCAATCTGTTCGTTACCTGGTAAAAAGAGAGTTCCTCAATTGTCCTTAACAACATCCGCAGATTCTGGCATAGGTTGCTGATCACCGACTGAGCCATTTCGGGATACTCGCGGATGCAGTGCTGGATCACGCCTGGCTCAACGATCCATATCTCGCTCTCCTCGACAGCGGCCACATTTAATGGATTCGCTTTGTGATCGAATACCGGCACCTCGTTGAATGTTGCCCCTTCATCTAAAACCGTGATCACCAATTCTCTGCCCTGAGGGGATATCTTATACAGCTTAACGCTGCCGCTGCGGATCATATGGAGTCCTGCGCACTCGTCAGCCTCCCAAAAGATGGTTTCACCACGTTCAAAGCGGCTCAAACGCATACCCGCGATGATTTCAAAGAGTATTTTTGGGTTCAGATCGCTGAAATACGGGTTGCTTTCCAGAGCCTGCTGTTTTTCCTTCGTGTTGGCGTTCAGAATCTGCATGAATATCTCTTCACGATGTCGAGTTTAACATGGAGAGTCTATCACAATTAGCCTTACAAGCAAATTTCGGATAGATTAAACTTGGGCATTTCGCGTTAATAGCTTAAAATAAAAGAGCATTGAAAGTTTTATCCTCTCGATATGTTATTATCGATCCATGCAAACGACAAATTCTCACACTTACTAGCCGAGGCGCGATTCATGGTACCTGACTATGTTAGAAAAAATCGATCTTGACAAATCAATTTCCAAGAAGGAATTCAAAGCAACATTTCCCCGCTTGCGGAATCAGCTTTATGCGCTGCAAAAGGCCTCGTGGGATGCTGAGCTGCCCGTGATTATTCTATTCGAAGGTTGGGACGCCGCCGGAAAAGGCACCTCCATCCAAAACCTGACCTCCCGGCTCGATCCACGCGGTTTTAAGCTATACCCCATCCGGGCTGCACGCACCTATGAGAGCAAACGTCCCTGGTTGTGGAGATTCTGGTTGAAGATCCCCGGGAAAGGTGAGTGGGCGATTTTTGACCGCTCGTGGTATGGGCGAACTCTGGTTGAAAGAGTTGAGAAACTGATTCCAGAACGAGACTGGCGTCGAGCTTACCGGGACATCGTCAACTTCGAACGTACGCTTGCTGATGCGGACTACCTGATCATCAAATTCTTCCTGCACATCAGCCAGGAAGAACAGCAGCGTCGTTTCGAAAAATTGAGCAAGGATCCTTTAACTGCCTGGCAGGTGCTGCCCGAGGACTGGGAGCACCACGAACACTATGACGAATGGCTGCTGGCTTATGAGGAGACCTTCGAGCGCACCGAGACAGAATCGGGACCCTGGATTATCGTTGAAGCCACCAATCGCCGATTCACGCATTTTAAGATCTTCGAATCCCTTATCGCCTCGTTAGAGAGGAAGCTCGCCCCAATGGATGCCTTGCCCGACCCTGCTTATTGGGAGGCGGCTTCAGCGAAAGTTGAGGAGAATTCAGAGGATTAAGTCAGCCCCCTAGACGGGTGAATCAGAGACATGAGTTCTTTAATGCTAACCAAATCTCAATACAGCCGGTATTATTTATATGAAATGAGAAAACCAAGCGTCTTAATGAAGGAAAGGCATGGGATATGTTAGATACGATCGATCTATCACTCGCGCTGACCAAAGAAGAGTATCACCAATCCCTGATTAAGTACCAGGTCGCTTTACACTCGCTAGGTTACCAGGTATATGTCCAGGAACGACCAGTTGTCATGGTGTTTGAGGGTTGGGACGCTGGTGGTAAGGGAGGAGCCATCAAGCGAGTCACCGAGAAACTAGATCCGCGCGGCTATGTCGTCTATTCAATCGCTGCGCCGCAGGGTGATGATGCTGTCCGCCATTATATGTATAGATTTTGGCGGCGAATGCCCGAAGCGGGACAAATCGCTATCTTCGACCGCAGCTGGTATGGTCGGGTGATGGTCGAGCGGATCGAAGGATTTTGTACCGACGACGATTGGATGCGCGCCTACCGTGAGATCAACCAGTTCGAACGCCAGCTGGTGGACTTCGGCACAATTCTTTTGAAGTTTTGGATACACATTAGCAAGGAAGAGCAGCTGCGCAGATTTGAATCCCGGGCAAACGATCCGCTGCGTCAATGGAAATTAACCGATGAGGACTGGCGCAACCGTGAGAAATGGGATGTCTACGCCAATGCAGTCAACGAGATGTTGATGAAGACCAGTACTGTGACCGCTCCTTGGACGATAGTGGAGGGAGATAATAAGCTCTATGCGCGCATTAAAGTGCTCAAAACCCTGGTTGACAAATTGAGCTCGGAATTGAAACACGACCCGTTTGCTGAAGGAATCTTCGAAAGCAACGACAAACCAAAACCGAAGAAGAAAAAGAAGGAAAAGAAAGAAGCATAACCCGCATTAACATCAAGGGAGGCTGGCATGCCACCAGTTGCTGAAAAAACTGTCGATAAAGAAGATAAAGTAGTAGAAGAAGAAGTTCAGGTTGATTTAAATGACCCGCAATACTACATCAATCGCGAGCTGAGCCTGTTGGAATTCCAGGGGCGAGTCCTCGAGGAAGCCCAGGATGAAAGCAACCCGCTCCTCGAGCGGGTGAAATTCTTGGCTTTCGTCGGCATCAATCTGGATGAATTTTTCATGGTAAGAGTAGCCGGTCTGAAGAAACAAATCGCAGCCGGTGTTAAAGATTTACCCCCGGACGGAATGACGCCAGCAGAGCAGCTTGCCTCTATTCGTAAAATCACTTTAAGCCTCATGACAGAAGCGCAGGATTGTTTTCAAAATGACCTGCTACCCCAGCTGGACAAGGCTGGCGTTCACATTCTGAACTACGCAGATCTGAACCAAAAACAGAAAGAGAATGTGGATAGTTATTTCAATGAAGTAGTTTTTCCGGTGCTCACGCCAATGGCCTTTGACCCTGGTCATCCATTCCCGCACATCTCCAATCTTAGCCTGAACCTGGCTGTGCTTATTCGCAATGAGCGCGATCATTTCGCCAGGATCAAGGTGCCGGGCACATTGCCACGCTTGGTGCCGATAAAACGATCTTCAGGCAGTGTTCGCAAAGATGGAACGGTCCCTCACCACCACTACTTTGTTTGGCTCGAACAGGTAATCGCTGCCAACCTGCACATTCTTTTTCCCGGCTTGAAGATCGTAGAAGCTCACCCATTCAGGGTTACCCGGGATGCGGATGTCATGATCCAGGAATTAGAAGCCTCTGATCTATTAGAAAGTATCGAACAAGGGGTGCGCCAACGCCGCTTCGG
>JBFFIU010000301.1:0-4469 GCA_041556275.1 Anaerolineales bacterium | reverse complement strand
TCTGGGTCTTGCCGTATTCATGGTCGGATCTCTCCCGCATGTCGCTCACGCTCCGCTCTCCGACCTCTATCACGCTCCTGGGGCGACCCCCGTGGATCAGGCAACACTCGCCCTAATGTGGCAGGCAACATGGGGCATATTTGATGCGATGCTCTACGTAGGGTTCTTTGTCGTTCCGATAGGTCTCCTTGCCCTCGGGATAGCCATGCTCGGGACCCCGACCTTTGGCAAGGGTTTTGGTTGGATGAGCGGGGTACTCGGGGTAGTTGGTCTTGTAGCAGCAGTTCTCCAAATGGTCGATCCCTCCTCCATGATCGGCGCGGGCAGCTATTTCGCATGTCTCATCTTCTATCTCGTCCTGGGATGGAAGGTTTACAGTCTGTCGAGGGCTTCGTAAGGAGTCTTGAGGATAGGGGTAAGATGGGGGCGTACTGAAGGCAATGGAGGAAGGAAGAGTGGAAATGCCCGTGTCATTCGAACTATGGAACACAACTTACAAAACCTGACTAAGTGCTGCACTACTCACTACGATTTGGAGTCTGAATGTGGTGTCAAGTGAAATAGCAGACTCTACTACTAAATTTATATCCTCTTGAGTATAAGGATCGGAGAAAGCAGAATTAACCAAAAAATTAGAAGGTTTTTGAAGATAAAATCTAGAATGAGGGACATGATAGATCGCAGACAGAGGATCGGTATATACTTAAGTCATTAAGTACAAATATAAAAGGAGGGCACTACCATGGAAGAGTCGCAAAAAGAATTAGAAAAACAGATGGAAGAACACGTAGAAAGACAGGTGGAAGCAGGGGTGACAACAGGGGTTACCATCCTCGTATCCGTCATCGTGACCTTTGTCATTGCAATCATCTTGTTCAAGTTCGTATGGGCATGGGTCGTCCCCGACCTGTTCCCCGGGGCGGTTGCAGAGGGACTGGTCGCCGCAGACCTGACATGGCTTGCCTCGTTGAAATTAGCCGTGCTTGTGGCTGTGCTGGGTGGCTTTTATCCTGCGCTCAGCGAAGCCTTCAAACAAAGGGCGTGATTGAAGTACGTCCTAACTGATCAGTTTGGGTAATTTTCACCGAGGGGATTGCCCTACTGTTGGGATTCACTCCATAAATCGGTACTAATTTTCTGTATTTATATCTGCAATGATGTTCATACTGGATATCATTTATATCCACGTTTCCACAGAATGGAGGGTATTATCGTCATGAAGTTGCCTGAAGCTCTCCGCTATCATGAAGATGGACGTGCTTAAGGAAAAGTAGTCATAACTATCGCAAATAACGCACGCGGAGGAGATTAAATTATGCTAGATGTGAGGATAATCCTTTCAGCATTATGGGTAGCAGTAGAATTTCTTTATCAGCATGGGGACACACTGCGATTATATAGCGGCGACTTTAAACCTGGGGGTGAAGAGGATATAACGGGTGGGATTATGTCTCAGGGAACGATGTGGATGGTCGCTGCAATAACCATGACGATTCCGGTCGTGATGATTGTTTTGACCCTGATATTGCCTTACAATGTGAACCGCTGGGCAAACATCATTGTTGCCATTTTCTTTTTTCTTTATACGCTCATGGGCGTATTTAGATACCCTTCGGCTTATGACAGATTCCTGTTATTTGTAAGTCTAGTTTTCAATGCCCTAACCGTCTGGTATGCATGGACCTGGATCTAAATATGAAGGTCGAATTTAATCACATGTATCCTAGCGAAGTGTAGGCATTTTTACTTGTGTGAGAAGGAAACAGCTTGTATACTGATTAGAGTTATTTTTCCAAAGGTGCTGAGGAAACCAAAATATGGAGGAGAGTTACCAAGTCTATTATTGCCATCACTTAACTAATAGGGGATGGCATTTTTTTATTATTGAACATATGCAATCCCCCAATGAGGGAAAAGCGCTGGATTACGCGGCCGCGTAGAAAAGATAGGGAGAAGGAATATGACCGCAACAATACAATCCGAAAGCAATCTCATGAAAGCGGTTATCACGACAAAATACGGACCACCGGAAGTTCTTGAATTAAGAGAAGTAAAAAAACCCATACCCAAGGATAACGAAGTTCTGATCAAAATATATGCGACAACAGTAACCGCAGGGGACTGTGAGATGCGAAATCTTAAATTGCCTTTCCTGTATCAGCTCGTGTTGCGATTAGGATTTGGTTTCACAAGACCAAGAAATAAAATCCCAGGCACTGAACTAGCCGGGGAAATTGTAGCAGTCGGAGTAGATGTAAAACGGTTTAAAGAAGGTGACCAAGTGTTCGGAGCCGCTGGTATGAGTTTTGGTACGAATGCCGAGTACATAACTCTACCTGAAGAACCGGGAGAGATGGAAGGCGGGGTGGCGATTAAGCCAACCAACATGACCTATGAACAAGCTGCCACTGTTCCTTTTGGAGGACGTGATTCATTGCACTTCCTTAGGTTAGGAAATATCCAAAGCGGACAAAAGATCTTGATTAATGGTGCGGGGGGAAGCATAGGCACATTTGCAATCCAGCTTGCCAAACATTATGGAGCTGAAGTGACCGCCGTAGATAGCACAGCGAAACTGGACATGCTGCGCTCGATTGGGGCAGATCACGTCGTTGATTACACTAAAGAAGATTTCACCGAGAATGGCGAGGTATATGATGTGATTTTCGATGTGATAGGGAAGGTTTCGTTCTCGCGTAGTAAAAAATCAATTACAGAAAATGGAATCTATCTTTTAGCCAACCCTGTATCTCAGATGGTTCAGGCGCTATGGACCAGAATGAATAGCAGCAATAAAGTGATCATGGAGACTGCAAGCGGAACGATCGCAGATCTGATATATCTCAGAGAGCTTATTGAGGAAGGGAAGCTGATCACGGTCATCGATAGAACCTATCCTCTGGAGCAAATCATCGAGGCGCACAGGTACGTCGAAAAAGGGGGCAAATTGGGAAATGTTGTCATCACTGTGGAGCATAATGAAAAAACCTGACGAATTGCTGTAATTAAACTTTAGTCATTGAAGGAGATCGCCATGAATGCCCAAGAAACGAGCACAAGCAGGTCGGAAAACAAAATGAAAGCGATTGTATACACAGAATTCGGTCCCCCGGACGTTCTGCAACTCAAAGAGGTGGAAAAACCTGCACCGATTGATAATGAAGTGCGGATACGAATATATGCGACATCCATACCATACGGGGACTTGATGGTTCGAAATTTGAGCAATATCTCCCTTAACGATTTTCATATGCCTGAGCCATTCTGGATCCTCAACCGCATGGTTTTTGGTTTCAGCAAACCAAAAGTAACAATTTTGGGGAGTGAGTTCTCCGGGGTAATTGAATCTTTGGGAACTGATGTTAACCAATTTGAAGAAGGCGATCAGGTTTTTGGGTATGTCGGTGAAAGCATGGGTGCAAATGCAGAGTATCTATGTATGCCCGAAGATGGGGTTGTGGCAAGAAAACCAATCAATATGGCTTTTGAGGAAGCTGCTGCTGTGCCATTTGGTGCTATGGTGGCGTTGAACTTGCTTAGAAAAGTGGATATACAGCCAGGACAAAATGTGCTTATCAACGGCGCTTCTGGCGGGATTGGACAATTTGCAGTACAGCTTGCCAAGCACCACTTCGGTGCTGAAGTGACCGGTGTCTGCAGCACCCCGAGAATAGAATTTGTGAAATCTCTTGGAGCGGATAAGGTGATTGATTACACTAAAGAAGATTTCACAAAAAATGGTGAGACTTATGATCTCATTCTTGACATATTAGGCATGGGTTCATTCTCACAGAGTAAAAGCTCGCTATCGAAAGACGGACGTTATCTCTACGCCAGCTTTAAGATGAAACAAGTTTTTCAAATGCTGTGGACGTCAATCTCAGGTGACAAGAAAGTAGTCTGTGCGATGGCACCCACAAAGACAGAGGATCTAATCTTCATCAAAGAGCTTATTGAAGCGGGAGAGATAAAATCGGTCATAGATAAAAGCTTCCCCCTGGAACAGACTGCTGATGCGCACCGGTACGTGGAATCAGGACAAAAGAAGGGAAATGTAGTTATAACAGTGGAACATAATGGCAAAACTTCATCATGAGTTGCTTGGCTAGCTCCTATCATTTATTCGTGGTTGATTTAGTCAATTTTGTCACGTGCAGCTCAAAAGAGCCCAAAACAACTTTCACCGATGTTGCCAGGGACGATCAGGAATTTCAATAGCGAATGAGATGAAGAAAAATGAAATCAAACGAAAATAACGCAAGGGCTGATTCCAATTTTTACGCTTCAGGCGCTTTATTACTAGCATTAAAACCTTGGGCCGGAGTTCCGGAACAATTTCCATACGGCATCAGTGTTTTGATTTTGAATTATGTATTGTTTCAGTCGCAACTCATTCCTCGATGGTTATCAGTTTGGGGCCTTGTGGGCGGGGTATTGATAATAGCGATGGGCTTCTTACGTATGTTCGG
>JBFFIU010000300.1:0-4471 GCA_041556275.1 Anaerolineales bacterium | reverse complement strand
TTTCTTTGATAGCTGGCTTCTCAGGTAGATCAAAGCCTTATAATCGATATCAAGGCCAATTACATCGTGACCCGCCTGGATGAACGGAATTAATAACCTGCCAGTCCCACATCCCAATTCCAGGATCGGGTCGCCCAATTCCTCAGCCAGCGCTAACCAAAACGGCAGATCGTCAAGCTCGTCTTTGTGATGGAGGTGGTAATAAGCAGGGTTGGACATCATATGTCGGATTCACCTAATATCCCAATTAATTCATCCTCTTGAATTGATTAACCAACAAGCTATAACCCATTTTGGATTCAAATCCGGAGAAATGTAACCAGGTAATTGAATTTTTTTGTGCTCTTTCATTATAGCCTGATCCCGAAAAACCGCATTCGATCCCACGCTCAACTCCCACTGATACCTAAAAATCATACTTTGCTTGATGTTGATTGTCATTGTTCAGCGATTCTGTGTTAGCGTCTTTGTCAATGGTGTAAATTCGATTGTGCTTCCGTGGTTATATTCGTAGTCAGTTCAACCAAGAACCTCGAAGGTTGTCCATCATAAGCCAAGTCTGGATTGGTCACCAGTCGCATGCTCTGTTGGCTGAAATAACGTCGTTGCGATGCACGCCAATCATCATCGATTTCATTGAGGATGGATCCGACCAAGCGGATGACGGAGGGTCGATCAGGGAAGACACCTACCACTTTAGTTCTGCGTTTGACTTCCTTGTTGACCCGCTCCAGCAGGTTCGTAGAATGGATGCGTCGCCAATGCTCTTTAGGGAACGACTTGTAAGCCAGAATATCCTGTTCGGCGTCGACCAGCAAAGAGGCTGCGTCCGGATAGACTTTCTCCAGTTTCTCCACCAACAGGTACAGCTGGGATGTGGCGCTCTGACGGCTTGGTTGCTCAAAGATCAGGCGGACTGCCTCAGCCATGTCGGCCTTATCCTGGTGGGGAATCCTGGCCAGCAAGTTGCGCATAAAGTGCACACGGCACCTTTGCCAGCTGGCGCCATTGAAGACTTGGCGGATGGCGTTTTTCAGCCCTTCGTGAGCGTCGCTGATGATCAACTGTGCCCTTTTCATGCCTCGCTTTACCAACGAGCGCAAGAACGCCAACCAGAAGGCTTCGTCTTCGCTGCCCCCCAGGTCAAACCCCAGCAAATGCCGTTCGCCTTCTTTATCCACACCGATGGCGATTACCAGAGCCAGATTGACAATGCGCTGGTTTTGCCGCACTTTGAGATACAGTGCATCCAACCAGACATATGGATAACATTCTTGCAAAGGACGATTGCGGAACTGTTCCACCGCTTGGTCCAAGCCTTTGCAGATCCGCGAGACTTTGCTCTTGTCCATGCCACTCAGCCCCAGGGCCTTCACCAACGCATCTACCTTCCGGGTGCTTACCCCTTTCAGGTAGGCTTGTTGAACCACCGCTAGCAAGGCTTTCTCGGCTGGTCGTCGGGGGTCCAACAGGCTGGGAAAGTAACTGCCTTTGCGCAACTTGGGAATGAGCAATTCGATATCTCCTACGCGGGTCTCCCAGGCCCGTTCCCGATAGCCGTTGCGCTGGTTGCTCCGTTCTGGCGTACGTTCATGCTTGCCTGCCCCAATCTGCTGTTCCACTTCCAGCTCCATCAGCATCTGGCTGAGCAGTTGCAATCCTTCGCGCAGAAAATCGGCATCTTCATCCAATCCTATGTTGATAAGGTACTCCTTCAGTGCTATAGTTGGGTTTGTCATCTTGTGCCTCCGTTTTGTGTTTTGGATAACCTATGGAAGCACAGGATGACCTTTTTTGTCAATCCTTTTTACACCACTTTATAAGACATTATCTGCATACTGGTTGCTTCAGTTTATATTAATTATGGCGGGCGCGCAATACCATGACTCATGCTCCCGAATTCACACCCCCTATTTCCCCAGATCACACCTTAGTGCGATGACAATTGCATCCTAAGCGGTTAAATTGGTAATGAGTGGAGTTTTATCCATATTACAAGGAGGAAACTGTCAATGTCATCTTCAAATCTCATCCGATGGAGCGGGCTGGCTGCTTTGATCGGAGGCGTTACGATTGCCATCCTGGATGTATTAGAATTTGTCCTCTATGGTGGTGAAGCCGATAGTGTGGCAGCAGCAACAAGTACCTTTGCGATTATGTATGTTTTGTATATGGTTGCCACTGTGCTGATTTTCCTGGGTCTGGTGGGGTTGTATGCTCGCCAGGCTGAAAAGGCTGGAACTTTTGGGGTGGTCGCCTTCGTGGCAGCCGTCGCCGGGATGGTGATGATGTCAGGCTTTCTATGGAGTGCGCTCACATTCGGGGTGTGGTTAGCCGAGGTTGCCCCGGAAATTGTTGACTCTGAACCGACCGGTGTGGCAGCCACAATGTTTATGGTCACGTTGGCCTTGTTTGCGCTGGGTTGGATACTCTTTGGTATCGCTTCCCTACGAGCCAGTGTGCTGAACCGCATTGCTTCAGTAGTGCTGATTGTTGGCTCTGTGTGGTTCTTTGTGGCCTTTATGATTGGATTCCCAGCCACAGTTATTTTTGCTATAGGATTGGCCTGGCTAGGTTATTCACTCTGGTCCATCCCCAGCGAATCAGCTGCTCTGGCACAAGAGGCTGCCTGAACCACCTGCGATCCTTCACACAGCAATCCACTTACTTAGCCCACCTCGAGAGAGATGGGCTTTTTTTCCCCTAATATGAGAGGCACTTACGCTCATAGGGGATTTGGGATCCACGGGAATTATTGGGACATTGGATTACAAATCCTGCTAGAGCACTGGTATGAACTTTACAACGACTAGAGGCTTAATCATATTAAAGATAATATCTAATCCCTAAATCCAGTAAGGATTCATTCATAGCTTCCCAGGAATCAAGAAATCCGTTTTTCAACGGGACTCTACTGTGACCGTGGCAGGGCTCGAAATTCATCCTTTGCCTGAATCAACCAGGTGCCTGTAACACAGCTCAAATGGCTCCTACCTGCTTCCTGAAGTTTTCAGAATCAACTATTGCCCATAGCTCCTCCACATTGCCATCGCGGATGTGCATGAAGATAGCTTGATCGATTTTGAATTTCTGCCCTTCACCAGCAATACCGGCAAACTGACCCACAAGTGCACCTGAAATTTCGATGCGAGCTGCAAGGACATTTCTGGCGATGACGACCTCTTTGACTTCGTGGCGAAGTCCCGTCATCGCCTTCCTAGCCTTCTGCCAGGTTTCCTTTTCGTGATCCAGCCCCTTAGTAGTGAGACCACCTGGGTCGTGGATTATCACGTCCTCATGCAGATAGTCGCCAAGTTTGTCTAAATCACCCCTATCACCGGCAGCAAGGTATCCTCGCAGGAGCAGCTCCCATTCACTCAAGTTGTTCCTCCAGATTCAGATATTAACAACCAGTTTGCTGAGCTTTTTGGTGGTTGGCAACACCTTGACTCGATCTGCCCTCGCTTATTCGTCCAGTCACAGTTTTATCCCTTCCCCCCACCAATCTTGGCAGCTTCAGGCAAAGATTTCAACCGCAGCATGGCCAGGATCCCGATTATCGGACCTGGCACCAGAAAGGTGAAAGCCCACTGCCAGCTAAATAAATCTTGCAGAATCGGGATCAGCCAGATGGTGACAACAGTAACCGCAAAACCAGTTGCTAACTGGACCGTCAGCGCGGTTCCAACATAGGATTGATCGGCTGCCTCCGTGACCATCGTGGAAAATTGAGCAGAATCCGCAACTGACGTAAAACCCCAAATCAATCCGACGAACAAAATGAGATAGATATTGGTATGGAACAATAACCCAATTAGAATTGCACAGCTCCCTGATATGCTCAACATGAGTATTGTTGTATTGGTCCTTCCCCAACGGTCGGCAAGGACACCTCCTACCCAGGAACCGATCGCACCCACAACGAACATAGCAAACGTGGCATATGCTGCTGTAGATGCTGTTCCAAACCTCTGGATATCAAATACTTCAATAAAGAAAACCAAAATCCAGGCATACAGGGCGAACAATTCCCACATGTGGCCAATGTATCCCAGAGTCGCTAACCGGACACCACGATTCGTCATTACTAATCTAATTTGACGGGGGTTAAAAACAGCAGTTGGGAACGGATATGGACCTTCACGAATTATAAATTCGGCGATCAGTCCACCAATTAGGGATTGAAATGAAGTAACCAGGATCACGATCTGCCAATCCAATCCTCCCAATCCATTGATCAAGTGAGGAATCCCATTACCCATCACAACTGCAGCTGCCAGTATACCAAGCGCCAGGCCGCGATCATCTCGGAACCAGGTCGAGATTAGTTTTAGGGAGGGCGGATAAACTCCCGCAAGAAAGAATCCTGTAGCAAACCTGAGAGGTATGCCAACTTCGGGTCCTCCAGCGAATAACAAAAGGAAATTAGCCAACGCAGCACCGATTGCACCGCCCATAATGACATGCCTTG
>JBFFIU010000299.1:0-4506 GCA_041556275.1 Anaerolineales bacterium | reverse complement strand
GCAGCTAACCAGCGTTGTCCTTGCAGCATTCGGGAACGTCCTTGAAAGGAGTCAGCGATTCTCTGTAAGCGATCTTGAAATGCCTGGCGCAACAATTGGATAAGATCCCCCCTCTCAAGGATTGACTCAAGATCGTCTTGTCGCGAAACTCGGTCATTGAATAACCAACCTTCAATGGGACGTAATCCTAATCAGCTCTTATAGTTAACTTCAATAATTGATGATAAGTTCAAAACATTAGAAAACCACTGTAAAATGACCGGACAATATGATTTTTCTCACCCAGACCCTGAGTAATGACTCAAAATTTTGAAAATATCATTAAGCGGATTCTCTATAACTTGCTGTTGGTCAAATGCCCGGAGTCTTATGATTTGAACTGAAATCCCCGGTGGTATAATCCCTTCATGCCAACCCTTGTGGCTCTGGATATTGAAACCACAGGCCTCGATCCCAAACACGATTCAATCCTGGAGATCGGGGCAATCCGTTTTAACGGACGGCGTGTGGAAGAAGAGTGGTCGAGTTTAATCAACCCAGGGCGGGCAATCCCTTCTTTCATCACCCAGCTGACTGGTATTTCTAACCAGATGGTCGCCCATGCGCCTCCCTTCAGCGATATCCAGGCAGAATTAGCTGATTTCGTTGGAGAAGTGCCAATTGTTGGGCATAATATCAGCTTCGATCTCTCCTTCTTACGGCGTCATCGATTATTCCATTATAACGATGCCATCGATACGTATGAAATGGCATCTGTATTACTGCCCAATGCCAGCCGATATGGATTGGGTGCGCTTTCGAGCCTATTAACGGTGCCGCTGCATGCAACCCACCGGGCCTTGGATGATGCACTGGTAACGCATGGCGTTTATTTACGACTTCACCAGAAGGCGATTGATTTGCCAATCGAATTGCTCGCGGAAATCGTCAGGATGAGCGAGCAGATTGAGTGGGGAGGTTATTGGGGATTCCGACTTGCGCTCCAGGAACGTTCAAAAGAACCCATCCAAAGCAAAAAAATTGTTCCCGGGATTGTAGGCCCCTGGTTTGGAGATATCCCCAAGGATGGAAATCCTCCTCTGGCTCCAAACCAACAATTTCATGGCCTTGAACCGGACGATGTCGCTTCAATATTAGAACATGGTGGTGAATTTTCAAAATATTTCTCGGAGTTTGAATTCCGACCTCAGCAAGTTGAAATGCTCAGGGCAGTCACGGAAGCTTTGTCCGAAGAACAGCATCTAATGGTTGAAGCCAGCACTGGTGTAGGTAAATCATTCGCCTACCTGATACCTGCCGCATTATGGTCTAGATTGAATAATGCCCGGGTAGTTATCTCGACGAATACCATTAACCTTCAAGATCAGCTTATTCATAAGGATATTCCTGATTTGCGTGAAGCAATGGGGATTGACTTTCAAGCATCGGTCCTAAAAGGCAGATCCAATTACTTATGCCCAAGGCGCCTGGAAAGCTTTCGCAGACGAGGTCCAGAAACAGCTGAAGAAGTCCGCATATTGGCAAAGATTTTAGTTTGGCTACTAGACGCGGCATCTGGAGATCGGGCTGAGCTGAATCTCAATAGTAGAGCTGAAAGAGATGTTTGGCTGCGACTGTCAGCAGAAGACGAAGCCTGCACTGCTGAAACCTGTATGCAACGCACGGGAGGCACCTGCCCCTTTTACCGAGCACGACAGGCTGCTCAAAGCGCTCATTTAGTAATAGTCAACCATGCATTGTTGTTAGCAGATGTTGCCACGGGGAACCGGGTCTTACCTGAATATGAATACTTAATTGTCGATGAAGCTCATCATCTTGAAGATGCTTCAACTAACGCATTATCCTTCCGCGTCACACAATTTGAGATCATGCGCATGATCAGGGAATTGGGGGGATCAAACTCGGGTGCACTCGGTTGGGCAATGAGTACACTGGAGGGTGTCCTTCAACCAGCAGATCTGGCGGCATTCAACCAACTCATAAGTCGAGCTACCGATCTTGCTTTCCAATTCGAACAACTATCACAGAAATTCTTCACCTCCCTGGATCAATTCTTGTTTGAACAACGTGAGGGACGACCGATTGGGCAATACGCTCATCAGGAACGTATTCTGCCTGCTTCACGCTCCCAACCCGCCTGGGATGAGGTTGAAGCACGCTGGGATGATGCTCAAGGAGTATTAGGGTCAATTTTAGATTTGTTGGAGAAAGTGACTCAGGCCATTTCAGAATTGATAGATGTATTACCTGAGGATAGCCAGGATTTATTCAATCAGATCAGCAGCCTTTACCGGCGCCTGAGCGAATTGCAAGACCAGCTCAATGGCTTTGTTTTCGAACCACAAGTCGATCGAATTTATTGGGTGGAAATCCAACCCGATGGACGTATGCCGTCGCTTCATGTTGCCCCGCTCCACATCGGTCCGTTGATGGAGCGTTTTCTCTGGCATGAGAAAAATTCAGTTATCCTGACATCTGCCACCCTCACAGCAGCTGGAGAATTCGATTATCTGCGCGATCGCTTGCAGGCGGTTGATGCTTATGAACTCGCCCTAGGTTCTCCATTTGACTATGAAAACGCAACCCTGCTCTATCTCGCGAATGATATCCCCGAACCTAACAATCGTCAGGCTTACCAAAGGGCAGTCAATCAAAGTATGATACATCTTTGTCGATCAACCGGGGGACGTGCATTGGTGCTATTTACCTCCTATGCTCAGCTGCGAGCGACTTCCAAAGCGATTTCTCCTATCCTTTCAGAAGAGGGAATCATTGTTTATGAACAGGGAGAAGGGGCTTCATCGCATACACTGCTCGAATCATTCCGCAGCGCCGAGAAGGCTGTGCTACTTGGAACGCGTGCATTTTGGGAGGGCGTAGATGTGCCTGGAGAAGCGCTCTCGGTATTGGTGATCGCCAAACTGCCGTTCGATGTCCCTTCAGATCCGATCATTGCTTCACGTTCAGAAACATTCGAAGACCCCTTCTATCAGTACGCGCTACCTGAAGCTATCTTGCGATTTAGACAGGGGTTTGGTCGTCTGATTCGTACACAATCCGATCGGGGAGTCGTGGCAATACTTGACCGTAGGGTGCTCAGTAAACGGTACGGGCGCATTTTTATCGAATCGCTGCCCACCTGTACGATCCAAGTTGGACCCCTGAGCAATCTCCACCGCGCAGCTGAAAATTGGCTCAATTTATAAGCGTGAAATCGAAGAGTACCAAATCGCTATCATAAACAAACTATTAATTTCCAGAATAACCTATTTACGGGATCTGATCACACCGTAAAGAATTAACGCACCCAGGGCGATCAAGCCCAAAGGCCAGAGATAGGATATCAAGTTGGATGCTGCAACCAGAACTAAGAATCCGACAACGATCAATATCCCTGCTGGGATTAATGCCCACCGCATACGACCTTGGGGCGTTGGAACGAATGCAACTACACCAAAAGTTAATCCAAGTCCAATCAAGAATACTCCGCCAATCTCCAACCCAGTTAACAATTGACTGAGACCGATCGCCAGTGCAATGCTGAATAACGAACCGGCTGGGATTAATGCCCACCAATTCTCGGTATTTATCAGGAATATGATCAAAAAAACCAGGCCAATTCCTCCCACTACGATCATACCCCCAAAATCATCCGGAAGTGCTGGAAAGGTTTGTTCAAGGAATATGATCACGCCCACAACCAACAGTGAAAATCCGGGGAATAACCACCACCATTGCCTTCTATCAGCGATGAAGATAGAAAAGAAAGCTAATCCTCCGACCACAAAGATTATTGCCCAGAGATATTCACCAATCGTGATATATCCCAGGGTGTTGAGCAAGAACAATATTCCTGCGAAAACCAATAAAAAACCCCATAATATTCGTAAGGCTGGCCATCTCATCTCCCATTCTCCTTTCCTTACAACCTGATATTTACTCGTGTATAGCTCCGAGCGCAGCCATAATTAACTCTTGTTTCTTATTCCACAAGTCTTCAGAAAGTGAAACATGATAAATATGTGGATTCATCAACCGGCGAACACCTGGGTCCAGGCGATTGATATCCTCATCACGACGGGCACGAAGTTCCTCAATAGATGGTAATTCCGCAACAAGCTGCCCATCCCGTAACACATCAACTAGCAAGGGTTCGATCTCAGAAATTGATTCACGTTGTAGCTCTCGATATTTTGAAGGCTCATATGGGTGGTGGAGAATTAATCTGTCCTCATCACTCGGAACTTCATCCTCCAAGCTGAGAAAATCCGCCGAGGCAATACCACGATCATCATAAATACGCCAGACATGTTTATGACCAGGATTCGGGGTTTTATTGTGTGATTCAGATATCTTTAGCGCTGGTACCCAAATTCCTTCATCACACACGGCGACGAGTTTGTAAACGCCCCCTAGAGCAGGATCTCCATCTGACACAATTAGTCGTGTGCCCACCCCATAAACCAGTCGGTCGATCAATTTATCCGCCACGACACCATAACGAGG
>JBFFIU010000298.1:0-4506 GCA_041556275.1 Anaerolineales bacterium | reverse complement strand
GTTTATTCCCTCAATCCTCAATAAAGCTCGAACCTAATGCTGCTGGGGGCGCAATGCGCAGTATCCGCTGCAATGGACGCTGGATCGATTTTGGTGCAATTAGGATCATTCGCTCGGTGAAATCACTACCCACCAGCAACAACACCAAGATCATGAGCACCCAAGGGATGGCATTAAATGCCACCACGGACACTTCCGGGTAGGTTCGCTGCAGATAAGTCGCCAGCGCTTTAGTTGCTCCAAACAATAAGGCTCCCAACATACCCCTGACGGGTGACCAGCCGCCAAAGATCACGATCGCTAAAGCGATCCAGCCAAAGCCTCGAGTGCTGCCTTCAGCCCAGCCGATCTTGATATTCAAAGAATACGACGCGCCAGCGATGCCCACCAGCGCACCTCCAATAACGGTGTACAAGTAGCGCTGGAGGTTGATATTCACACCACGAGCAAAACCTGCTTCAGGTCTCTCGCCCGCACTGCGCAGCCGCAAGCCTGGTTGGGTGCGAAACAACCAGAAAGAGGTCACCCCCACCAGAATGAAGGCAAAATATACCAGTGGATCCTGGTCAAAGAAGATCGGTCCGATGATGGGGATATCTTTTAAGATAGGGATAGCGTAGTGCTTGACAACTGGACCAGGGATGCGAGTATAGTTCTGGCCCAGAAATGCACTAAGATCATCACCCAATAAGGTTAAAACAAACCCGATGGCGAACTGGCTTTGCCGTAGTCGTATGCTGCCAAAAGCAACAATAAAGGCAAAAAAAGATCCGACCAGAGCGGCAGCCAGAAATCCGATCCAGACATTATTTGATTCGAATGCAATTACAAAACCGGTCATGGCAGCCATCAACATGGTGCCATCCAGGGATAAATTGACGATCCCAGAGCGCTCGGTGAGGATCTCACCACACACAGCGATAATCAGTGGTGTGGACGCAAGCAGGATGGATGAAAGAGTCAAAACTAATGCGCTATTGTCCATCTTCGTCCTTTTCGCGAGAGATACCAAGTTTCACTGCATCACCGAATAACAAGACGAATAGCACCATCAGCTCAGTAAGAATGCCACCCAGTGATGAATGCAACTGGGTCCGCAATTGGAGGGTGATGCTGCCATTGAGAACTGCTGAGAAGAAAAAGGCGATCAGGGGGACCAAGAACATGTTGTAATTTGCCAGCATCACAACCAGTAAGGCAAGGAATCCAATCCCACCGGAGATGCTCTGGCGCAAACTGTCAAACCAGCTCAATACTCGCACCCCACCACCCAGACCGGCAAGCGCACCGCAGACCATCATGGCCAGGATCATCTCCCGTTCACTTGACACCCCCAGCAGGAACGCAGAGCGCAGGTTTTTACCGATGGCTTTAAGCTTCAGTCCCCAAAACGTCCCACGCAGTGCGATCACCACCAAGACAAAGGCGATCACCGCCAATACCAGGGATAGCGGGCTGAAGCGCGAATTGGCGTATAAGGGTAAAAGCGCCCCCGCCTGGAAAGGTGCAGTGCCTCTGAAGGTGCCGCCCTCAGGAGGCTGCCAGGGTCCTGAGATAAGATAATTGGTAAAGATAATGGCGATGCTATTAAGGGCTAATCCACCAAAGATCTCATGCACCCCACCACGGGTTTTCAGAACGGCAGCAAGCGCCGCCCAAAGCGCCCCACCCGCCATAGCAGCCAGTATTTCAAGCATGATCAATACGGCAGAGGGTGCTTCAAGAGATAATGCAACCCAGGAGGCAGCAATTGAGCCCATCACAATCTGCCCTTCAATGCCGATATTCCACAGACCAGCTCTAAATGTTATCAGCAGCCCGGTCGAACTGAGCAACAATGGAATCCAGAAGGCGATCACGCTGAGAGTCTTGGATTGATCTCCAAACGCGCCTTCATACATGGCTTGAAAGGCTTCGAAAGGGGCAGCGCCGAACAGAAACAACAGTATAGAGGTGACGAGCAATGCTGCCACGATAGGGACTGCTGGCCAAATCCAGCGCACCCATTGACCGGATCTCATGCCTGACCCCCGATCAGATGACCGAGCTCATCCACATTGGTGTCCTTGGCATCCAGGATGCGCGACATGACGCCGCCAGAAAATACTACGATGCGGTCACTGCGTTCGATGATCTCATCCAGGTCAGCGGATATGAATAGAATCGCAGTACCATCCTCCCTCCTGTGATACAACTGTTCCCAGATCCAATCCGTTGAGCGCACATCCAATCCCCGCGTGGGATGCTCGAGCAACAAGATTTTAAGATCGTCTCTCAACAAAGCATAAAGCAATCTCTGCTGATTACCCCCAGATAATTCATCGGCTGTTGAGTCAGGGCCTCCGACGATCTGGTACTGCTCGATCTTGGTTTCCGTCTGCTTGGCTACACCTCGCCAATTGATGAAAAAGCTATGTCTGGGTTGGGCCAGCTCGACATGCTCAGTGAGAGTAAGCCCCGCCAGCAAACCTTCTTCTAAACGACCTGCCGCAATATATCCTATTCCCGCCGCTTGTAAATGGTGATAAGACCAGCCGGTCACTTCATCACCAACAAACATCATCTTTCCGTGATCTGTGCGCAATAATCCAGCACAAGCCTGCAACAATAATCGTTGGCCGCTCCCCTCCAGGCCAGCTAACCCAAAGATCTCACCTTCTCTCACCTGCAGATTTATATTCTCGATGGTCAACCGGTATGTTGGCACCCGAAGATCGATCAGGTCAAGGACTGGCTCGCCGGGCTGAAAATCGGATCTTTTACTGCGCTCGGGTACCTGCCCAAACATCATTTCAACCAGTTTTTCATTGGGACATGGGACGTTTGTCTTTCCGACAAGTTTTCCTCGATGTAAGATCATCGCCTGACCGCACAGTTCTTGGACCTCATCCAACTTGTGTGAGACCAAGATCAGTGTTTTCCCCTCTTCATATGCCAGCTTGCGAATTGAATCGAACAACACTTCTTTCTGTTCTGCACTAATCCCGGTCGTTGGCTCATCCAAGATCAGAACTTGTGCACCACCAACCAGCAGGCGCGCCAACTCAAGCTGTTGTCGTTCTCCCAAGGAAAGATTTTCTATGCTAGTCCCTAAATCGATCTCAAAACCAAACTTTGCGGTCATGTCCAGCAGTTCTTTACTGGCAACGCCGTAATCTAGAATAACCTGCCGATCTCGACCGAGAAGATAATTGTCCTTAACACTGAATGCTGGTATGTCCAGGGGGTCTTGATAGAGCATACCAATCCCCTTTTGCAGTGCGTCTGCTGGGGAAGCATAGTGTTGAGGTTGGTCATCGAAAGTAATTTCCCCCGAATCGGGTGGCTGATAACCCGAAAGGATTTTCATTAACGTACTCTTACCAGCACCATTCTCACCGAGCAATCCGTATATCTGACCAGCCTCGAAGACCAGGCTGATGCCGTCGTTCGCCTTTACTGGCCCAAAATACTTGCGAATGTCTCGCAGCTCGATGCGCATAGTGGATGAGATTGGTCGGTAGGTTATAGTACGTTTATCTTATTTTACCTGTTTCATCTTACTCGTTTTACTGGTTTTTTATATGACTTAAGTCACCAAATTTGATGGGAATTGGCGCCACTTATGGCTCAATTAATGTGCCGGTCTCCCCTTTAAGTGCGCGACCAATATTCTCTGGATTTGTTACGATAGCCTGTTTACCACCTGATTCCAGGAACCAGGCTATGGCTTTCATCTTCGGTTCCATGGATCCTTTTGCAAAGTGGGTGCCCTCCGAGAGATATTTCTTTACCTCCGATACCGTCATACGACTGACCCACTCTTGATCGGGTTTACCAAAGTTAATGGCGACTTTTTCGACTGCGGTTGAAATAAGCAGCAAGTCAGCATTGAGCAGTTGGGCTAACAAGCTGCTGGCGAAATCTTTATCTATCACCGCGGCAATACCGCGATATTGTCGATTTCCTGTATCTACAACGGGAATACCGCCACCACCAACTGCGATCACGGTTACTCCCGCTTCCACCAAAGCCTTGATAGCAGCAAATTCAACCACCTCTTTGGGCAAAGGTGAAGGGACAACTCGCCGCCAACCACGTCCGGCATCTTCCACCACAGTCCAGTCCATCTCGTTTGCCCTGCGCTGAGCCTCGCTGTGATCCATGAATCCCCCAATCGGCTTTGAAGGACTCTTGAATGCGGGATCATTCCGATCAACCAGAACTTGGGAGACAACTGTGGTTACCGATTTTTGAATGCCTCTCTGTTGGAGCTCGTTCTGCAAATTCTGCTGCAGGGCATAACCGATCGCCCCTTGAGAATCTGCCCCACAAACATCCAAAGGGATTTCGTGCATTCCTTCGACTTTGTGAGCGATCTCAGAACGCCTCAGTATGAAACCTACCTGAGGTCCATTCCCATGCCCAATGACCACTTCCCATCCCTCTGCGATCATTTCGGCGATGTGATGGGCGGTTTCTCTGGCCGCTTCATATTGATCTGCGACTGTTTGGTGTTGTTTATCC
>JBFFIU010000297.1:0-4527 GCA_041556275.1 Anaerolineales bacterium | reverse complement strand
TCCAGACCTTTGGAATCTTTGCTCATCTCGGTGATCACCATCCCAGGGCAGATCGTATCGACGCGCACACCAAAGTCCTGGTTTTCGCGTTGGATGAACTCGCCCAAGGCGTTTAAAGCATGCTTTGAGACTCCGTATGCCCCGTCGCCTTGATAATATTCAAGGCCGGATTCGGAGCTGATATTGATGATATGCCCCTGACCCTTGGCACGCATGCCAGGCAGGACAGCCCGGGAGGTCAGGAATGGACCCCGTAAGTTCACTGCCATGACCTCGTCCCAGGTCTGGATATCATGGTTATGGATAGCTCCACCCCCGCCAATGCCAGCATTATTGATCAGGATATCTATGTCCCCGTATGCTTGTTGAGTTTTTCTGACCAAACGATCGACGTCCTCCGCATCAGATACATCGGCCTGGTAAGCCAAACCTTCACCACCCTGGTCTCGGATCGCTCCAAGTACCTCCTCCAGGCGAGATTCCCGCCTCCCGCAGATTACCACTTTCGTGCCTTCTGAAGCTAACTGCAGGGCAACACCCTGCCCGATACCCGTACCCCCACCGGTGATAATGGCTGTTTTTTTACTCAACTCTTCCATTTTTCGCCTCGTAGTCTGCAATTAATATCCTGCCGCGGCATGCACATGCGCAACCTGCGGCAGAATCCGCTCCCAGGTGATGATACCCAGGGAGGTTAGCCACAATTCGCCGTTTGAAAGAACAGCAAACAATTCATCGCCCAACTGAAGGACGCGCTCCACCATGTGATGTTGCCAGGGGAGATCCAACCCAGCTGAGGCCTCGCTCCAGGTGAGTCCCCCGTCGCGAGTCTGTTCGATACGTCCATTGCGATCCACCCCATCTGCGACCCCTAAGATCATATGCTCTTTATCAGTCGGGTCCCACCACACAGCCCTACAATAGATTCCCCTATATCGGTTTCGCCAGGTAAGACCTCCATCAGCCGAGAGGTAAAACCCTCCACCTGTCGGAGCCGCTATCAGGTTTGGTGAGTATGGATGGACAGCGATCGAGTGCACGTCCGCATGAAGGCTCTCATCAGGCGACTGGTTCCCGGGGGCTGGCTGCCATGAATTGCCAAAATCTTTCGAGATCAGCAGCCCACCAACCTCCACTGCTGCGTAACCATATTCTTCTAGGAAGGCGAAACCACGCACACATCCAGCTTCTGGAGAGTATGGCAGGTACCAGCGATTTCGATCCCGCAGCTCAAACACTTCTGGGCGCGGTTGCCAGATTGATCCACCATCCCGCGAAGTGAAAATTCCCGCCGGTTCACTCCCCGCGAAAATCCGCTGGGCATCCTGGGGATGAATGCTCAGCCAACGGATGTGACGATGAGTTAGGCCGCTGTTGGCAGGCTGCCAGGAATGCCCCTGGTCACCAGAACGGTAGATGCCGTCTTGCGTTCCAACCAATATCAGCTCTCCCTGGGCGGCAACGCTGGTGGCATACACCTTTGGCAAGGTGCGGCTGACCTCCTGCCAGCCAGCTGAACTGCGCTCACACATAACCACTCCGTTAGAAGTGGCCAACACTAAGTTCTTTCTTCTCGCCACTTAATACCCTAGTTCCTCTATGATGTCTTCCTCTTCTCGTTCACCGATATTCTCACCCTGTAATTCCTGCCAGAATTTCTTATCATAGCGGCGCGAGCGAACCGGCAGCGGCATGGGCATTCCCCAACCCAATAACAACACTTCTTCCTTCGGCTGTAAGTGAGCCAGCATGCCGCGCAGCGCCTCTCGACCAGCCAGGCCGGACAGGACGGCGCGGATATCGTCATCATCCCCCAACCAGCCCGAAATGCGTGTCCCCAGCTGTGACATGACCTCATCATAAATCTGTGATGGGCGCTGATCGACGATCAGCAGCGTAACGTAATACTTGCGCATCTCGCGGGCGATGGTGCTGAAAGTGGTCTGGCGGGCCATCTCCCGGTTAAGCAGTTTGTGCGCCTCCTCCAGGACGATCACCAGCGGTCGTGGCTCGCTTTCACCTTTGGTGCGGAACTGGTTGGTGCGCCTCTCCCAGGCCTGGCGGATGCGCCGGGTGAGCAGGTTGCTGACCAATAAATAGTCCAAGTCGGATTCATGTTTTCCAAACGACAAGACAATGTGCTGCCCTGCTTCTAATGAGTTCGTAATCTCTTTTATGGTATCGGCAGCAGGTGATTCGACCACATAAGGCAGGTTGAAAACCCGTCTTAGTTTATTGTGCAACCCTTCAGCAGCCAGAACATTTACCCCCATTGAGTTCGCCCAGGCTGCCACGCTGTCAGGTGCAGGGGCTTTCCTGCCCTCCTCGTCGATCAAGGTCGCGCCGACTTTCATTTGACGAAATTCTTTAAACCAACCTTTTTGACCAAAATCAGTTATCAAAGCATCCAATGTAGTCGGTGTAGTTTCCTTTAAATCAAGTTCGCGTGTCAACAGCTCGATATCCTCCGGCTGGATATCCTTCATGGCGATCTCAAGGTTGAAATCTGGTGTCTGCCCCCGGATTTGAGCCCCCTTTCCCAATCCGACCACACGCAATCGGCTGTGAAACCTGGATTTTAGACCGATAACCTTTTCACCGGTATCAGAGGCGGTATCATCAAAACCATATTCATTATGCATATCGTATACCAGCACCGAGGCGCGATTGTGTTTGATCAATCCGGCCAGAATGAGTCGGGTTAGAAAAGACTTTCCGGTACCCGTAGCGCCAAATACCCCGGATGAGCGCTGCACGAACTTATCCAGGTTCAGGCAGACCGGATGTTCTTGCTCGCGGGTGTACCCGATCACAAAATTGGCCTCATCCTCTGCTTTGCCGAATATCTCGGCGATATCACCCGGGCTCGCCAGACGTACGAGTGCATGGTGCGGCGGAATCGTCTTCACCGGTAAGGGCCGCGGCTGGGCGCGTTCACCTGAGTCGATCTCAGCCTGCCAATCTTGGTATTCCGCCGTTCCCGGTTCAGGGCCGCGTTCGAGCATCAAAGCCGGTAATACTTCAAGATTGGTGTACAGGGTCTGACCGTGAAGCAGATTGGCCAGCGCCGGCGGGAAGCGTTCACCGCTCTGTTCGTCGGCGAAGCGCGGGTCTGTAGCCCCCAATCGCAGATCCGTTACCAGACCATAAAACTGCCAACTGCCGCTCTCAATTACTGCAAAAGCACCCTCATGTATCTCGTTGGATGGGACAGTCAGGCGCACATTGAGGTTCTCTTTCAAACCACCCCCGACAAGATAACCAATGAATTGATTCATGGGTTCACCCCGCTCCAGGTCTCGGGAATCGCATCGCTCAGGGTGCCGATCACACTCATCAATGATGGATAATCATCGCGCAAGAGCACGATTAACTCCTTGGTTGCCTTCACCGCCCAGGCCTCATTACCCGCCCTGCGCTGCGCGGCCTGGACCTGGCGCAGGTGTGCCCCAAGCAGATCGCCAACCGGCAATTCGGTGGCGCGCAGCACATGGCGGAAGTATCCAAACCGTCCGGCATCAGTAAAAGCACACATTTCTGCATCTTCACATAGATAGATCACGTCCAGGCTGAGGGCAGGTCGCGGCGGTAGCAGATGGTAAATAGTCCCGTCTGCCTGGTAGCCGACCGCCAGAACGCTCATCTCAACCGGGACATTTCGGTTGAGGCGGTTATCAGCTATGATTGCCTCGTCGATCCCCTCAGCGGTGACCAGCTGCCGTACCAGACCATCGTCATCGATGTGGATATCGTAGATCAACCCATAGACCTGGTAGTTATCACCAATTGGCACACGCACCAGCGTACCGAAAGCTGGAGCCTCTATTTGTGATACCCGGCATCCCACCACGAATCCCGTCGTGCTCGCTCGCAGCAAGCGCCCAATTTCAATTGACGTCATCCTTCATACCTCATTCTTCCCTCGCTTTGTTTGGCGAATTGTTTTGCCGAGACCTGCTCGACCTCGATCCCCTGTTTGCGCAGCTCCAAGGATATCATCTGCGTGACCTGCTCTTTCTCTTGGAGCTTAACCAGCGCGGTCTCATGCGCGCGCTGGAGTAAATAAGGGTAAGGTCGTGCCCCCATCATTTTGGCTTGGTCGACCAGCGTCGCGTGCAGGTTATCCAGCATCGCTTCGTTTTCGGCAACCCAGGCTGGTATCTCGACCCTCGCCAGGTAGGGGTGGCCGGTTCGACCGACATTGAGATAAAAGAAATGCAGCGCCAATAGCCCTTGGTAGCTTTTCGCCGATTGAGATTGCAATGCGAAAACAGGTGAGCGCTCTCCCTCCTTTAAAATCTGTCCATATAAGGCAACATCCGTCACACCACGTAAAGGGCGAAAATCCCTCATATCAGCAAGCTTGGATGAGTCAGCTATCGCCACTTCGAGAGTGCGCACGATCAGGTTGGCACCAGGCCTATCCACATAACCTGCGGTTGCCACCTCCAAGCTATGCAGCTTGTTCAATGCCTCGATGTATGCATCAAGGATATCTTTAGTTTCTGTGTTCTCCCTGCCACCTCC
>JBFFIU010000296.1:0-4535 GCA_041556275.1 Anaerolineales bacterium | reverse complement strand
TTGTGCACCATCTGTATCCTGGTAGCCTTGATCCAGCTCGGCGTCTGGGCAGCCCAACTGACCGGGCTTCCGTCCCTATATAATCTGGGCCAGGCGGTCCTCTGGCGGTTGGTGGTGACGATCGTGTTTTCAATCCTGGCGGCGCTGATCATTTCCCGCCAGCCTTCCAACCGGGTGGGCTGGCTGATGATGCTGATCGCCTTCGCCTCTGTCAATCCCAGCCAGAGCATCCTGGCAAGTCTTGACACACCACCGACCATGCTCACGCCCGGTTTGTGGCTGCTGATCTGGCTCGACGGTTGGTCGTGGGTCCCGCTCATCTTCCCTATCTTCCTGATCCCGCTGCACTTCCCCAATGGCCGCCCACCCTCGCCCCGCTGGAACTGGGTGAACTGGTTGGCGATCGGCATGTGGTTGTTTTTCATCGTGTTTGTCTCCTTCCTTACCCCGATGGGACCGCTCAACGAAGCCTGGACGGTGCCCAACCCGATTGGTTTCATCCCAGTTGAGTGGTTTGCAGGAGCACCGATGATCTTCTGGACGATCGGGTTGGTAGCCGTGCTTGCGGGTAGCGTCATCTCTCTTTTCGTGCGCTACCGAAAGGCTCAAAGAGTTGAACGCCAGCAGATCAAGTGGCTGCTTTACGCCGGGGCGTTGTTCACCGTTGTTTATTCCATTTCTGCTGTTCTCGCAGACAGCGAAGTCCGCTTTAGTGGTTGGTGGGATCTGATGTTCGTGCTGTCGATCCTGGCCATGCCGGCGGCCATGGCCATCGCCATCCTGCGCTATCGCTTGTTTGAGATTGACCTGATCATCCGGCGGACGCTGGTCTATGGTCTCCTAACAGTTGCCCTGGCTCTGGTTTATTTTGGTAGTGTGATCGTTTTGCAGCAAGCCTTTCGAGCCCTGACGGGTCAGGATTCACCTCTCGCCATTGTCATCTCCACCCTGGTGATTGCGGCCTTATTCTCGCCATTGCGGCGCTGGGTGCAGGATATCATCGACCAGCGCTTTTATCGCAGCAAGTACGACACCCAGCAAGCCCTGGCGACTTTTGCCACCACCGCCAGGGATGAGGTCGAGCTGGAGCAGCTCACGAAGCAGCTGCTGAACGTGGTGCAGGAGACCATGCAGCCGGAGCAGGTCAGTGTATGGCTGCGGTCGAGTCAAAAGGAGAAGAATTGATGGGATCTCGCAGCGATACTCCCGATCAAATTTCTCATATTGAAAAGAGTTTGTATTATTTCACGATTTTCGTAACGATCCCGGGACGAATATTGTGTTTAATAAATGCGAGGTAGGCTCGAAATCCGCCTGGAGAAAGATGGATGGAGAGATTTGCAGGTCAATAACCGAGGATTATATGCAAATCGACTGGAGACTTTTAGAACGAGTTAGTGATGGAAGGTAAAAACATATCCTTTTTTAGTAATAGAATCCTTCGCTGGCTGGCCTGGTCCCTTGTCGGGCTTATTGTGATCTTAATGGGCATTGGCTTGGCGCTGCAGGTCATCACAGATTCGCCGTTCGGCGGTGGGCCTTTTGTGATCCAATTTTCAGAAGCGCTGGCATTGAGCGGCTTTGCGATCATCGGCGCTTTGATCGTCTCGCGGCAGCCCCGCCATCCGATCGGCTGGATCTGGATTTTAATCGCCATATCTTTTGGGCGGGACCATTTTGTCTGGGGTTACGCCTATTATGGCTACATCGCCAAACCCGGTTCGCTGCCCGGCACAGAAGCGGCGATCGTTTTGCTGTATTTCCTCGGGCGGGGCTCATCCGGGATGCTCGGGCTTACGCTGCTGCTGCTATTATTCCCCACCGGGCGGCTCCTTTCCCGGCGCTGGAGCCCGGTGGCCTGGATCGCGATTGGAGCGGCAGCCATCTCGATCCCTGTCTCCATCCTAGCCCCAGCTCCCATCATTTATTTCCCATTCCCGACCGATCTGCTGGCCATAGGCGACTCTACCCAGAATGTAGTAGGTCAGGCAAGCTCGATCCTGGTCCTGCTGAGTTTATTGTGCTTCATGGCGGCGGCACTCTCGCTCTTTTTGCGCCTGGTGCGCTCCAGAGGTGTGGAGCGGCAGCAGCTCAAGTGGTTTGTCTCAGCGGCAGCATTAATGCCCGTCGCTTTTATCTTCATCTTTTCTAGTGGGAGTCGACAGGAACCAGGCTTCAACCCGACAATGCTGGTTGGCGCAATGCTTGGAGTCACGGCCAGCTTCGGTATAGCAATCGCTTCTGCCATCGCCATCCTGCGCTACCGTTTGTACGATATCGACATCATCATCCGTCGCTCATTGGTCTATGGTGTCCTGACCTTGTTGCTGGTGTTGTCTTATTTCGGGAGCGTGGTGTTGCTGCAGCAGGCTTTCCGAGTCCTCACCGGGGAAGACTCACCGGTGGCTATTGTGATCTCCACGCTGGTAATTGCTGCCTTATTCTCACCATTGCGGCGCTGGGTGCAGGATATCATCGACCGGCGCTTCTACCGTCGCAAGTACAATGCTCAACAGGCCTTGGCGACCTTCTCGGCTACCGCCCGGGATGAGGTGGAGCTGGAGCAGATCACGGAGCAGCTGCTGGGCGTGGTGCAGGAGGCGATGCAGCCGGAACAAGTCTCCTTGTGGTTTAGGCCAGGGCAGGAGGATAATAACCAGTGAGATCACCTGTGGTGTGGGTACTGCTGACCGTATTTATCCTGATCACTGGGGCTGGTTTGTGGCTCAGCGCGTTGAATGGTTTCCAAAGCGGGGTCACCTTCGCGCTCATGTTCGTGATAGTGTTCTCGACCATGTTGGGTGTGGGGCTGATCATCATCTCCCGACAATTGAGCAATGTGATCGGCTGGCTCCTGGTCGTGGCTGGATTCAGCTCTGCGCTGTTCACATTGTCCTCTGAATACGCTCAAATCGCGCTGTTTTCTGAGGGTCAAAACCTCACACTGGGTTTGATCAGCGCCTGGATAGCGCAGTGGATCTGGATCGGCTATGCGGCCTCCTTGCTGCTGGGATTGCCTTTGCTATTCCCCAACGGAAGATTCTTGTCTCCTCGATGGCGGCTTTATGGTTGGTTCACCGCGTTTTATATCCTGCTGCTCTGGATTTCTATTGCCTTTAGACCAGGCCCGTTAACAGATTTTACATCGTTCGATAACCCATTTGGCGTCAGGACATTTGAAGATACCCCATCATTTCTCAGCCAGGCGATAAATTTACTAACTGCTGTTGGCTTACGCAGGACCCCTGGTATGACTCCCCTCGCATTACCTTTTATTACCGGCGCAATTCTTTCGTTGATCCTGCGTTATCGTAGATCACAGGGCGATCAACGCGCTCAGATCAAATGGTTCACCTTCGCGGCTTGCCTGCTCCTGGCGGCAGTCATCTTTGGCTTTGTGCAAACCATTGGGGTTTTGCCCTTAGTTAGCAACCAGTTAGGTGCTTTGATCTTCGGATTGCAGGCGACTCTGTTCACCCTGGCGATCGGGATCGCGATGTTAAAGTATCACCTTTACGAGATCGACCTGATCATCCGCCGCACGCTAGTTTATGGTGTTTTAACCTTATTTTTGATTATTTTGTATTATTCCAGCGTGGTGCTGCTGCAGCAGGCATTCAGGGCGCTTACCGGGCAGGATTCACCGGTCGCCATTGTGATCTCGACGTTGGTGATTGCAGCCCTGTTCAATCCATTACGGAGCCGGGTGCAGAGCGCCATCGACCGGCGCTTCTACCGCCGCAAGTACGACGCCCGGCAAGCCATGGAAGCCTTTGCTGCCGCAGCGCGGGATGAGGTCGATCTCGAGCGGTTGGAGGCCGAGCTGGTATCTATTGTCCGCGAGACTATGCAGCCGGAAGAGGTGTCCTTATGGCTGCGACCTACTGGGTCATCTCCCTATGTTGGGAAAAGGTTAGAGGTTGAAAGCTGACCAATGACAAGTAAACGTGTTGAAGATCAGATCAGTATGCAATCAGGATCGCTCAAAGTAATATTAATTTGATAATATACGTGTACAGGTTTTTGCTTTTAAATCTAACGGTCGGGTATTGTCTTACCCAAGTCAACACTTTATTAAGGAGCAAAAATGAACACCTCTGCTCAGAGTTTTGAAAGAGTAAATTGGAAAGAAATAATAAAGATATATCAAGTACCGGATTTCCCGAAGGCAGTTGGTCAAATCTTAACCTCAGTTGTTCCATATTTTGGGTTGATGATTTTGATGTATTTCACTTTAGATTTTTCGTATTGGTGGACTTTGCTGCTGGCCCTTCCGGCAGCAGGATTTTTTGTGCGGACATTTATCATTTTCCATGATTGCGGCCATCAGAGCTTTTTTGGTTCTTCAAATAAAAAAGCAAATGATATTCTTGGTGTGATAACGGGGATATTGACATTTACGCCATATCATTTTTGGAGACGTGCTCATGCCAAGCACCACGATACTGTGGCGAAGTTAGATCAGCGTGGCAAAGGCGACGTTTGGATGATGACTGTTGATGAGTGGAATGAAGCCAATAAATGGAAAAAGCTCG
>JBFFIU010000295.1:0-4543 GCA_041556275.1 Anaerolineales bacterium | reverse complement strand
TTCAGGATAGTTCGTTAGAGGATTTTGAGTGCAACTTGAATTGTCGCCTAACTCAGAAAAGGTTTTGGAGAATTGATGTTCGTTACCATCCTCATCTGTTCTTTCAGCACTGGCGTAAGCCGGGAGGATAAATATTAGGATAAGAATGACCAAAGTATTGCGGATCTTATTGAACATAATTTTGCCCCTTAAAAAAAGAACAGAACGGAAGATTTTTTGCTTTGTTCAGATCGGATGGCTCTTACTGGGTTATTGAAGGGGACAGTGAGATCTTGATTAATAATACAGCAAATTACACGCGAATTCAAGAATTAATGGATACGGCTTTCATTAATTACCTACCTCGCTCCTTAAAATGCAGATCACCCGGTGAGATGCGGGCACATCTCGAATTTGAGGCAACGATTATTTCAATTGTAATTTTTTAAGAGGCAATTGTGTGCGCATTGTATGCTAATCAACAAGCTGTATAATTCAATGTTTCTTCCTATTGCAATTTGGTTGAGACCATTTCCAAGGAGAATCAATTTCAACCAATGAGTCCCGATAAAACGATTGGTCAGATCTCATATACCACCTCGAGTAAACGGTTAATTAATCGCCTAGGAAGATGGCTTAAACGGAGACAACCATCAGAAGAATTAATTCTGTTTGCTACCTCACTATTAGTCGGATTGGGGGCTGGAATAGGGGCTGTCATCTTCCGTTATCTGATTAAAGCAGTTGAATGGATCGGATATACATGGTTTCCTAGCATTACCAGTAATTGGGGGAATGCATATGTAGTGATCGTACCTGCTATTGGAGGCTTGTTGGTGGGTTTGCTGGTGTATTTTTTTGCGCGCGAGGCCAAGGGGCATGGAGTTCCTGAAGTTATGGAAGCTGTTGCCCTCCACGGTGGGCGCATCCGACCAAGGGTGGCGATAGTAAAATCCCTGGCTTCATCGATAACCATCGGCAGCGGAGGTTCCGTGGGGCGGGAAGGCCCGATTGTTCAAATTGGATCGGCGCTTGGTTCTACCATTGGACAGGTGCTGAACTTGTCGAATGATCGAGTGCGAAATTTGGTCGCTTGTGGTGCTGCAGGAGGTATCGCGGCAACTTTTAACGCTCCTATTGCTGGAGTGATTTTCGCCCTGGAAGTTATCCTAGGCGATTTTAAGCTGCAGTATTTTATTTCGATCGTCATTTCATCTGTGACAGCAAGTGTTGTCGGGCGCGTTGTGTTTGGTGATATCCCTGCTTTTTCGTTACCCACAGAGTACGGCATCAATAGCTTGTGGGAATTTGGTTTTTACATCCTTTTGGGTGTGTCCGCTGCGGTTGTTGGTGTGATTTTTGTGAAGCTGCTTTACTGGACAGAGGACGTCTTTGATAATCGGAAGAGAATACCAGAATGGGTAAAACCAGCTATCGGCGGTGCCTTATTAGGTGGGTTGGCTCTTGCTTATCCTTTATTCACGCCAACGACTTGGGTTGGTATGCCGCAAATTTATAATGTTGGTTATGATGTAATTGAAGGCGCTTTATCCAACCAACTACTTCTGGGTGTTGTCCTATCTTTACTCTTCTTAAAGATCATCGCAACCTGTTTGACGTTGGGATCTGGGGGATCGGGAGGCGTTTTTGCTCCTTCTTTGTTTATGGGTGCTATGCTGGGGACAGCTGTTGAGCTTATTGTAAGGATATGGTTCCCCTCCATCGTTGCTCCGCCTGGCGCATATGCATTGGTAGGAATGGCAGCGGTTTTTGCTGCTGCTGCGCATGCACCTATTACAGCAGTGATCATCCTATTCGAGTTAACCGGTGATTATCTGATTATATTGCCACTTATGTTAACTGTAGTTATTGCAACATTTTTGGCTCAAAAAATGCTGGCAGGGGAGTCGATTTATACGCTCAAGCTTTCGCGACGAGGTGTACATTTGAAGTCAGGACAAGATGTTGATGTCATGGATAGCGTTACGGTTGAAGAGGTCATGACTCGCAACGTCGATACAGTTGATTCTGACATCAAACTGTCTGAGTTCTCCGAGACATTATCCCAAACCCACCATCACGGAATGCCGGTGTTGGATAATCAGGGGAAGTTGTGGGGCATAGCAACCGTCACAGATCTGGAACGAGCTTTGGAACAACACCTTCCGGAAACTACCCCTATCACCAAAATCGGTACAGATAAAACCTCTTTATTAGTAGCATATCCGGATGAGAGCATGGGCGAAGCACTTGCCCGCATGGGAATTCGGGGCGTAGGTCGCCTCCCAGTAGTATCCCGGAAAGACAATGACCACCTGCTTGGTCTCATAAGAAGATCAGACATTATTCGTGCCTACAACTTGGCTCTAACCCGTAAAGTTGATCATCAGCAGCGTGTCATGAGGGTGAAACAACGTCCAGGAGAAATTGCCGATTACGTCGAACTTACATTGTCTGGCGATTCCCAGGTTATTGGGAAAAATGTTCAAGAAGTAGCCGGATGTCTACCAGAGGATTCTATTCTGGTATCTATAAACAGGGCTGGGAAAGTGATCATTCCCCATGGGAAGACAAAGTTTGAGGCAGGGGATATCATTACCGCTTTCGTGCGCGAAGAAGATATTGAGGCGTTTCATAGTTGTATTCATGGTTACAGTTCAACCTAAGAAGGATGATTGTCATATCCCATTAGTCTTAACAATTTCTCTAAATGAAATAATAAATGAACTGCTCCTCAATCTGGGAGCAGTTCTTCAACTACCGATTACACCAAGGACTCGAATTTAACTTCCCAAGGCGTGCTTCGGTATTAATGTGGGCAAAGGCTGTCCCAGGGTGAAACTCCACAGGTGGTCGTAGAAAGTGGAAATGCCTTTGGCGTTGGTACCACTTGGCGTTGTCAAGGGGGAACAATGGAATAAATGTAACATCAGTGAATAGCAAATTTGTGAATATTTAAATATTCTCTCATCCCGACTCGCGGGCTGTTCAAAAGCGGGTAGAATAAACTCTCCTGGATCATCAGACAGGTAATTACCCCAGATCAAGACCAAGAAGATATCCAGACTTTGGAATACTGAAATTTTCAGCCCACACCAGCCGGTGCCGGTACATGAGCTATGCTCTTGGGAAAAACTTATTGATACTTTGCAAATTAACTTGCCCTCTCTACGAGAATGGTTAACGAACTGAAATTTATCGATCGGTAATCAAACTTATGAAACGCTTGCTTGTAATACCCATAATCATATTATTAAGCGCCTGCACCTTGAAGATCGGCAGCACCTCTACGCTTCCTGATAACCCCGCGCCGACGGCGATCTCACTATCGGAGACGGCAGAGCCTCGTCTCGCTATGGGAGGAGATGCTCCGGAAAAACCGATCGCTTTGCCGCCAGGGTTTGAGATATCGGTTTACGCGGATGGCTTGCAGGCACCACGCATGATGGCTGTTGGTCCGGATGGAGGCGTGTATGTGGCTGAACGTGGGGCTGGGCGCATCTTGCGTCTAGTGGATGGGGATGAAGATGGGCTTCTGGATCAGCTTGATGCGGTGGTAGAGGGCTTAGACTCGCCCAGCAGCCTGGCCTTTCACCAGGATGGCAGCCTGTATGTCGGCGAGACGAGGCGCATTTTACGTTTGCCAACCTCAAGCGATGGAGGTGATTTCAATGAGCCCCAGGTTGTAATTGATGGATTACCCAGCGGCGGTCACAATACGCGCACCGTTACCTTCAGCCCCGACTATTCATCGCTGTATGTGTCCATCGGTTCATCCTGCAATGTATGTGAAGAGCAGGATCAGCGCCGGGCAGCAATAATGCGCTATAACCCGGATGGCAGTGGGGAGCGCCTTTATGCCAGGGGACTGCGCAACGCAGTTGGAATTACTTTCAATCCGATAACAGGCGAGCTGTGGGCGACCAATAATGGGCGAGACTTTCTGGGTGATGATCTGCCACCAGAAACGATCTATAAAATCCAGGAGGGGGCTGACTATGGCTGGCCAGGATGCCATTCAGGGCGCATTATCGACCCAGATTTTGGGAGTCAGGGTTCCTGTGAGAGCATCGAGCAGCCCCAGGTTGAAATGCAAGCCCATTCTGCCCCACTGGGATTGGAATTTTACAGCGGGGATCAATTCCCTGCTGAGTACCAGGGGGATCTGTTCGTGGCATTTCACGGCTCATGGAATCGCAGCCAACCGGTGGGATATAAGGTCGTACGCATCCCAATGGATGGCGAAGTAATCGGGCTGGTGGAGGACTTCGCGGTCGGCTGGCTGAACAATGAGGCCAGCTGGGGACGTCCGGTTGACATCGTTACGGCCCCCGATGGCAGTTTACTGATCTCCGATGACGCTGGAGGTAAAATCTACCGCGTCTATTACCGCGGGCCATAATTGGGGATATTCTATATCAGGAGCAAGGAGTGAACTTATGAACGATAATGAGGGTTTCTACATCGGTCGCATCTTCGACCAGCAGAAACGTGAGACGGCGCAAGAGAGATCGTTTTACGATCCTGATGATCTGACCACGCATGGTGTGGTGGTGGGCATGAC
>JBFFIU010000294.1:0-4573 GCA_041556275.1 Anaerolineales bacterium | reverse complement strand
TGCTGTCACGCCCGCTTTTTTCGACCGCCTCGCTGATCTTTAATCTACACCAGCTACCCTTTGATGATCTGAGGGTGCGTAGAGCATTTGCTCTGGCTACGAACCGCGAAAGGTGGGCCAGTATTGCTTTGAGCGGTCTGCACTTTCCGGCTACGGGTGGGCTGATACCACCTGGGATGCCTGGACACGCGGCCGACATTGCCCTGCCATTCGATCCTGATCAGGCTCGACACTTGCTGGCAGAGGCAGGTTATCCTGACGGTAACGGCCTGCCAGAACTATCGTTTATCGCACCATATTGGGCGGAGTGGAGTGTCCGCCAGGAAGAATTTTTAAGAACATTATGGCTTGAGATCCTGGGTATAGAGGTCTCTTTTGAATGGTTAAACTGGCCAGAATACAGGAGGAGGCTCGAATTAGGAACGCATCACATGTATGTATCAGGTTGGTCAGCGGATTTCGTCGATCCAGACAGTTATTTAAGGTTTGCCGTGAGTGAACTTCAAAATGGCTGGCAGAATACACGCTACGAGCGACTGATCGAAGAAGCACGCAGATCGACAAACCAGGAGGAGCGCTTGGAGCTCTATCAATCTGCAGAGAACATCTTGCTTGAGGAAGTGCCCAATCTGCCGGCTTATTATCGCCGAGACCTGGGATTGCTCAAACCCTGGGTGAAAAAAGCTCCCTATTTACCGATACATGAAGAGGCTTGGCTATGGGAAGATATCATTATCGCACCCCATTAACCAGTTAACCTTTTTATTTCATTTACTGATATGTTGAAAACCGAAAGCAGTTTAAAGATTAAGAACGATCCTATTGAAGTTCACCAACTCTCTGCCAGTACGACGAAAACCATGCAACCTTTGATCCGCAGGTTGCGATAAATGACTGTTGAGGACCTTCATCCTCCGTAACCAAATTCTTACTGGGGGGTTTTTATAGCTAGGAAAACCGCAGAATTTTGTCAGCTTCTGCATTATTACAATCTAAACTGCGGGAAGAGAAGTATTAGTTCGAAAGGAGAGCACTATTATGACTTTTTCATTACTTTGCATCGCCTTGATCGCCCTCTTGTTTGGACTGGCGGTGGTTTTTGGCGGCTACCGGTTGTTCCTGGTCCTACTCCCGATCTGGGGCTTCTTCTTCGGCTTCTTTTTGGGCATTCAGTCCGTCCAAGCCCTGTTTGGGATCGGTTTCTTGGCCACCGTGACCAGCTGGGTGGTCGGGTTCTTTGTCGGAGCCCTTTTCGCCGTCCTATCCTATCTGTTTTATATCTTCGCCGTTGCCATTCTTTCTGGATCCTTTGGTTACGGACTTACCGTGGGTATTCTGACGTGGATCGGCCTGGATTATGGCTTTCTCGTATGGATTATCGGCATCGTTGTTGGGATAGTTCTGGCGCTTGTTGTGATAGCATTCAACATCCAAAAGTATGCCATCATCTTTATTACGGCGATTGGAGGCACGGCCGCAATCATCTATACCTTGCTGGTCGCCTTCGGAAACTTAGATTTTCAGGATCTGCTCTTTGGCCCGGTGAGGATGGCGCTCAACGACTCAATCTGGTGGTTGCTTTTCTTCCTGGTGCTGGCGATCGCAGGAATCGTCGTTCAGTGGAGAGACACTCGCGGTTTCGAAGCGGAGACCTACAACCGGCTCTCTGAAGAAGCATAAGAGTAGACAACCAAGAATTGTGTAGCCATTCATAATCAGTTGTTCTGAAATGGCTACACAATAAAAAATAACAAAATGACTTGCGTAGAAAGGGGTGAGTGTGTTGCGCCTCGGCTCGAAACCCATAGTTAGCAAGTCAGTAAAATTTACCGCTCGAGAGAATCTGCTCAATCTACTGGATTGAGCGGTTCTTTTTATTCGCCCGGCAAAATGCTCCCCAGAAGAACCCTAGTATATAATTTACCTATGGAAGCCAAACCGAAGCTCCTTCTCGTTGATGATGAGATCGCCATCACAGATAGATTGGCGCCGTTCTTAACCCGGGCCGGGTTTGAGGTGAAAGTCGCCGCGGATGGTGAAGCCGCCCTTCAGGAGACCATCTCTTATGCCCCTGACTTGATCGTACTGGACGTGCTCATGCCGCGCTTGAATGGGCGTGAGGTCTTGCGCCAATTGAGGCAAAAGGGTGATTGGACGCCGATCATCTTGCTGACCCAGGTGGGTGAATCCGGGGAACGCGCCATGGCTCTCATGGAGGGTGCGGATGATTACATCAACAAACCTTTTGATTCAAATGAATTAGTTGCAAGAATCAAAACGGTCCTGCGCAGGTCAAGCCCTGGGCAACCCCCGCTCACTCTCGCGGAACGGCTGAAGTGCGGTGACCTGGTCGTCGACCGCACAAGACGGCGAGCATACCTGGATTCCGTTGAGATCGATCTCTCTCCCAAGGCCATGTCACTGCTGGAATACTTGATCACCCACCCGGATGAATTGCTCAGCCGCGAACGTCTGCTCGACGCGGTCTGGGGATGGGATTACCCGATCGGCACAAGAACTGTTGACACTCGCATAGCTGAATTGCGCCGGGTGTTGGGAGATGATCCTGGGGATCCTTGCTACATCGAAACGATCCCCGGAGAGGGATATCGTTTCATCGGAAAAGTAGAGAAAACAACATGAAATGGTGGGGTTGGATTCTGGCTCTCCTACCCGCTGGAGCTGGAATCCTGATCGCAGCCCTTGCCACGAGCGAATTTACTGCTAATCCGACCCTATACTTACGGGGAAATCTGGCCGCACTGGCGTTCCTGGGTGGCGTGATCATTTCCGGCACGATTATCGCCAGCGCCCAATTCTGGATACGTTCCCAGAGAAGACACAAAAAAGAGATACAAGAAGTGCAGAAACAAGCCAGCGAAGACAGGCGGCAATTTCTGCAGCGGCTGGATCACGAGCTAAAGAATCCATTGACAGCAATCCAGGCCGGATTAACGAACCTGACGATAGAGCCTTTAGAAGATCACCTCGCAGAGGAGGTTTCCGCAGTTCAGACTCAGGTTCAACGTATCAGCAGGCTGGTCGCTGACCTGCGCAAACTGGCGGCTTTAGAAAGAGCACCTGTTGAAACGGTGGTTGTTAACATGGCGGATTTGCTCACAGATGTCGTCAGCGCTGTGAAAGACCATCCGAGCACGAAAGACCGGCAGATAACGCTGATACTACCCCATGCCCCCTGGCCGCTGCCAGATGTTGAGGGTGACCCGGACTTACTGCTTTTAGCGCTCCACAACCTGGTGGACAACGCAGCCAAGTTCACCACTCCTGGCGACACAATCGAAGTACGCGCTTTCGATGATGGCAGCGATATCGTGATCGAAGTCGCAGACACAGGCGCGGGAATCCCTGAGCAGGAGATCGACCTGGTCTGGGAGGAACTCTATCGGGGCGAGCAGGCGCGCGGGGTGCCCGGCTCTGGCTTGGGGCTCCCTTTAGCGCGAGCGATCATTGAGAAACATGGGGGAACCGTGGGTTTGCGTAGCCGGCCCGAACAGGGGACGGTCTTCAGCGTACACTTGCCTGAAAAATAATCCGAATGTTACAGGTAGGTAACAGGGTATTTTGAGATCGTAACATTGTGAACACACTGGGGTAATAAGTAGGGATTACCATAGTTGTGAGGAAAATCACATAGGATCGTGAACACAATGGGAGGATCAAATGAATACTAAGAAAATATCCATGAAGACTTGTCTGGCTCTGTCAGCGGTGATCACAGTCTTGATGGGGGTGGCGGGCTGCGGCTTGCTCAAATTTGTCACCGCAGAAGCGAAAGCTGAAAATGTAAATCGACCTGGTATTGAAGTGGTTGGTGAAAATATCATAGAAACACGGTTAGAACCAATCGATTCACTTAAGGTCCCTTCCCAAACTGAACAATCCCCTTCCTTTCCAAAAGTGACGCCAATCACCGGTGATGATGAAGCCATCCGGGCGGCATTGGGAGCTCATCTTAGAGTTGATGGAGACGCTTTGATGGTCTTCGTGGAGAAAAATACGGGCAGGCATGCCAGGGGCCGCGTAGATAACGGCTACTTCATGGCAGCAAAAGTCGGTGAGGAATGGATGATAGTGGCGGACGGGCAGGGGATGCCGGATTGCGATAAAGTTGCGCGATATGGTTTTCCAATCTCGATGGTGCCTGAGTGTGAACTTCATTCTGATCGACCCGCAGATTCAGATCAGGACGCTATTCGCTCTGCACTGGCTGCGCACTTCGAGATGGATGAGAGTGAGTTCTACCATTTCGAGGTCAAAGAAAACACCGGCTTGCATGCCAAGGGCGGTGTCGACAATGGGTATTTCCTGGCTGCCAAAGTGGATGGTCAGTGGATTTTTGTGGATGGCGGGCAATCGGCACCTAACTGCAACGAAGTTGCAAAATATG
The DNA here is from genome assembly GCA_041556275.1 of Anaerolineales bacterium. Classification (GTDB taxonomy): domain Bacteria; phylum Chloroflexota; class Anaerolineae; order Anaerolineales; family UBA4823; genus PFL25. The sequence continues at coordinate 165 of JBFFIU010000294.1, read as the reverse complement.
GCTTCCCGGCTTCGATGGTGCCGTGGTGTCCGAACGGGGGCAGCAATGCCCCAGACTGCCCGGGAAATGGAACCACGGTCGTCACCTTTATTGTAGATGTCACTTACCCGGATGGTTCCATCGTTTCTCCCGGAAGTAATTTCATCAAGACCTGGCGCATTAAGA
>JBFFIU010000293.1:0-4595 GCA_041556275.1 Anaerolineales bacterium | reverse complement strand
ATCTTTAAGCGCGGTGTGTAAATCCTCAGGAAGTGGTCCTGCATCGCTGGTCGCAATATTGCTTTCTGCGTGGTGCAATTTGCGCATGCCTGGAATGATCGTACTGACAACTGGATTATTGAGGATGAAGCGCAAAGCCATCTCGGGCATGGACATGCCGGGAGGAACCAGCGGTCTCAACTTTTCAGCATGTTTGACGCTCGATTTGAGGTTTTCAGACACGAAATAAGAGTTACGCCAGTCACCATTAGGCCATTTGCTATCCAGGGTGAGGTTTCCAGTGAGAGTACCTTCATCGAATGGTACCCGGGCGATCACTCCAACATCCATTTCCTGGCAGGCAGGGAACAGTTCGTCCTCAGGGTTTTGATCGAATATATTGTAGATCACCTGCACTGCGTCGATCAAATCACTGCGAACAGCCTTCACCCCATTCCAGGGTTCCCAACGGTTTATGCTGATACCGACCGCTTTAATTTTTCTTTCTTGCTTCAATTGATCCATCTTCTCTACCCAGCGTCCATCCTCTAACCAGGAATCCTCCCAGGTGTGGAACTGGATCAGGTCAATGGTCTCTACTCCGATATTTGCACGACTGTAATTGACATATTCTTCAATGTAGTCGGGAGGATAACAATCATCAAGACTAAATTCTCTCCGGCTGGGCCATTTTCTATTCTTAGGAGGGATTTTTGTCGCAGTGTAAAGGTTTTTGTTAGGATTCTGACTGATGGTCTCCGCCAACAATTTCTCGCTGTGACCATCGCCATAAGCCCATGCAGTATCGAAGAAATTACATCCGAGATCGATGGACCTCTGCAGGGATTGGAGAGATTCTTTGTCATCCGAACCCGTCCAACCTGCCATACCCCACATGCCATAACCTATTTCGCTTAGCATCCAACCTGTACGACCGAAGCGGCGATATCTCATATTAATATCCTCCTAGAATTATCGGAATTGTGAATAAAATAAACTATAATCCGTGTTCCCGTTTGTGAAAAGGGTGCCCGGACTAAGGTAACATTGACCGGGGATTTTATCCAGTGTAGATTTTATTGATTGAATGATTCGGCATGAGGGAAGACAATGTACTTAATGAACAGGTTGATCTATCGATTATCCCAGAAGATGCGCCTGGTTCGCAAAATGGCGATCATTTTAGTTGCCATATCCACATTAAGTGGATTTGCTATTCATGCCGCTGCCGGGAAAGCGCAGGGGCTGACATCAACTGGTTTAACCCCATTGAATGATATGTCCGCTGCTGATGATTATATGGGAGAAGAAGGAGGGCTGTACGGAAACGGAGTGAATTCATTACCCGTATCCGATCCGCATTGGATCATGGCGGAACAGGCAGCGCTTCAGGTGCAACCACGGGACTCAATGGGAGAGGTCGATGACTTCTCTGGCAAAATTGGGTTTATCTCGGTGGGCATGTCGAACACCAGATCGGAATTTGGAACCTTCATGAGTAGCGCTCACGCAGTAAAATCAAATGCAGTTGTGTTCGCGAACGGAGCTCAACCAGGGATGACGGCCTCCCGCTGGGCCGATGCCGATCTTAACGACGACCCTTGGGCTTCCCTGTCAGTGGCCGTTGGCGATGCAGGTCTGACAGCCGAGCAGGTGCAGGTCGTGTGGTTGAAACAGGCTAATGCAGCCCCACAGCCGGGAGAAGATGATTTCCCCGTCTATGCGGAAGAGCTGCGGGATGATCTTGCTGCAATATCCAAGAAGATCAAAGAACAGTATCCCCGGGTGCAGTTTATTTATCTGTCCAGCCGCATTTATGCTGGTTATAGCACGGGTCCGCTGAACCCCGAAACATTTGCGTATGAGAGTGCATATTCAGTACGATGGTTGATCGAAGATCAGCGCATTGGTGGTGGGGTTACTGGCGTCAATTACCAGAATTCCCCGGTGCTCCTGTGGGGGCCATACTTGTGGGCGGATAGCACATCACCCAGGAGCGATGGACTGGTTTGGATGCGTGATGATTTATCAGGGGATGGTGTGCATCCATCAAGTTCCGGCAACCAGAAAGTTGCAGATTTGCTCATAGAATTCTTCACCACAGACCAACTAACTGGAGAATGGTTTCTCCCCGATGATACACATATCCCGGGTAAAGATTGCTCCATCACCTCCGTTGGTCTGACGCCGTTGAGTGACATGACCACATCTGACGAATACTTTGGTGAAGATGGCGGTCTATATGGCAGTGGGATGAATTCACTTCCCACAACTCACCCCCACTGGGAAAAGGCTTACCAGGCCACACTCCAGATTCGACCGAGGAACGCGTCAGGCAATATTGATGCTATAAGTGGCAAGATAGGTCTGATCTCTATTGGTATGTCCAATGCCAGATCGGAATTTGGAACTTTTACGGATATCGCCGATGGGGAGAAATCCGATGAGGTTGTTCTTGTGAACGGCGCTCAACCGGGGAAGGTTGCCAGCGAATGGGCAGGTGCTGGTCCAGACAGCGATCCGTGGAAATTCCTGGCAGAGGCGATCAGTGAGGCGGGTTTAACTCCCAACCAGGTGCAGGTTGTATGGTTGAAGCAGGCAAACGCTGGACCGCAGATTGGGGAAGATGATTTCCCAGTCTATGCTCAGGAGCTGCGCGATGATACAGCTGTGATCGTCAAAAGAGTGAAGGAGCTTTATCCAAACGTGCAGCTGGTTTATCTTTCCAGCCGGATCTATGCAGGCTACAGCCTTGGGCCATTGAGCCCAGAACCGTTTGCATACGAGGGAGCTTTTTCAGCCCGCTGGCTGATACAGGATCAAATCAATGGGGGTGGAGCGACCGGTACGACTTACCAAAATGCTCCGGTGCTGATGTGGGGACCGTATCTGTGGGCGGACGGTACAACACCGCGAAACGATGGATTGGTCTGGAATTGTGAAGATTTAACCGATGATGGCGTCCATCCAGCCGATTCAGGTAGGTTAAAGGTGGCAGAGATGCTCCTGGATTTCTTCTCCCAAGATCCACTGGCAAACATTTGGTTCCTGCCTACGTTTTATCAGTATCTGCCAGGCATACAGAACTAAAGGTGGCTGTCGGATAGGCATCACCTATTGCCCTGGGATATAATTATTGTTATGCGATGTGATATCCGTATATTCCTTGTGTCTCTTGGGATCGTATTGGCTGCCTGTAATCCAGCCACACCCGCAGCTTCAAGCCCGACTCAGGCTCCGCCCAGTCGAACTCCAACCAGACAGGTCTCACCGACTCATACCAGCACCTTGATACCAAGCCCCACCCCGACTGAGACACCTCAGCCGAGTTCTTCCGCCACACCCACTCTTTCAGCGACCACGGTAACACCATCTCAAGCGACGGCAAGTCCAGAGAGCACGTCCGAATCGACTCGCTTCAAAGATTGTTCCCTCTCTTCGATGGGTTTGATGCCATTATCTGATATGGGCTCTGGGCAAGATTATTTTGGTCAAGATGGCGGATTGTACGGGGGTGGTGAGAATGAGCCACCCGCAGCTCATCTAAGGATGGCAAGGCGTGAAAATGCCTTAATCGTGCCCCTCGATCCAGATGGTAGTCCTTCCCCGGAAGGGAAAATCGGTTTGCTTTCCATTGGGATGTCCAACGCCCGCATGGAATTCGATCGATTTCAACGTGTGGCAGGGGGTGTCAAATCTGAAGCAGTGGTCCTGGTAAACGGCGCTCAACCAGCAAAGCTGGCCAGCAACTGGGCGGAACCCGATCCAAATGATGATCCCTGGGTAGTTTTGATGGAGGCTATCGAACGGGCGGATTTAACTCCTGAACAGATCCAGGTGGTTTGGTTAAAAGATACCAATGCTATGCCGCGACCAGGTAGGGATGATTTCCCGGTCTATGCAGAGGCACTGCGCGATGATTTTGCCCAGATGGTGAAGAGGGTTGAGGTGCTGTTGCCTAATGTGCGCACGCTTTATTTTTCGAGCCGCATCTATGCAGGCTACAGCTTGATCCCACTGAGTCCAGAGCCTTTTGCTTACGAAGACGGGTTTGCAGTGCGCTGGCTTATCCTGGATCAAATTGAAGGTGGAGGCGTTACTGAGGTAACATACGAGAATGCACCTGTGTTGTTGTGGGGGCCTTATCTATGGGCTGATGGGGGAATGCCCAGGAGCGATGGCCTGGCCTGGTTGTGCGAGGATTTATTAAGTGATGGTGTGCATCCAGAAAGCTCAGGTCGACAAAAAGTCGCAGAGATGCTCCTTGATTTCTTCTCGACCGATCCATTGACCAGCACCTGGTTCGTTCCATCAGGGGAATAAGAGAAAGTTAAATCGATCCTTTGGTATTCAAATCTCCTAACCAATAGTGGACTTCCATCTTGGAAGTCCACTAGTTGTATTTCAATTTAGTCAGTTCTTTGAATCTAAGGGATATCCCATTGCGCGATTTCATCGACCAGGGTTGTGAAATCGGGTGTATTAGCGGAACCAACGAATACGCCGAATCTACCCTGTGCATGGGTATCATCGTTGATTTCCTGCAGCAGGTTTCCATTGGCGTACATAGTGAGTCGCGTCCCATCAGCCAGGATACCGATCCGATTTGTCTGGTT
>JBFFIU010000292.1:0-4629 GCA_041556275.1 Anaerolineales bacterium | reverse complement strand
TTTTTCATGAAATCCTCTTTGTGCAGTACTGTAGGGTCTCAACAACCTCGCTCAAGATGACAAAGCGGCTAGTAAAGACATTTTTTCCAGCCAGCCACAATTGCTTGGTTCCAAACCTGTCCTAAAGCTGCCAAACAATACCTTCCCATCCAGGATAAAAGGCATCTTTATTCCACCTTATTGGCGAGAGGCATTTGGATCCCTTGATAAATCACTTGTAGAGCGGTAACCGTTCCAGTACTATCCTGGACGAATATAAACCGGTAATCTTCCTGCCCTTTGACAAAGAAACGCGTTTCAGATTCAGCATACAGCGGTTCCCAACCTTCCCCATCCAGAGATTGCAGGAACAGGCTGTCATCTTCGAACTTGAACTGCAATAAAGCTGTTGGCTGCATGTCATAGGTGCCGGCATAAGCTGCCAGGACAGCTGGGTCCACTTGGATGGCGACCGGATCGGGCGGGGGAGTTTTTTTCTCACGGGCCGGATCAAAGGGCACATAGCCCAACCAATCATAAGGAGAATAGATATCGCCGATCGCCATTTTGGCAATTTCTTCGGCTACCGATTCGAAATTGTCACTGTTACTCAGCATTACGATGCCAATGCCTTCGTCGAAATATGTGACCGTGTAGTTCTGCCAACCGATACTGTGACCAGTGTGGAATAAGGCTCTCCCGTAGGAAGTGTCAAACCTGCCCCAACCCAAACCCCAGGCCAAGTTGATATCCTGGTTCTCGTCCGTCATCGTCCAGGCGTCTGGACCGAACATATGCTTGTAATTAATCGCGATCTGGGGCTGGAGCATCTCGTTCACGGTAGCTTCTCCTCGCTGCGTGGCATTCAGGATACCGACCAGGAAACGGGCATAATCGCTGGCTGTGGTCACCATCGATCCGGCGGCATCCGGCTTGGCCCGCTGGATATCCTCCCCCCGCGGTCTGCCATATTCATCGTGTGGGAAGGCGTAATTTTCCTTGAATTCCGGTTGCCAGATGTAGCTGGATCGAGTCATCCCAAATGGTTGGAAGATCTTTTCCTGGGCCAGTGCTTCCAGGTCTCTTCCTGTAACCACTTCTACGATCATCTGCAACAAAGCAATTCCCTCGCCAGAGTAGCTGTGACGCGACCCCGGTGGGAACAGGATACTTAACTTGCCATCCTGGGTCAGAAACCTCCAGTTGGGAAAGCCGGTGCTGTGGTTGAGCACCATTCGCGCTGTGATTTGCTGGTATCGGTCGTCATCTTTCAGGTCAGTATAAGCCGGGTATTCGTACAGTGGTTTATCAAGGTACTCATATAACGGCTTGTCAAGGTCAATCACTTTTTCCTCTGTCAACAGCATCACCAGGTAGGCAAAAACGGGTTTGCTGAAAGAAGCTGCGGAAAATAGGGTTTGTTCATCGTTTATGGTGCCATCGCTTTTATTCTTGTATCCAAAAGCCTTCTGGTAAACGATCTGCGAGTCATTGAGGATGGCAAGCGATAATCCAGGGACATCTGCTTCTTCCATTATCAGCTCCACGAATGCCTCCAGCTCAGCGGTTGAAATGGCATCTCCATCGAGTTTCTTTAGCCTGGCATTGGATTGAGGGTTGTCAGATCCGTTGGATCCAGTCTGGACACTGCATCCCAATAAAGCCAGGAGCTGTACCAAAATCATTAAGCAAAGTATTAATCGTTTCATTTTTCACCTAAGAACCTTTTTCACCGGCTTAAATTTTGCGCCGTTCCGTAAAAACTCCATGCATTGCTAATAGCGGACGATTTCCTATTCCCGTGGCCTGATAGAGCGGGAAGGATGCCTACAGCATCAGCACAAGCCCTGCGTGAACAGATAGCGTACGCAACTACTAAGCAAACTTACTCCTGGTAACATATATTTTGTCAATGCGGTCGAGTGCATCCGTTGTCGATGACAGTGTGGATAAACAAGCAACTCCGGTATCTTGTGGCTGAGTTTCCGTGTTCATCTGCGATAACCTTTATGGGTCAAGCTGCGCCTAACTGCTGCAGAGCAGGTTGGGACGCAGATGTCCTCTTAACGCTCTGGTTCCTGACTGCTTCGCTGAAAGTCAGGGTCCAGGCGGATGATTTGAAAACTTCACGCAAGCCGCCCAGCAGCGTCAACGGTACAGCAACTGCCAGCACCAGCAGGACTAAGCCGACGATAATTGCAATTGTCCAGGCGGTTGCTTTCGCCAGCACGAGCGCTAACAGTGCGCCTAGGATCAATGCTAATAAGCCACTAACTGCCAGACCAACTGCCGTTAGAAAAATTCCGACTGGCACTACCAGGATCGGGTAAACCAGCTCCAACCCGACGATCACCAGCCAGGTCAACCCGATGCCGCCCAGTTGGGCGCGCATTAAGCGCAGGCCGCGCCAGATGGAGGTCAAAACCCCCAACTCTTCCAGGCAACAAGCCCGGTGAGCCAGCTGCAGCGTGATCAGGCCAGCGACCCACATGACGATCAATGCAGCCAGGCTGAGAAGTGAGAGCGAGATCATCAGTAATAGACCGAAGGAGATGGCCAGAGGCCTGGCACTGATCATGATAAACACAGGGAGCAGAGCGGGCAGGAACAACATTGGGGTGAGCATCAGCAGCAGCGTGTAAACCACCAGGTCGATCAAGAACAGCTTTATTGCTGCATATGAGAGTCCTAATGACCATCCCTCTCGCGGGCTATGCACTTCATTGCTTTTCTGTTGGTCGCCAACCATTTTTATCAAGGCTGTTTCCGCAATGTAGCGCAGCACCAGAGTCAGGAGCAATAGGATCAGGAGTACCGCCATCATTGTTATGACGATATTGAGCAGGCGCGCTCTTTCAGTCATCGATAATGACGGGTCATCCAAGGTGATCTGTAGATCTGAGACCTTGAGGGTGTAGCTGAGCGGCAGGTCAAGCCCGAAGTTCTCCTCGATCCAGGCCTTATCGCTGGCGGAGATTTCCCAATTCACCAATGTTTGTTCCTGAAGATTCTCCCGATCTCTCAACCATAAGGCAGAACCGAATGAAACGGTTGTCAAAGCCAGGATTACCCCAAAGATCCATAAAGCCCTGTAGCGGAGCATCAAGTTCCAGGAATTTTGATAGATTTTTTCGGTATTCATCATTTTCCTCCAAGGATTGTCCTACCAGTCATGCTTCGAATGGTTGGTTTTCTGCCTTTAATTCTTTTCGAACGAAATACTGATCACCTCAACCAGTACTCCCAGGATCACAAAGATGGGGAGAACGGGGGCACCAATGGACAGGATCAGTGCCAGCAGTGCCGAACAGTCGATGACTTTTTTTCCTGAGCGGTTCCTGATCACCACGCGCCGTTTTCGGGTTTCTTGCAAGATCTCATCTATTACACTGCCGATCGAAACCTTATAGGTGTCGTTATCCGCATTGAAGTTTGGGGGTGTATCCATGTTAATTTCTCCCACAATCTATACCTTAGGGTTGCGAAGCCGAGACTTTATTTGACTGGTGTCGTTTGATCGCCACGAAACCGATGATCAGTATAGATATCCCAAGGCCACCAACAAAAGCGAACGAGCCGCAAACAAAGGCTGCAACTGGTTTTGCTGCCAGGTTGAAGAACTCCCAAATGATGTTCGGCCCTACTGCCAGGACAATTTGCGGATTTGTTCTGCCACCCGGGTATTGGCAAGAGAACTCGTAGACACCTGGTTGATTAATGCTGATACTCTTCATTAACACAGCTGCTCGTTCCTGATTTTGGGTGGTGTACATATTTCCTTCAGCATTTGGTGAGGCAAGCGCGATGTTCTTACCGGTAGCCTTGGATCTCAATTGACAATTTATACTGGGCAGGAATTTATCCCGGACGTAGTTGACACCATTGATGACACTGCGGTATTCATAGTAGACCGCGTAAGCGCCAGCCTTGGGGAAATTGATTTCGGCAGAACCCGGTACGACAACCTTGGTTAGGTTATTTATGCTGAAAACTCCTAATGCACCGGGCAATTTTGGTACACTTCGGTATACAAAAAACATTGTCAGTCCACATGCAAAAATTGGTATTAAGATTGCTAGCCCGTAATACCAGCGGGATGGTTTTTGCTTATCGGCAGACATGATACACCTCCTGTGTGCTCTATCTATTACTGGAAAATTGTTCTGTTAGTATGTGCTTCTCATAAAACACATATTCAAATCCACAAATAGAATAGCACGCGCAGGAAAATAACACACGAGCCTGAAAGTATGTCTTTCCCAAAACCCTGGACGGGTCTTTAATCCATTCGCAAGAAGGTATTTACATATACTCTGGTATCAGAGAAATTCATTTAAATTACCCCCGGAGAAATATGTCTCAAGTAAGGTGGCCTTACCTGGATTACTCGCGCCGCACAATGCCTTCCTGCCAGGCGTAAACCGCGGCCTGGGTGCGATCGGCGAGGTGAAGTTTGCTCAATATATTGCTGACGTGGCCTTTAACTGTGCCAATACTGATCACTAGTTCGTCAGCGATTTTCTGATTGGTGAACCCCCTGGCGATTAATGTCAGCACTTCCATTTCCCGGTCTGTTAATTCGGCAAAAAGACTGCCCCTGTCAGGTTCTTTACGGCTAAACTGATTGATCAATCGTGAGGCAACTCTCGG
>JBFFIU010000291.1:0-4640 GCA_041556275.1 Anaerolineales bacterium | reverse complement strand
GATGCGCGCCCAGGTTTGTTTCAATGTAAACGGCAGCACCAATGCGAGTGGCAGCAGCATCGCTAATGTGTTCGCTAAGGCGGTCGGAGAATCGAGTGTGAAATATACCCTCCTGATTTGGGTGTTGTAGATATACACATCAGAAAATCCCTGCCTCTGTACCACCTCATCTGAAGGCCAGAGTGGGTAATCCAGCAAAAATTCAAGGATTCCTCCAATAGCGATCAAAGTCCCTGAGATGACCAAAACAACGATCAGCCTGTTGATCCATTTTATGTAATTTAGCTGGGCTTGCCCCTCCTCCACATCTCCTGAATCATCCGCAGCTTTTGTTGAATGCAGATGGAGAGCTGTTGGAACTAACCAGAACACAGGCAGATACATTACCGATATATACAAACCCCACGCACCAACCCAACCCGACCGGTCAAAAATGAAACGCAAAACCATAAAAGCCAGGTAAATCAATACTGCCCAGTCAATGGGGCTGCCGCTGAATAGGAACTTCCTTGCGATCAAACAACGCAAGAGCCATAAGATCACCAATATGCCTAATAGAATCTCTTTCCAGTAGGTGCCCACTGGACCGGGGATCAAGCGCTTAAGTACAAGATGGAATGGCAGCACCAGAAGAAACACTGCCAGCCCGATCGCGATCAACGTCTCGAGTTGAAAGATAAATTTATTTATTGTTTGGGGATCTGTACGCGTTGATTCCACTCTGTATTTTCCTCCAGTTCGCAGGCCCAATAACCAATAAATAAATAAAACCACCCAACATGCTGCTCACCAGGAGTGTGACTGCTGCTGGACCTGACATGAATTGATTGGAAATGATGACGATCGAAATAGAGGCAAGCATGCTTGCAATGATAACCACCCGGGCATCGCGCCACCACTCTTGGATGAAGGACATTCCCAGGCGGCGTTGAGCCAGCCATCCCAACACAATGACCTGTAGCGTTAATCCCAGCATGGCTGAGATTGCTATTCCGCTGTAGCCAAAGTAGCGGATCAATATAAGGTTGCACATAATGCGTACAACGGTCTGGAGACCATTGACCGCCGAAACGGTCCATACTCTGCGCCATGCATAGATAACCCGCCACAAGGGCTGGCACATGGCATCCGCTAAAACCGCGACTGAGTACCACACAATAACTTCGCTTACTGCGCTGGTCGATTCTTGGCTGAAGGCACCATGTTCGTATAAAACCTGAATGAGCGGTTCATGCAAGAGGATTAATGCGCATGTTGCTGGAAGTCCGATCATCCACACCAAGCTCAATGCATCGCATAAACTGGATCTCAGCCCTGGATCATCCTTTGCAGAAACTTGTTCTGAAAGGCGCGGGAAAACTGCGGTTGAAACAGCTACCCCACTCAATTGCCCAACCACAAGGGCCAGGCGGTAAGCATAGTTGAGTGTGGCCACACTTCCAACTCCCAATGTTGTTGCCATTGCACGGTCGACGAACCAGATTACGTGGTGGATGGAATAGCCGATCGTCAGCGGTCCAGCCAACCGGGCGAACTCGCCTATGCGGCCCGCTCTTAATTTAATTTCGTCGATTGCTCTCTTCGATAAAATTGAAAGTTGGAGAGAAGCGCGGTGTCTCCAAATAAATGGGATCTGGATCAATAGAGCTGCCGTGGAGCCCAAGACAACACCCAATGCTGTATTTCCAACCAGCCATGTTATCGGTGCTATCAGCAGCACGATCACGAAAGTAATGTTGTACACAACATTGGTCATCGCCGTGCTCTCAAAACGACGGTATCCCTGGAGAGATGCAGCCAGTAAGATTGCACCGCCCATCAGTACGATAGCCGGCATCATGTACCGGGCTGCAAGTATCGTTTGAGCATATTCGATTAAATTAAACCCGGGGGCTAACCATTTCAGGTACAACGGCGCGGCCGCGATTCCAACAATGGCCAGCAGGATCAGCACAGCGCATGCTGAGCCGAAAACCTGCAGTGCAAATTGCCAGGCTTCTACCTCTCCAAATCGGCGCCTATAATCGGTAAACAATGGGATAAACGCCGGTGGCAGGATGATTGCCAGGGCGATGATCACAAATTCAGGAATCGAATATGCGATCAGGTAAATATCTGCTTCCCGTCCTGTACCCAGTTGGTGAGCTAATGTAGCTTCGCGCAAGAATCCGCTCAGTGTCGCTGCCAGGAGACCAACCATCAGGATTATTACCGCGTAGTAATCTTCTTTATGCATCTGGGCTATATCTTGATTGTTCTCGAATTCAATTAACTAACGCCATGTGCAAGTTTTGAATTCCTCATAAAATTGTCATACTGAGGCGAAGTAAAACGGAGCCGAAGTATCCCTATAACCACAGCCTACCAAAGATTAAGGGATTCTTCACTCGCGAAGTTTATCCCTTGCATAGCGAAGAGTTTTACAACTAGAATGACAAGCTAAGGGACCTTTTAAAACTTGCGTTCGATTAAGAACAGGTGCTCCCCAACCTGCATTAATTTCTGGGAGGGCTGAATATCCTCAAAGACCGATTTAGAACTTGCCGCAGAACCGAACGCAGACTGGTTCTCGCCTCCCCCTGTTCTCTAGTTCTTAAGTTGAATGCCAGACCCGCTGCAAAGCCAGTACCTAGCGCTAAAGCGCGTACAAATAATAATATTGGAGATATGATAGCTGCAGGAATATCTTTTTGCCAGGCTTTCAACACAAAGGGTAAGGTGCTTATCAGAAAGGTCGTCCCTGTGATCCCACCCAGCCACCAGAAGAGCGACCATATAAATCCAAGCAGGGATAACAATCCTGTGATCCCGATCAATAGAATCTGGAGTTTTAAAATCTGCGGGGTATGTGAATCTCGCAGTAGTTTGTTTGGATGGCGCAGGTGCACCACCACCTTCCAGTACCCAATGTTGAACTTCTTGCGCCAGTATTCTTTGATGTCGACAGGATGATGCTGGTGGTACACCTTTGCTCGTGGTTCGAACATCATTTTGTAACCTTGTTGTGCCAGTCTAAATGACAATTCTTGATCCTCGGCGGAAGCCACCGGGAAGGTTGTGTCAAAGCCGTTATTTTCGATCAAGATGTTTCTCCGGTACCCCGCCGAATATGTGTCAACAAAATCAATATATTTCTCCTTTGACATTCGATCGTATTTATCTTCAAACTCCAATTGAACAAAACGGGGGACCAGCTCTTTTTGCCGGGTCAGGTATGTGCCTTTTACCCCCACAATTTCTTCATCCTGGAAAGGACTTAGCATTCTGTCGATCCAATCCTCGACGGGTTCGCAATCAGCGTCGGTAAAGAGTACGATCTCGCCCAGGGCTTTGTTCACTCCAAGATTCCTGGCCGCAGATGGACCGGCATTTTGCTGCCTGAACAGGCGCACATGATCGAATCTTGCCACCTGGGCAGATGTGCTGTCAGTCGATCCATCGTCCACAACTATGATCTCATATGAGCCCGCAGCTGCTGTTTGGCGCATCAGCGCGGTCAGGCATTTTTCAATCGTCCCTTCCGCGTTGTGCGCCGGAATGATGACCGAGACATGCGGAGATTGATTTCGCATCATTTATTTACCCCGATGTGCAAGTAATTTGAATTACAGCTAAAAACCAATGAAAACTGTCATTCTGAACGAGCGGAGCGAAGTGAAGAATCCCTTAAGCTTTGGTACGCTGTTGTTATAGGGATAATTAGTGCGAAGTTTATCCTTTGCGTAGCGAAGGGTTTTACTTCGCCTCAATATGGCATTATTATGAAAAATTCAAAACTTGCACATAGCGTTATTTAAGTCAGTAGATGTTTCGAAAAGGTTCGCGCCGATCGGATTATTCGTTCTGCTTCCCTTGGTTGTGTGGCGATCTGCCATGCTTTGGACAGAATATAATTTGGACGCAGGTAGAAAGAACGCCGGGCTTGATCGCACCAGCTGACTAATTCACTGGCTGCCAATCCAGGTTGGTTGATCACGGTGTTGTGATAGCCATCCGCTGAAAGCCATTCCTGGTAATCTCTGGTTATCAGGGAACCATTGCTTTGAGCCAGTGCATATGCTTCTGTTCCGGGGTAGACCATCAAAGGGTAGAACTGGGCAGTGTCAGGATTTAATTGCTTGGCGAGTTTCATCGTCTTTGCCAGTGATTCGCGTGTTTCCCCTTGGTTTCCGGCCATAAAACAACCGTGAATTAACACCCCGGCGCGCTGCGCATCTTCCCGAAAGCGGTAGAATTGTTCGACTCTAATCCCTTTCCGCATCGCGTTCAGCACTTCTTGATCCCCGCTCTCAAAACCCACACACAAAAGACGCAATCCAGCTTTATTCAGCCATTCCAAAGTCTCGTAGGTGACATTGGCCCGCGAGTTAGCGGTGAAACACTGCTTTCTCCCCGTCTGGAGTAATTCTTTCGCAAAGGAGATGCAGCGTTCCTGATCGACAGTGAAGGTATCATCTTCAATGAAGATGTCATTCACCTGGGGAAGTTCATCAGCGATGAACTCAAACTCCTCGACCACATTGGCAATACTTCGCAACCGATAATGGCTTCCAGTGATGGTCTGGGGCCAGAGACAGAAAGTACATTTATAGGGGCATCCTCGTCCGGTAACGATCGTCACCTGGGGATGTAGCGCAATG
>JBFFIU010000290.1:0-4652 GCA_041556275.1 Anaerolineales bacterium | reverse complement strand
GATTGCCAATGTTATGAATCCCACGCTTTCGAAAATCTGGTTTGCGTGGGAATTAGTCTTAAGGGTCAACAACTGGGCGCAGCTTAGCGCACCTTATTTGGAGAGTAGCCAATGACCACAATCCCAATTCGAGACGTCTCCCTCTTCGTGAAAGTCATCGGACAGGGATATCCACTCGTTCTCATGCATGGTGGCCCTAGCCTGGACCACACGACCCTGCTGCCCTTACAGCCATTGGCTGATCAATTCACCCTGATCTTTTATGACCACCGCTGCAATGGTCGCTCGGACGGGGCGGAAGTCTCATCCATGACCTTCGAGAATCTGACCGCAGATGCAGATGCACTTCGCCAGAAGCTTGGTTTTGACCAGTGGGCAGTTCTTGGACAATCCTTTGGGGGCAATGTGGCACTGGAATATGCGTTGCGATATCCGCAAAGCCTCTCACATTTAGTATTGATAAATACCGGTGGCGACCAATGGTGGGTGAATCATAACGCCCCAGAAATTCTGGCAAAACGCGGTTACAGCGAAAGCGCGGTAGCGGCGGCTCGCCGTTTCTATAACGGTCAACTTGATCCCGATGAGGTCTTTCCCACTGTGCAAAAGTTTTTAAAGGCATATAACTACAACAACAGCCTCAGGAGGGTCGCCAAGGACATTGTCTTAGGTCACATGCCAAAGATGCGACCCGAAGCTCTCGTCTTTGGTTACAGCCAGCTGCTCAAGGGATGGACGGTTATGGATCGACTGGGCGAGATCAAGGTGCCTACCCTGGTTATGGCAGGACGTCACGACTTTCTATTTCCACCGGAACATCAAGCTATTCTTACAGATAGATTGCCCAACGCGCGTTTGGAGATAATCGAGTGCGCTGGTCATAATCCGCAATCGGAGCGACCAGCTGAGGTTATAGAGCTCGTCAAAGGCTTTTTGCTCACTTCAGATCCAGACTTCATCTGATTTGCTTTCAAGAAGGGGCCTTGATCATGAGTAGAAAGAAATACCTCTTCCCGGTGTTGCTTGTTGGTACTGTGTTGGCGCTTATTAATCGTTTATTCGTTCGGGCATATGTGCAGCCTGCTTCGACAAAATCAGCCTCCAGGAGCACTTCCTATGATGCCATCGATACCTACATCGAAGGGCAGATGCACCGATTGAATATCCCGGGAGTATCGCTCGCCATTGTTGAAGCTGACCGGACCGTGCACCTGCGCGGCTTTGGTCGCGCCCGTCCTGGTGGTGAAGCGCCATCACCCCAGACCCCCTTCTTCATCGGCTCTATCACCAAGTCTTTCACCGCCTTGGCGGTCATGCAGCTGGTCGATGCCGGCAAGGTCGAGCTCGATGCCCCCGTCCAGCGCTACCTGCCTTGGTTTCGCGTAGCAGATCCCCAGGCGAGCGCGCAGATGACGGTGCGCCACCTGCTCAACCAGACCAGTAGTCTCCCCGTGCTGCCTTCGGAAGCAACCCTGGCTGATTTCGATGACCGCCCGGACGCCACCGAGCGTCAGGTGCGCGCCCTATCCACGCTCAAGCTCACCCGCCCGGTCGGCGCGAAGTTCGAGTATAGCAATACGAATTACAACATCCTGGGGCTGGTGGTGGAGGCTGTCAGCGGGCAATCCTACGCTGACTATATCCAGGAGCATGTCTTCAACCCCCTGAAAATGCGCCACAGTTATGCTTCCAAGGCCATCGCTCAGCAGAACGGCCTGGCAGTGGGCCATCGCTACTGGTTTGGTCATCCCTTCCCTGCACCCAATCTCTCTATTCCACTTGGTTCGCTTCCCTCCGGTCAGCTGATCTCCTGCGCCGAAGACATGGCGCACTACCTGATCCTCCATCTCAACGGAGGATGCTATGGAGGTGTGCGAATCCTCTCGGAAGCGGGCATCGCTGAATTGACCCGCGGGGTGGCGGAATGGAAAGAGATGGGGATTTTGATCGGACACTACGGCATGGGTTGGGTAAGTCAGAATATAGGTGCATCGAGCATCATCTCACACAGTGGCACAGTTCCCGATTTTGGTGCCTTCATGGCCCTTGTGCCGGAGCAGAAGAAAGGACTCGTCCTGCTCTTCAATGCCAATCATGGCATGATGAAGATTACCCTGGACGAGGTTGGGATGGAGGCGGCACAGCTTCTCGCTGGCGAGCGACCCACGCGAACCATATTTGGCGCATTCCACTGGGGGATGCGAGGCCTGCTGCTCATCCCGATGCTCCAGATTACAAGCGTCATCGCCACGCTGCGGCTGACCCGCCGCTGGAGGGCAGACCCCGAGCAACTGCCAAGCCGGAAGCGCCTGTGGGGGCAGCATATCCTTCTTTCATCGTTCCCTGACTTGCTGATTGCCCTCACTCTGGTCCCCGTGATGAGCAAAATGCGCGGTTGGGTAAGACTCTTCATGCCTGACTTTTCATGGATCGCCTGGATCTGCGGCAGTTTTGCCGTAATTTGGATATTCCTGCGTACCGGGTTGATGCTGAAAGCCCTGCGCAAATACTCGGCCTCAAGTACCCGGAAAGAGGACACAAACCCATGAATACAAATACAATACCCTACCATGTCGTCGACCTGAAACCTGGTCGCCGGATCTGGCTAAACACGCTTGAACTTTCGTGGACGGCGCACGCGATCTACGGGCTGCTGGAAGTGGACGTGACAACCGCTCGAAAATACATCGCCGAGTACAAGCTACGCTTCGGAGAGAGCCTGTCCTTCACGGCCCTCCTGGCCTTCTGCTTGGCTCGTGCCGTTGAGCAGCACAAGGAGGTCCAAGCCTGCCTGAAAGGCCGCCGACAGGTGGTCATATTCGACGATGTCAACATTGGCTTGATGGTCGAACACAAGGACGGTGGGAAGGGCGCATTGATGGGGCACGTGATCCAGGCTGCCAATCGCAAGACCTACCGGGAGATCCACGAAGAGATACGCTCAGTACAATCCGCCCCGCTGCCCCAGGGCCGAGGTATGCCGTCCTGGTTCCGTTCCGCCATGCTGCTGCCCTGGCCATTCTCTAGGCTGATGATGGCTCTTCTTCAGGCGAACAGGCGGCGCGACCCGATGAACTTCGTGTCTATGGGAGGCACAGTGACAATCACCTCGGTTGGGATGTTTGGCGGGAGCCACAGCGGCTGGGGACTCACGCCCACCCCTCAATCGCTTGGCTTGGTGGTAGGAGGAATTGCCTGGAAGCCAGCCATCGTCGAGGGGCGGGTTGAGCCGCGAGAGATACTCAATCTGACCGTGATGTTCGACCACGATGTGGTCGATGGGGCTCCCGCGACCCGCTTCACCCGATCTCTCGTGGAGCTGATCGAGAGTGGCTATGGATTGGACGAGACGGATGACCTTTGAGTGACGAACACACATTCAGAGGAAGGTTGTTATATGGCTGAGGAAATCACCATCCAGGATGCCCAGTATGCCTTTGACCTTGTCAAGACGATTTGCACCGAAGTGGGTCCTGGTTTGCCGGGTACACCCCAGGAACGGGAACGCGCTGAGATCATAAAAAAGGAATTGGAAGTACACCTGGGTGCTGCAAATGTCAACATCGAGGAATTCACCCTCGCGCCGGATGCCTCCTTGAGCCCTTTTCCCTCCGTGCTCTTCATGATTCTGGCTGTACTGCTGAATATCACTACCGGGCTTTTCACTGGAGTCTGGGCCTGGGTAACCTCCATTGCAGCCCTGGTTTTCTCCATCCTGGTGCCAGCCCTTTTCATCCTAGAGTTCATCTTCAGCTATGAGTTGATCGATCCGTTATTCCCCAAGAAAGGATCGATCAACGTGATCGGCAGGCTGCTGTCGTCCGGAACCAAAAATGTAACTCGGCTGCTCATCCTGAGCGGACACCATGATAGCGCTCCTGAGAATACCTGGCTGGGAACTCTTGGTTACGGCTTCTTCTTTCTCTCAGCGACCTTTTTCATTGGATTGATTACCATGCTGGTAATGAACGTTATCCAACTGACGGGCCTGATCATGAACAATGCCGAGATTGTTCGCACTGGCACACTGGGTTGGGTTCTGCTGATCTATCCGATCGTGCCTTCCATAATCTATATATCTTTCCTCACCAGGGGAAAGAAAAATGGAGGCAATGTGCCGGGCGCGATGGATAATCTCTCAGCTTGCGCCATTACGGTGGCCATGTCCAGGTTCCTGGCAGAAAACCCCTCTAATATTCCTGATGACACGGAAATCCGCTTTATTACCTTCGGCAGCGAGGAAGTAGGGCTGCGGGGTTCGCGGCGCTATGTAGAGCACCATCTGGACGAACTGAAACGCCTTGATGCGCGGGTGCTCAACTACGAGATGGTTGTCGATCCAGAAATTGTCATCCTCAGCTCGGAAGTGAACGGTACGGTGAAGAATTCGCCTGAGATGGTGAAAAGCGTGGTCGCCGCAGCGGAGTGCGCTGGTGTCCTCCCACAGGGTACAGCCTGCCTTTCTCGGTAATGCGAGCGATGCAGGCCCCTTCAGCCGGGCTGGCCTCAAAGCCACAACGCTTAATCCATTTAAATTTCCACAGCAGATGGTGGCGTTCTATCACCAGAAGCGGGATACTCCGGAGGTTCTGACTATCGAACCGCTCTTGAATGTGCTGAAGCTAACCTTAGAATGGGTGCGGACGGGCGGT
>JBFFIU010000289.1:0-4666 GCA_041556275.1 Anaerolineales bacterium | reverse complement strand
TCGTTTCGCTGGTGCTCCTATTCCTTGGCGTTCTTGTCAATGTATCATTGGCGAACTGGCAGATTCCAGCCGCCTGGGTGGAGAACGCGCACCTTGCTTTTCCGCATGAAGAGCTCATTAATCCAAAGGATATCTCCGGGCTGCTGATCTCGACCGGCGCATTGTTCGGTTTTGCCGCTGGAGCGATTTGGTTGTCCGATCGTGGAGGGTTCGATGCGCGCGGCATCTGGTGGAAGCGTGTCCTCCGTTTTCTGCTTGGAGTAGTGGGGGTTGGAATCTTGTATTTAGGTTTGAGTGCCGTAATCCCGGACCAGAATAATTGGGTCGTTTATATCGCTAGTTACCTGGAGTTTGTCCTGATTGGGTTGTGGATATCTGCGCTTGCTCCGCTCATCTTCTTACGCTTGAAGCTGGTTGAACCGAAAATTGAATAAGATAAGATCATGATTTCGGCTTTATTGGCTTCAAATTCGTTCGGCTTGAATTAGCGTAAATACAAAAAAGGGGTTGTCTAAAAACTAAGGAAATGTCATTCTGAACGGAGCGGAGCGTAGTGAAGAATCTCCTATTACGAGACAGAGACCCTTCGTTTCACTCAGTGTGACATTCATTTGGGACAGCCCCTGATTATTCAAGAATTCGTGACTATTCTTCCTTCTTGGCTGCCAGCTCCTTGTCGCGGGCTGCGATCACATCCGCGGCGATATGCGCTGGAACCGTCTCGTAGTGTGAGAGCTCCATAGAGAACACTCCCCGTCCACCAGTGATAGAGCGCAAGTCCGTGGTATAGCGTTGCATTTCCGCTAATGGTACCTGGGCGGTCACCACGGAACGACCTCTCGCTGTGTCCATCCCCTGGACTCGGGCACGCCGGGTGTTCAAATCTCCAAGTACATCCCCCATGTTACCTTCTGGAACGGTGATTTCGACGGTCATGATCGGTTCGAGCATGACTGGAGCGGCATCGAGTACGGCCAATTTAAACGCCTCTCGACCGGCGATTTCGAAAGCAACTGGTTTTGAGTCTACCGGGTGTTCTTTCCCATCATATACTTCGGCCTTAACCTTCTCAACGGGGTAACCGGCTACCACCCCTTTCTGCATCACCCCTCGCACACCCTTTTCTATGGCGGGCATGTAATTCTGGGATATAGCACCGCCAAAGACTTTGTTGACGAACTCGAAATTCTCATCTTCCAGCGGTTCGACGCGCATAAAAACCTCGGCAAATTGCCCGGCGCCGCCAGTCTGTTTCTTATGACGGTATTGAGCGTCGCCAAGTTTGGTGATCGTCTCCCGATAAGGTACACGCGGTTCCTCTGTGTTCAGTCCGGTTTGGAATTTCGACTCCGCTTTGCGAATGGCGACATCTATGTGTTGGTCACCCATGCCTTGCAATATGGTCTGGTTGGTGCTCGCCTCCTGGAACCAGGAAAGGGTCATATCTTCTTCGCATAATCGGGTCAGGGTGGGACTGATCTTGGCCGAATCAGCCTGAGTTTTCGGTGTCACGGCCACTCGATAAAGCGCGGTTGGGTAATCAGCGATCGGCAATTCCAGCGGATGTGCCTTATCGCAGAGCGTATCCCCTGTGGAGGTAGCGGTTAGCTTTGGAACCGTGGCGATATCCCCGGCGTGGGCGGTTTTTACCGGGATCGGCTCCTTGCCTCGCAGCAAGTTCAGGTTGCCAAAGCGTTCCTCGATCTCTTTAGATTGATTCCAGATGCGCATATCGGAGGTCAGCATACCGGAGTATATGCGCAAATAGGTGATCTTTCCCACGAAAGGATCAGCGGTTGTCTTCCAGGCATATACAGCTAATGGATTGGAATCAGATGCAGATAATTCTTCATCACCCTCCTTTCCTTTCGCAGAAGCCGGCGGGCTCTCTGCAGGTGAGGGCATCAGTTCAATGACCGCGTCAAGTAAAGGCGCAAGCCCGATCTCGGCAGCACCTGCAGCAACGAATACAGGTATATAAGAGCGGTTTCGGAAAACGCTCACCAGACCGCGCATGATCTCCTTGGATTCGAGTTCTTCGCCTTCCAAATATTTCATCAGCAGCTCATCTTCACCTTCTGCCGCAGCTTCGATGAGCTCATTGTGGGCTGTTTCTGCCTCCTCAACGAGTTCTTCTGGGATATCGGTTGCTGTCTTACCATCGTCAGCATAGGCTTTCATCGTCAATAGATCAATAACACCTTTGAAATCCTGCTTTTCACCCCAGGGGAGCTGAATTGGAAGTAAGCGTATTTCTGAGAGTTCCTGCACTGAGTCGCGCGCCTTTTGAAAATTCGCGTTCTCCCGGTTCATCTTATTGATCAAGACAAAACGCGGTATTTCAAATTGATCACAATAATTCCAGGCTATCTCGGTTCCGACTTCAGAACCAGCCACCGAATCGACGACTACTATCGCGCCATCTGAGACGCGCAGCGCCGAGATCATCTCACCAACGAAATCGTTGTATCCGGGGGTGTCAAGAAAGTTTATTTTGTGATCTTTATACTCCACAGGAATGACAGCTGTGGATAATGATATCCCGCGGCGAATCTCCTCGTCTTCGAAATCACTGATGGTTGATCCGTCCTCGATCTTCCCCAAACGGGTAGTTGCCCCCGTAAAGTGCGAAAAGGCCTCCGCTAACATGGTCTTACCAGCGCTGCTGTGGGAAACGAGTGCCACGTTGCGGATCATTTCAGTCGTATATTCTTTCATGAATGGATTATCTCCTCGATAAGTGATCTAACTGTCTGATTTTAAGTTAAGACGCTTCTATTGTCAAAGATTGATCTGAAGAATCCAACAATTCTAAACATTCGGTTGGTAATGATACCAGTTCTGCTCCGAGCGGCGGGCTCCACTACCGGGGTATCCCATGTCAAAACAAAAATACTGGAGTAGAATACTCGCAGCAATGAGCTGGTTGAGGCGATTATATTTTAATGTATTATATTATCGAACACCTCGCTGGGATACTGGTGTATCCCCACCTGAGCTGTTAGAGTTCATCGCCAGGCATCCAACCGGTAGGGCTTTAGACATGGGATGCGGTACCGGCACGAATGTGATCACATTAGCGCAGCATGGCTGGCAGGTAACCGGAGTTGATTTTGTGAAACGCGCCATCCGTGAAGCAGATCGAAAAGCCCGTCAGGCTGGCGTTCAAGCAGACTTGCTTGTCGATGATGTCACCAGGTTAGAAAATGTACATGGAGTTTTTGATTTGATTTTAGATATTGGTTGTTTTCATAGTTTGGATCCCATCCACCAAAGAGATTATCATCAGAACCTGATTCGGCTGACGAAACCCGGGAGTCATTATCTGATGTACGGGTTTTTCCGGGAATCTGGTGGGGGTGGACCCGGAATGCTTGCATCCGATCTGGATAGATTCGAGTTCGCTTTTGATTTGCAGAATAGGCAGGATGGCACAGAACGCGGTCAGCATCCATCGGTATGGCTGACGTACCGTAGGAAAGCGATTGAAATCCAGAGGCATACAACCTCATGAGAGTCCTGTTTATATTTCTTGATGGTGTTGGTTTGGGTGTCAATGACCCGCAAGTGAATCCTTTTGCAAGAGTTGAGCTGCCTAACCTGGAAGGATTGTTGGAAGGTGGCAAGCTTATACAGGAGTCTCTTGTCCTAAATTCAGAACAGGATCAGCTGGTTGGTGGCAGATTGGAAACAGAACGCGCTACCTTGCTTACCTTGGATGCAAAATTAGGCGTGGACGGCTTACCCCAATCTGCAACTGGACAGGCAACACTATTGACCGGGATCAATGTCTCCGCAGAAATAGGCTATCACTATGGCCCAAAACCGAATCAGGCCGTTGCATCATTTCTCCATAATGGCAATATCTTCAGTATATTGAATTCACAAGGTCGCAAAACAGCATTATTGAATGCCTATCCCCACGGGTACTTTGCAGCCATTGAGTCCGGTCGTCGGTTGTATTCAGCTATCCCATTGGCGGTTACCAGCGCGGGTATCCCTTTGAAAACACAGGACGACCTCAAGGAGGGACAGGCCCTTTCAGCCGATTTCACTGCCCAGGGCTGGCGGGAGCGACTGAACTTGCCTGATACTCCAGTATTGACTCCTGAACGGGCTGGTGAACGCTTAGCTTTGCTGGGGCAGAAATTTGATCTGGCTTTCTTTGAATACTGGCTAAGTGATTATGCTGGACACAGCCAGGATATGGCCGCGGCAGAATCCATTCTCACCACCTTTGACCGGGTATTGGGTGGATTGCTGCGAAATTGGGACGATCAGGAAGGGTTGATCTTGATCACCTCTGATCATGGCAATCTTGAAGACCTGTCTACTCGCCGTCATACTGACAATCCGGTTCCAGCCCTGCTGATTGGTGATCAAGATCACCGACGCGTGTTTTCATCAGAATTGATCGACATCACTGGTGTGACTCCGGCGATCCTGGAGTTTATCCATCCAGGCATGTAAAATTGATCGAAATTGTAGATCCTAGAGGATTTGAATGATCAGGATGGTGATCGTTAACAGTCTCTGATCTGCGTTTGGGGTTAATACGGGTCTGGGAACAGCTGGATTATGTTGCTGTCCGGCCGGGGATTGATAACCAGACTTAGCCATCAGAATACAATCCACCATCTTTGCACACTGATGTCAAAGCCGCTGA
>JBFFIU010000288.1:0-4687 GCA_041556275.1 Anaerolineales bacterium | reverse complement strand
GCGGATCTTGTTCCGACCAAAGTGGACGGGGAGTAGACAGGGTTAAAGGGGTTGTGGCGCTGATCAGGACCCGCCCATCCTGATCGATGAGCAGAGCTTTAGCCCCGGTTGTCGAAATATCAATGCCCACAAGGAATCTCTGGCTCATCTTCCATTACCTAACTATCGTCATGTGTAAGTATTAAAAATTCCCTTAGTTTGTCATACTGAGGCGTAGTGAAACGGAGCCGAAGTATCCCTGAGACCAAAGCCAACCGAGTCAATAGGGATTCTTCACTCGCTTCGCTCCTTCAGAATGACAATTCAGATAGGTTTTGGTCAAAGAAAGCAATAACTTGAACCTCGGGTTAACTACTTATTGATGGGAAATAAAAAACCGATCTGTGTTTCAACGGTCAAATGAGCACAGATAATTTCAGGAAGAGTCTTGTAACGTCCAGGCATCAACCATTATGCTCCACTACTGCTCTCGATATTTTCTTGAACGGCTTCAGCCTGACTTGAAAAAGGTTCTTCCTGCAGGAGTTCTCGTTTGGGAGTGACATGGCTCCAGAGAATAAAACTTAAAGTAGAGATGAGCAGCAATACGAAGCCATATTTATAGCCCTCAAAGACCCAGGGCTGGAACATGCCCACCACGCCTAAGACTATTCCGACTATCAGAATTTGCTCGACGATGCGATGTGCGCGCTTGGAAATGTTGTTATCCAGCATGCTGGCCACAACGTAAATGATAGCGATAAATCCCAGGATGATAGCCGCAAAGATCAGCACAAAGGGTATGGCGTTGATGAAGATATTATCCGCCAGCTGCTCTTCCGTCATCGTGGCATTAATATAGCGTCCAGCTACAAATCCAAGTACTAGCAATACGGCGATCACGATGAGCAGGGTTACCGGTATACGTGGACGAGAAACTTCCATGTTTACTCCTCTACCATTGCAGTCTTATCAGTTTTTTCCAGGCCAATCGTTCATCACTCTCGGACCAAATGGCTCGGACAAGTATGATTAAATTTTTCGACAAGGCTGTCAAAAACCGAAGAAAAAGTCATTCTGAACGGAGCGCAGCGGAGTGAAGAATCTCGAAATTCGAGAGTGAGACCCTTCGCTGCGCTCAGGGTGACATTCTATTGGGACAGCCTTGTCAAAATTCAGGCATTAATATTTGATATCAACGTGCCGTTTCCCATTTGCAGATTCAATAATCGCATCGCAGATCACGGCAGCTTTGTATCCATCTTCGAACGTAGCCCCGTGTGGACCAACTTCTCGATCATTGACAATGCAGTCCAGGAAATGATTGATCTCGTGAATGAAAGTGTGTTCCCAACCGATGATATGACCTTGCGGCCACCAATAATCCCACCAGGGATGATAATCTTCGGTAACCAGGACATCATGAAAACCCTGGGTCTCTTTGGGTTCTTCACCCACCCAGAAGACCTGCAATTCGTTCAAACGCTCCAGGTTGAAACGTACGCTGCCTTTCTCAGCATTGATCTCGAAGCAGTTGTAGTTCTTGCGTCCTCCAGCAAAACGCGTTGATTCGAGCGTGCCGAGGGCTCCGTTTTCGAATTCAACCGCAGCCACAAAAGCATCATCGACATCGACCTCGCCCTCACCACTTCCATCAGGAAGAGGCCGCGTTTTTATAAAAGTCTGGGTGTTGGCGGCGATGCTCTTCATGCCACCAACCAGATAATGGGCCAGGTCAATGATGTGCGCTCCCAGATCGCCAATGGCGCCGCTGCCAGCCACCTTCTTGTCCAGGCGCCAGATTTTATTTTCCCCATAATGGGGCATGATCCACTCCTGGAGGTATACTGCCCGGAAGTGGTAAATTTGCCCAAAAGCACCCGCATCGATCAGCTCACGGATCATGCGCACCGCCGGCACAAAACGGTAGTTAAAAGCCACCATATGCTTCACACCCGCTTTTTCTACCGCCTCCAGCATAGTCTTCGATTCTTCGGCCGTGCGGGCAAGAGGTTTCTCGCACAGGACATGTTTGCCTAATTGGGCAGCCAGGATGGATGGCTCGGCATGGATATCATTGGGACCCCCGTTATCCAGCACCTGTACTTCTTCATCTTCAACCATCGCCCGCCAATCTGTGTAGTACTTCTGGTAGCCGTAGCGCTTGGCAGCTTCGGCGACCTCGCTTTCATCGCGCCCGCTGATCGCAACCAGTTTAGGGTTGGCTACGGGTGGGTACATCATGTAAGGCAGGGTTTTCAGCGCGTTGCTGTGCGCCCTACCCATGAAGGCATAACCCAGCATACCAAAACCGACCTCGGGGGCCTCGCCTTCCGCTTTTGGACCAGCCATGCTGGTGAAACTCGTTTTTTCGCTCATAGATACCTCCAAATAACATCCAAAATAGTTCTCCAAATGATTTTTGAGATCAAAAAATTAATCTTTCGATGCAAATGCCGCATCAAAGGCTACCTGTGAAGGGGTGAAATCCTGGCTGCGCACCATCTTCAATGCCTCTGGTGCCCCCCAGTCACGATCCATCCCGGAATCTTCCCACTCGATCGATAGTGGGCCAGAATAACCAACCCGATTTAAGGCCCGGATCATTTGATCCCACTTCACATCCCCCCTACCTGGAGAGACGAAATCCCATCCCCGGCGGGAATCTCCAAAATCAAGGTGCGATGACAGGATGCTGTTCCGCCCCGAAAGCTGCACACGGGAGTCTTTTACGTGAACATGCCAGATGCGATCACCAAACTCATCGATGAATTCTACCGGATCAATAAATTGGTGAATGAAGTGGCTCGGATCGAAGTTAAATCCAAAAGCTGGATGCATATCAATTGCTTCCAAAGCCCGTTTCGCAGTGATCAGGTCATAAGCGATCTCAGTTGGATGGACTTCGAGTCCAAATTTGACCTCATTTTCAGCAAACACATCCATGATCGGCTTCCACCTATCTGCAAAATCATCATATCCAACATTGACGTCATCTTGAGATGTGGGAGGGAAGAAATAAAGGTTCTTCCAAACAGCACTGCCGGTAAAGCCATTGACAACCGATACGCCAAATTTCTTGGCCGCTATGGCTGTATTTTTTACTTCCTCGGCGCAGCGTTGGCGAACTCCTTCGGCATCCCCATCACCCCATAAACGCTCTGGAAGGATACCCTTGTGTCGCTGGTCGATCGGATCATCGCACACACATTGTCCAACCAGGTGGGTGCTGATGGCGAAGCACTTCAAGTTGTACTTGTTCAAAATATCCCAGCGGGTTTGGACATAAGCATCATCCTCAAGAGCCTTGTCGACCTCGAAATGGTCCCCCCAACAGGCCAGCTCCAGCCCGTCAAAACCCCATTCGCTAACTTTCTTGGCCAGATCTTCTAAAGTCAAATCAGCCCATTGTCCGGTGAAAAGTGTGACTGGTCTTGCCATTTTTTATTCTCCTTCAATCATTGTTTCGTTTGTAAATATAAATATCCTTGGGCGTTCTGCCCATCAACCTCAACGAGTGAGATCCAATACCTAAATCAAGAGCTGCCTGAGGAACTTGAGGCCATCCTCTGCCAGCGCATCCTGGCTGGGCGCCAGGGCACGCCAGATCGCCGCTGCCCGGGCGATGCTTTTCACTTTGGCAGTGAACGATTCGATCACCACCGGGCCATCATAATGAATATCGTTGAGTCCCTTGGCGACTTCATCCCAGGGGATGTTGCCTGTCCCCGGGGCACCGCGGTCATTCTCGCAAGCGTGTACGTGCCGCAGGCGGGGTCCCACTGCGCGGATGGTATCTCCCAGGGATTTCTCCTCGATATTCATATGGAAGGTGTCCAGCATCATCTGGCAGTTCGGGTGATCTACCCGATCAACGATTGGGATCGCCTGCTCAGCCAGGTTGATGAAGCTGGTCTCAAAGCGGTTGAGCGGTTCGACGCACAAGATGACATCGTAATCCGCAGCATATTGGGCCAGCTCGCTCAAGTTCTCGACCAGTAAATCCGTATCGCGCGCCCTCTCTTCTGGGGTGGACTGCCAGGTGCGCCCGACCGCGGAATACAAGGGGCCGACAAGATTGTTCCCTCCCAGGTCATTCACCGCCTGGATGGCGCCCTTCACATAAGCCATCCCATTCTCCCGGATCGCTTTATCCGGATGGATCAGATCCCGGTCTGGACCCATAGCCACACAACCGCTGACCCCGAGATCGTGTTCCTTGATGATCTCAGCCCCACGTTTATGGTCCATATCTTCCAATCCTTCGAGAGGAACTTCGATCCAGTCAAAGCCCCTATCCTTTACCTTGGGGGCTAATTTCTCCAGCTCTTCAGTCGTCAAGGGTGAAGTCCACACCCAGGCGTTTACGCCGATCTGCATTTCATTCTCTCCCTATATCTGGTGTTATTCCATCTGGACGCGGATTCCATCCAGGTCAAAGCAGTGCAGTCTGTCACTTTGAATATTAAATTTGACCTCATCCCCTTTGCGATAATCTACTAATCCAGGGAGCAGGCTGATTAGGGTCTGTTCCTTAGAACGAATGTGAACCACCGTTTCCACACCGAGTGGTTCGGTGATGGCAACCTGCCCGCTGAATTGGCCCTCAGGATCGATATTAATATCCTCAGGTCGGATGCCCAACTGGACTTGTTCCGGCACGCCGCAATCTGGCGGCATCGGCAGGTGCAGATCGCTTTTCTCGATC
>JBFFIU010000287.1:0-4695 GCA_041556275.1 Anaerolineales bacterium | reverse complement strand
TGACAATGATCCTATCAATATTTATGCCCATCAGTCGTGATACATCGTGATCCTCGGATACGGAGCGCATTGCCGTGCCCCGTTTGGTGCGTTCGACATAGAAATATAGAATAACCATCAGAACGATGGCCGCGAAGATAACTACCAATTGGACGAGCGGGACCTGGAATCCGAGCACGCTCACCGTGCCTTGCAACACCGGGACGGTCGGATAGGACCGGAATTCGGTGCCATACATGCCACGAAATGTGTACTGCAAGACGAAGGAAGCACCGATGGCGGTGATCAACGGCACCAGGCGGGGAGCATTGCGCAGTGGGCGATAGGCAAACCTCTCCAGGAGTACGGCCATACCTGTGGATACCACAGCTGCCAGAGCGAGCCAGGACAGGATGGCCAGGAGTGGGGAACGAGCCAGAAAACCCGAGTTGGCCTGATAGTTAGCCAGGAACACGGCCGTGAAAGCGCCCGCCATATACACCTCACCATGCGCGAAGTTGATCATCAGCAGGATACCGTACACCAGGGTGTATCCCAGGGCGATCAGGGCGTAGATGCTGCCTTGGGCCAGGCCGGCAAAGACCAGCGTCACCCATTGTGCGCTGGTATATCTGGCTGCGGTCACTGTGTTGTAGACGCCGAGAACGATGATGATAATGGCAACAATACGAAAGACATCCAGAAAAAAGGTTACCCAGGAGAAACGCTCCAGGTAGCGATCCAGGAATCCTTTCAGCATCCGTGACCTCTCTCAGTGAATTAAAATAAATGAACAGGTGAGCCAGAGATGCCAAAATCCCTGGCTCATCCTGTATAAACTAAAAATTATTGGTTTGCCTCATTCGATTGTCTAGCAATTGGATCAAGGTGTGTAGACTACTTCCGGAGGCCAATTGCCATCGTTCACCTCGGCTTCGGAGATCTCGAAGACGCCCAAAGCTTCACCGGTGGCGCAGTCAGCCTTGCTGGTGAATTCACCGAACTGCTTGTCGGCGCAGTCCAGTGTACCAGTCAGGCCGTTGTAACCAGAAGTAGCTTTGACTGCGTCCCGCAGCGCCTGGCGACCGACGTAGGTGGTGCCATCGGCATCCGTCACGGCGACCGCTTCGATAGCGTCAAACAGGATATTGGTGCCATCGTAAGCGAAGGCATGGAAACCACTTGGGGGAACGCCGCCGAACTTGGCATCCCACTTGCTTAAGAACTCGTCATAGGGCGCCCCGGTAACGAACGGTCCGGAGAGGTACATGCCGATCGCGTTGGGTCCCGCGTTCTCAGGGAAGGAGTCTGCCAGGAGTCCATCAGCGCCGACCAGGGTGGTGTTCTCCAGCCCGGCGATCTCAGACGATTGGGCGACGATGAACGGGCCTTCCGGTTCGAAGATCGGGAAGTAAAGCACGTCCGGTGAGTCCGCAGCGACACTGGTTAAAACTGCACGCATGTCGGTGTCACCTACATTGACCGCGCCCTGGAAGGTGACCTCGCCGCCCAGTTCAACGAAGCGGCCAGCCATAACCTCCTGCAGCTGGTCTGCATAGGGGCTGCCATCGTGGATGGTGGCTAAGGTGCGCGCGCCCAGTTCATTGTAAGCGAATTCGGCCGCTACTTGCCCCTGGAAGAAGTCCGTGTGGCAGATGCGGAAATAACCCGGTTTATAGGTCCCGCCAGCAGCCGGATCGTCAAGAGTGAGTGCCGGGGCAGTGTTCGAGGGGGACAGTGTCACCAGGCCAGCGCTGCTCATCGTGTCCATAGCGGCGGTCATGGCGCTGGAGCAGTTGGTGCCGATCACGCCCAGGATGGTCGGATCGGAGGCAACTTTCGTGGCTGCCGTCTGCCCACCCTCAGCGCTGCAGAGAGCGTCCTCGCTGGTGTATTGGATATCCCGACCGAGTAGCTGGCCGCCGCGATCATCAATGGCGATCTCGATCGCACCGACGGAGTCTTCACCCAGGAAGGCGGTCGCGCCTGAGATGGTGAGCATCGAGGCGATGTGAACCGGGTCACCGGGGGCAAGTTCAACACATCCGATTGCATCCGTGCACTCAAACTCCATTGTTTCTTCTGTTTCTTGTGGAGCTTCTGTTTCTTCGGGGGTTTGTGTGGCAGCAGGAGCACAAGCTGCCAAGATCATGCTGGCAAAGAGCAGCAATGACAATAGGGCTAACAATTTCTTATTCATACCTCTTTCCTCCTCCAGAAAGATTTGGATTTTTCCCGCGTTTACGGGTTTTACGAACGATTTAAATGTCTATGGGGAAATATAACAGTGTCTGGCATCACCTCCTTGAATAGCGACGAAAGCATCTGACCAGAATTAACACCCATCCGATCAAAACGTTGCGCTACCGCAGTTGCTGACCATCCAACTAAGGTAGCCAGTTAATTCTCTCATTCTACCGACTTGTGAAGGAACGGTCAAGGGGATATTTTCACTTCAAACCTAAACATTTGTCATTATCTGGGGGGAGAATGTAGTGGATTAGCTGAATTATTGATCGTATGACAAGGTCTGTAAAGAAGGCCCCGTATGATAAAATTAGGGTATCAAAATGGTAATACTTAATGAATAGGAATAGCCAACTGACTCTGCCACCGGCGCCAAACCTGATCGGAGCGATTCGGTCGGGTTTTGATGCTATTGCCAATCATATCCTCTTGATATTGTTTCCGCTGGTTCTTGACCTTTTTCTTTGGTTTGGTCCTCGAGTTCGATTAACCGAATTGATCAGATCGATATCCGATCAGTTGTTTCGAATCTATACCCTGCAAGATCCGGGGATGACGGAATTAATTACTCCAATCCAAGCAGCCTGGTCTGAGATCGCAAAACAGTTCAATTTGCTCACTGCCCTGCGGTCTTATCCGGTTGGTGTTACTAGCCTCATCGTGTCTCAAATGCCGTTTGAGACACCGCTTGGATTACCAATATCATGGGAGATAAATTCATTAGGTAGAGCCTTTATCGCCTGGGTATTGATCTCCTTATTAGGCATATCTCTTGGGACGCTCTACTTTACGGTTGTCGGCCAAGCAGCTATCCGCGGAGAGGTGAGCTGGCGCCAGGCATTTGGTCTCTGGCCATGGGCCTCTTTACAGATGTTTTACCTTGCGCTTATTTTGGCATTGGTTTTAATTTTTGTCAGTATTCCGGGTAGTATTATCCTTTCCCTGATCGCGTTCGGGGGATTCTCTTTTGGTCAATGCTTGTTGTTGTTATATGTAGGGTTCATTTTTTGGTTGTTCCTGCCTTTGGTGTTTTCGCCGCATGGAATTGTGCTCAACCGCAACAATATCATCAAGTCGATCAAGGTGAGCGTTGATCTTCTGCGTAAAACCTTGCCCACTACGCTATTATTCATCCTCGCGATTTTCATGCTCAGTAAAGGCCTGGATTTCCTTTGGTTGGTCCCTAGGGGGACTTCCTGGTTATTGTTGATTGGCATCCTTGGGCATGCCTTTGTCACAACGAGCCTGCTCGCATCCAGTTTCGTTTATTATCGCGATGCTCTGAATTGGATCCAGGAGATGGTGAGAGTACGGAATGTGACGACAGTTTGAGATATAAAAAATCAAATGTTGGGGGAGGCCATTTGATTTCGGTAGGTCTTATAGAGAAATTGGAGGTTCATTAAGCAATGGGAAAAGATGTTGGGATTTCTTACGAAGCAAAGGATATTCAAGTCCTGGAGGGATTGGAAGCTGTTCGTAGAAGGCCAGGTATGTATGTTGGTGGAACGGATGTAAAAGCGCTGCATCATTTGATTTACGAAGTTGTCGATAACTCGATTGATGAAGCTTTAGCCGGGGCCTGCGATCGGATCGATATAACCATCCACCCGGACAGCAGTGTCACGGTGTCGGACAACGGACGCGGTATCCCGGTAGATAAGCACCCTCAGGAAAACAAATCTGCATTGGAAGTAGTGATGACCATGCTGCACGCCGGAGGTAAATTTGGCGGTGGTGGTTATAAGGTTTCCGGTGGATTACACGGTGTTGGGGTATCGGCGGTAAATGCGCTCTCAGAGTGGTGTGAGGTGACGGTCAAGCGAGACCGTCGAATTCACCGCCAGCGCTACGAACGAGGGTATCCGACCGGACCAGTTGAAGTCGATGGGAAGGTGGCGGATAAAGAAACAGGAACTAGCACCCGGTTTAAGTTTGACCCGGAGATTTTCACCGGGGATATCGATTATCGCTATGACACTCTGGTGCAGCGTTTAAGAGAGATGGCATTTGTAACGCGGGGAGTGACTATTCGATTTTTGGATGAGCGTGTGGATCGGGAGATGACCTTCTACTTCGAAGGTGGCATCACCTCATTTGTCAGGTATCTGAATCGGAATCGTAAAACCCTACATCCTGTCGTCCATGTTGAAAAAGAGATCGATATGGTTACGATTGACGCGGCA
This sequence comes from Anaerolineales bacterium, assembly GCA_041556275.1. Classification (GTDB taxonomy): domain Bacteria; phylum Chloroflexota; class Anaerolineae; order Anaerolineales; family UBA4823; genus PFL25. Next base: position 283 of record JBFFIU010000287.1, on the reverse strand, counting down.
ATTCAATATACGGATGCCTATGCTGAGTCGGTTTATGCCTTCGCAAATACCATTAATACCATTGATGGGGGTACCCACCTGACAGGATTGCGCGCCGCGGTGACACGCACGATCAATGATTATTCCCGTAAGAGCGGCTTGCTGAAAGATGCCGATCCCAACTTTACTGGAGATGATACCCGGGAAGGTTTAACCGCCATCATCAGTGTCAAACATCCTGAACCCCAATTTGAGAGCCAGACTAAGGTCAAGTTGATGAATGCGGAAGTCCAGACCTTAGCCC
>JBFFIU010000286.1:0-4727 GCA_041556275.1 Anaerolineales bacterium | reverse complement strand
TAATCTTCGCCGAGAGGCGTGTAGAGCGACCATTTTTTGACGTGTTCTTCCGACCGGAAGAAGTTCATCCGGCTTCAATTGAACGATGTCGAGCCTTCTCGCCATTTGGTGAAAGGGGTCATCATATAACCGACAGCCGTTGGTGGGTTAATTTCGAGAATATCTTTATTGTTCAGACGGACACTGACAATTTCCCCACAATCGAGACAGCGACTCTGAACGAGAATTTCTGAACCAGGGAAAAGCCAGCGAACCGCTAGCGATTCTAAAGCTCATTGGCCATACCAGCCTGGTTTTCCATCTACACTGATATGATGATGTGTGGGCACATTAGAAAATGGAGCCCAGGATTCAATATAATCTGTATCATGAGACATCCAACAACCCATTCTTTCCGTCGAAGCGGTTTCGCGTTGAAGCTCCCGAGCTTCATCAACGTCTACCTCAAGCAAATCCGCCAATTCCGTGTAGTGCGGCGCTCTTCCTGTTTGAACAAAATGCTTCAATATGGTTGTATAGGTTAACTGTACTTTTTCAGATATCGTCAAAACAATAACCTCGACAAAGAAATTCCGACAAAATTTACCAAAACAATAATATTATATCAAATCAACAAAATTATATGAAGTTATTTTGGATTGAACAATATAAGTATTGCATTCAGATGGGGAAAATATGGACAGTTATATAGGGAGCTAAAGAGTTCCGGGCTCAATCCCCCGCGCGATCGCCCACTCGTCCAACAGTTCTTCAACGCTATCCAGGTATGCGTCCAGGGCGGCCACCTTTTCAGAAAATCCCGCTCCCAGCAGGCCTAGCTCCTGGATAACTTGCCGCCAATCCTGGGAGTGGTCATCATCATCGGGCAGGCACTCGACCACGCTGGTCCACGTGCGCAGGAGCGGCCAGAGCATGTCATATGGCTGTTCCCTGCCCAGCATGCTTTTAAAAGCTCGCTGGTAGTACGCAAATCTGACCGGGTGCAGGCGTGCCGGGGCTTCCTTTTCCGGAAGAGCCTGGTAAGATTCTTCCCAGGCGACCAACATGGATCCCAGTGCCTCCGCCTCCACTTGGGCGCCGCCTAATAGGCCAACCAAACCAGGGTAAAGCCCCTCTCTGCCCACAGCAGCGGCTCTCCCCGGAAACTCCAATAAGAAACGGCGTTCGGTGAGCGGAGCACCGCTCAGACAGGCTACCGCGTTGGCGGCGTGCCCAACAGCCCGCAAATACTGTTCAACCTGGGGGATCTGTGGCTCAATCTCCAAATCGTGCAGAGCCAACCAGATCTGTCTGGCGTGCTCTGCCTGGCTCTGTACACGCTGCAGCCTGATCTCCGGCTGATCGAATTGGGCGCGCACGCTGGCCTGGGTGAAATCCAAAAAGTGTTGCGGATCATACATGACTTTGCAATTAATAATGATTTCTCCCAGCCAGGGGTGCAAACGCAAGGCGCGTGTTTCATGGTAGATATCCCTGGCCTGATGAGCGATATCCAAATGAACCTCATCTGTAAGACGTTCGATCTCCCTTTCGGGACTGGTTAGGTCGTTGTGGATGATGAACAAATCGATGTCTGTGGTCCCCCCCAACAGCGGATCTCCGGAGACCAAAGAACCAGAGAGATATACCGCCAATATGCTGTGATCGGTGCGTGTACGTTGGGCAACGGTATCGCGAGCGATCTTATGGAGCAGTGAGGTTGTGATTCGCATGGACAGTTTTCATTCAATCCGCTTGAGATTCCAGGGGTAGCTCCTGCTGGAACGGAGGTAATCTAAGCGTCTGGCGCAGGCGGTTTTCAACGAATTTCAAATCGGCATCACTCTTGACGAAATCCAGCTGATCACTGTCGATCGACAGAACTCTTGCGCCCTGGTGGTGGGCGACAAAGAAAGAATCATAAGCGTCATTGAGCTGTGCGATGTAATCCCTCTCCATGTCCCGTTCGTAAGGACGGTCGCGCATGGCAATGCGCTGCATCAGCGTATCGGTGCTGGCGCGCAAATACAGGATCAGGTCTGGTTTGACGATCTTCTCCTCAAGCGCCTGGTGAACGCGATGGTACATCTCCAGTTCATCCCCTTGGAGATTGATACTTGCGAACAAGGCATCCTTTTCAAAAGTGTAGTCGGAGAGCAGGTTCTCCATCTCGGATAGCAGCTGCCCCACCGCATTGCGCTGCTGGTGATAGCGGCTGAGCAGGAAGAAGACCTGCGTTTGGAATGCATAACGTCCCCGGTCGGCATAGAAATCAGACAGGAACGGGTTTTCTTCAAATACTTCCAGCAACAAAGCAGCCTGGAAAGCCGGCTGGAGCAGACGGGCCAAAGTAGTCTTACCTACACCAATCACGCCTTCGATGGCTACATACATAATAATCAGTCGTCAGGTGAATGATCTATTTGCAATCCCGCAGGCTGGCATTCTGGCCACCAGATAACCCCATGATTAATCATGCGAAAAGGTCCCACGGTTTGAGGTTAAGCATACCAGTGAATGACGCCTCACGCAACCTGTTTGCCGAATTTATCCTTCATTTTAATCCTTTTCTATCCCTTGCTGATTCCATCCCTAATTTATGCTCTCATTCGACTCTTATTTTTCAACCCAAGTCCTGTGCTACGATCAGGACAAATATCCTCCAATTAAGAGTTTTGGCATGATAAAGCTGTTCATCAGAAGTGCTCTTCTGCTCATTTTTGTCTCGCTCAGCCTGGGCATTGAACCATCAAGTATCAATGCTCAGGAGAACCCAGAACCACCTTTCCGCCTGCCGTTCCAGGATCCCCCAGGACCGGAGACCTGGTTGTTGGGTCAGGCGTACGGCAATACCACCGGGGCTTATCGTCAGCGCAACAGCACCTACGCCGCCGGTCAAGGACTGCACTTCGGGGTTGACCTTTCCGCCCGCTGTGGCTACCCGATCGTGGCCATTGGGGATGGCGTCGTCTCCAAGGTGGATGCTCTAGAGCATGGATCAGCTCCGCACAATTTAATGATCGACCACGCCAATGGTTATGCCTCTTTCTACGGGCATCTGTTCGAACGTCCGGACCTGGTCCCCGGGCAAACTGTCCAGGCCGGGCAGATCGTCGCCAAAGTCGGTGACCCTGATGAATCCTGCACCTCCCGGCCGCACCTGCACCTGGAGATCCGCAACGCAGGCGCCTACAACCGGGCTTACAATCCACAGATCCTCATCGCGGCAGATTGGGACAGCCTCGCCTTGGTAGGCCCATTTGGGCGCAGCTTTGCGAGAGACCTGAGCGACCCGCGACGCTGGCAAAATCTTTACGACCAACCAGAAACCACCTTCTGGGGACCGCTCTTGAATGACTATAGCTCTCCCTGGCCGCTGGATTGGAACCGCTGACCATGAATCCCCGTCGTTTGCCTCTGGCGTTGATCTCTTTAGTGTTACTCCTGGCAGGATGCAGTTCAGAAAACCCATCTCCGCCCGAGACCATCATCTCCCAACTCCCGTCTGCTCAAGTACCTGCAGCATCCCCAACCATACCAGTTGAGGAGTCGATAAGTAATGATCTCGACTTCACCCCCGTTCACACAGAATCCTCGCCTTCAGTTTCTATTACACCGATCACCTCACCGAGCCCAACCCCAGCACCTGCTCTGCGCAGGTTGACTACAGGTGGGTGCTGTGTCGATCCCTTCTGGTCTGCAGATGGTCAGCAGCTGCTATATATTGACCGGCCCTCCCCAGAAGCGCCTGCAGGATTATGGGGCGTAAGTGCCCAAGGGAGTGAACCGCAATTTATCACTGAGCGCCTGGGGATATATTCCCATGACATGCTGCTGCGCGCCTTCCCTCAAGACGGGGCGACTCACATTGAAGATCTCGCAAGCGGGGAAAAATGGATTCTCCCCAACGGTGGGCGGGCGGTCAGCTTTTCACCAGACAAGGCTTGGCTGGCCTGGACTGCTGGGCAGACTGGACCTCCGTTCAATACCGCCCGGCGCGATATCTGGATCAGCCGCGTCGATGGCAGCCAGGATCGACAAGTGTTTTCCAGTATTCGCGCTGGTTTCGATGGTTGGTTTCCTGATGGACGCATACTGGTTAGCGGGCTGGTAGAGGGCCCTGCCAGCGAACAGGCACTCTGGGCTTTGAGCCCGGAACAAACCCAAGATGGCCAGCCGATCCTGGTCGAATTGGGCCGCGGCGCCCGGATCCGGCAGGCTAGAATCTCCCCAAACGGGGAATGGGTCGCCTATATAACTACATTCAGCGCCGATCCAGCCCAGGATGGGCTGTGGCTGGCGAACTCACGTACTGGAGAGCGTCGCCGTCTGGATACTTTTGGAGGCTACCAGTGGCGCGACGATCAGCGCCTCTTGATCGTCCCCCTGGATCTCAGCCAACCCATGCACCGCTTGCTACAGGTCGAGGCTCCCTCTGGACAGGTGCAGCCACTCAGCGACCCCTCCATAACACCCTTCAGGATCGCTAATGGCGATTGGAGCGTATCCCCAGATGGCCAGATGATCGCCTTCGTCTCCGCAGATGACGGAAATATCTGGATATTAGAACTGCCGAATTGAATCGGGGACTGCCGCTTGCACTAGTCTGATTTATCCTATTAATCTATCGCATAAAGGATGACATTATCATCTTGATAAACAGGTTCGAAAGGCAGCTGACTGTCCGCAAGACCGAGATAATAACTGAGCCCATATTCTTCTGCGATATCTCGGATCGATCCTTCATC
>JBFFIU010000285.1:0-4728 GCA_041556275.1 Anaerolineales bacterium | reverse complement strand
TCGCGATCCGAAAGATCCCTTGGTCTCACCTTACTATGGTGATGTCCACGGTTTTCCACCCACCTTGTTGATAACAGGGACGCGCGATATGCTCTTGAGCAGCACTGCTCGCACCCATATCAAACTCCGTCAAGCGGGAGTCCTAGCAGATATTCTGGTCTACGATGGCGTTTCCCACGGAGATTACATTTTCGTGCTGAACTCGCCAGAGTCAGCGCACGCCTATGCTGAACTGAACGCGTTTCTGTTGCAGCATCTTCAATGAACTAGCCAACCATATTATCAAGATAAGGAGATAAATCATATAAATCAAAGAATACAAACCTGGCATCACTTTCCCTGGCGTGATCGGCTGCCGGGGAAGCGCTGCCTGAGCTCGATTATCCAAAAATGTCATATTCCAAAAGGAGATAAACCATGAGTACAGTAGATAAAATTCAACGATCCGTACTACCCGTCCCGGAGGTGAAGCACGTAGGTCTGACGACCTATGACGCCAAAGATCCGGAAACCAAGTTCCCGCCGATCCGGGATATACGACCCCCGAAAGGCGCGCCCAACGTACTGGTCATCCTGATTGACGATGTCGGCTTTGGCGCGAGCAGCGTCTTCGGCGGTCCCGTCGACACCCCGGCGGCCAAGCGATTGGCCAACAACGGCTTGAAGCTCAATCGCTTCCACACCACCGCGCTTTGCTCGCCCACGCGCCAGGCGCTCTTGACCGGACGCAATCACCATTCGGTGAACATGGGTGGTATCACCGAGATGGCAACCTCGGCGCCTGGTTACACCTCGGTGCTTCCAAAGGACAAGGCACCGCTCGCCATGACGCTCAAACTCAACGGCTACGCGACGGCACAATTCGGCAAATGCCACGAGGTGCCCGTCTGGCAAACCAGCCCGATGGGGCCTTTCGATTCCTGGCCCAGCGGTGGCGGCGGGTTTGAGTACTTCTACGGCTTCATCGGCGGCGAGGCCGACCAATACTATCCCGGTATCTACGAAGGCACGATCCCGATTGAACCGAATAAAACCCCCGAAGAAGGCTACCATTTCACCGAGGATATGACCAACAAAGCAATCGCCTGGGTGCGACAACAAAAGGCACTCATGGCCGACAAGCCCTTCTTTATGTATTACGCGCCCGGCGCTACCCATGCCCCGCACCACGTACCTAAGGAATGGATCGAAAAATACAAGGGTAAATTCGACGGCGGCTGGGATAAACTGCGCCAAGAGACTTTTGAACGCCAGAAGAAGCTGGGCGTGATCCCTGAGGATGCAGTGCTTACCGAACGACCCGACGAGATCCCCGCATACGATGACATGCCCGAGGAACTCAAACCCATTCTCGCCCGCGAGATGGAGACCTATGCCGGGTTCCTCGAGCACACCGACCATCAAGTTGGCCGGCTGATCAATGCCCTGGATGACCTGGAAATTCTCGATGACACGCTAATCTACTATATCATCGGTGACAATGGTGCCTCCGCTGAAGGAACGCCGAACGGCTGCTTCAACGAAATCGCTGTGCTCAACGGGATGAGTGCGATCGAAACCCCTGAATTCCTGATGAGCAAAATCGACGATTTCGGTGGGCCGGAAGCCTCTAACCACTACGCGGTTGGCTGGGCGCATGCCATGGATACGCCCTACCAATGGACCAAGCAGGTCGCCTCACATTGGGGCGGAACCCGCAACGGCACGATCGTGCACTGGCCAAACGGCATCCAGGCCAGGGGCGAGATCCGATCACAGTTTGGTCATGTAATCGATGTCGCGCCGACGGTCCTCGAGGCCGCGGGAATCCCTGCGCCGACGATCGTGAATAGTGTCCAGCAGGCACCTTTTGAGGGTGTCAGCATGTTGTATGCTTTCGATGATGCCAAGGCGGCGGAACGGCATGAAACCCAGTATTTCGAAATGTTCTGCAACCGCGGTATCTATCACAAGGGGTGGACGGCGGTGACCAGGCATGGCGTGCCTTGGGTTGGCGCTTACGACCGTTCCTTTGATGAGGATGTCTGGGAGTTGTACAACACCAACACAGACTGGACGCAGTCGAAGGATCTGGCAAAGGAGAATCCGGAAAAGCTCGCCGAATTGCAGCGGTTGTTCCTGATCGAAGCGGCCAAATACAATGTCATCCCGCTTGACGATCGCGTGTTCGAGCGCTTAAATGCTGATATCGCAGGCCGGCCGCAATTGATCAAGGGGAAGTCGCAAATGCTGTTTGGCGGTATGCATCGACTGCAGGAACACGTGATACTCCAGACCCACAATAAATCGTATTCGTTAACCGCTGAGATCGAAGTGCCGGAATCTGGCGCCAACGGTGTGATCGTCTCCCTGGGCGCCGCGATTGGCGGCTGGAGCCTCTACGCCAAGGAAGGCAAACTGAAGCACTGCTACAACTTTTTCGGCATCGAGAATTACTTTGCTGAGGGCAAGCAGGAGATCCCCACTGGCAAGCATCAGGTACGCATGGAGTTCACCTACGACGGCGGCGGTCTGGCCAAAGGGGGAACCGTCTCGTTGTTCGTGGACGGACAGAAAGACGGTGAGGGCCGCGTGGACATGACAGTGCCGATGCTCTTCGGTACGGATACTTGCGACGTTGGTAAGGACGCCGGCTCGCCTGTCTCTCCAGACTACGGGCAGAAAGACAGCGAGTTCAGCGGCACCGTGAATTGGGTGCAGATCGACATTGATGAGAAGGCCGAGGATCTCGACCACCTGATCACGCCGGAGGAGCGCTACAAGGTCGCGATGGCACGGCAGTAAAAGATGTGTGATGGGCAGGGTCTCATAATGAGACCCTGCTCTCTTTTTCATGTAGTTTAATCTGGTGTTGCTTATGATTTTAGATGACTAAAGTATTGTTCAGAACAGGTAATGTCTTCGAGACTCGTAACCCACTTTGATGGTTTGTACTTAAAAATCATGGGGAAGGCGGTTCGGAACAGGTCCGCTAGGGGTTATCCGTTCTAAAAGAACCGTTCGATATGCCTGTCGAACGGTTTTTGTCAATGTGTCGCTTTTAAATAAGGGGAAATTGGATGATTTGAGGGGTTGTGTAGGGAGAGCTCAATGGCGAAATTGGAACATCGCCAGGGAATAGTACAAATCTTGTATTACAAATAGTTCAAAGAATTCCTGGAAGCTGGGAAGCAGAGATTGAGCGGTTGCTCGAAATGGTGCGTTTTAGCAGGGCGCTGCACACGACCTCTGGATGATACGCAGCGCTCAAATTGCAATCCGTTAGTCGAATTTAAAGCGCCAAATGGCCACCAGCAAGAATACAACCGCAAAACCTAGCAGAGTAAGAATATTTGGCAGAACATCCACAAAACCCGCGCCTTTGAGAATTAATTTCAGATACCCATCAAGGGCATGGGCGTGAGGGGTGAGTTGGGAAAGATAAAAGCTGAACCCCTCAGAAGGTAGCCCAACTTCTACAACGTTGTCTGTGATTTTTAGAGAGAAAGCGCTGATGAAGCCGGCGGCAAAGAAAAGCACAAAACCCAACAACATGCCGATGCTTCCAGCTTGCTTGCTGGTCTTCGCGATGGACCCAACCAGCATTCCTAAACCTGTTGCAGCCAGCGCCAGCGCCAGTGTGAGCGCCAATAACGCCAAGGGCGAATCCCCCAGCGGCATTGCGAAAAAGGCGCGGCATATCCCAAACAGTACCAACATCTGTAAAAAAACCACGCCAATAAAGGCCAGCATCTTCCCGGCGAGGATCGTGGCTGGATGAATAGGTGCAGCTAGCAAGCGACGAAATGAACCGGCCTCCTTTTCTTTGAGGATCGACTCGGCCATGAACCCAACCAGAAAAAATGCAAACATGGTGGCAAACGCCGGCATAAAAAAACCAAATACAACCCCACTGACAGGGAGCAATCTTTCCTCCCCGGCCAGATCTTCCCGCTGGACTGCGATGGCTGGATTTTGGCGTATCATCTGCACTGCGGTCCAAATGACGCCCATGGTTTGCGCTTGCGCGGCGCGGACAGCTTGAGGATCGGCACCTTGTAAAGCACCTGTCTGGTCGTAAACTGCGCGGATACCATGTTCGATCTCTGCCCGAACATTCAACTCTGTCAAAACTTCTTTCAGCATTCCTGCCACAGCCTGGGCTTGTGCTTGCCGAGTCGGATCTTTGAGAAGTTGTACTCTGGTCGGCTGGTTGGCGTCGATCTCGGCACTGAAATCAGCAGGGATAATAATTGCTGCTGATGCTGCACCATCAGCCACCTTCTCATCGGCTTGGTCAACCGACCATGAGCGAATCATCTTCAACGGCTGGATATCACGCAGCACCTCTACCACCTGTGCGCCGTATGGCCCCTGATCCTCATTGACAATATAGACCTTGATCGAGAGATTGGACTCACCACCGGTGGTCACGAGATCTCTCGAGGTCGCATGAGATCCACCCAAGAACAAGGCAAGTAGAAGCGGTAGCGCAAACAAAACGGCGAGCTGTCCTCTGTCCTTGAATAGGATTTTGAGATCCTTGCGAGCCAACCTCAAGCTGCTCCCAATAATATTCATGATCAGTCTCCTGTTTATTAATATTTCTTAGTTATAGTCGAACCGCCACAGCCCAATGATGAAAAACACGAGGGTAAAACCCAGCAAAACCAATATGCTGGACAGGATATCTGCCAAACCCTGCCCGCGCACGAACAGGTCAAGAAAAGCCACGTTCGCCCAATAGTG